>WAKH01000078.1 GCA_015523485.1 Thermodiscus sp. | reverse complement strand
TACTACTCTTATCATTCGTAAGCTATGCCGCGGCCAAGATATGGGGCGGTAAAGGCCTCCTATACGCGGCGGGCCTAGGGAGTCTTGTTAATAGCGAAGCGACGATAGGGGGAGTAACTTCTCTGATAGGCGAGTTAGAAGAGGCGCAGACCAGGAGAGAATACTTGTCCACGGCGGTTAGGATCATACTGGCTGTATTACAGATAAGGGCCGCGGCCCTTGTGATAATAGCACTCTACATATTCACGGGCTGGGTAGACTATACGGCGGCAGTTGCCACCCTAATCCTAGTCCTGATTCACCTCGCCATATCCATGGGACCTGTTAAGCAGGTAGCCGAGAAGAGCAAAGCTGTATTCAACGTAAGAAGCCCTCTATCCTGGAGCCTTGCCCTCAAGAGTGCATTAGCGTACTTGCTATTAACAGTAACCTTCCAGCTCATAGGAGAATTCCAAGGCATGCTACCATTATCGATAGCCATCCTGGGCGTCTCAGCCCTTGGCGGTCTTGTAAACGCAACAGCAACAATACTATCATTGGCGACTGTTTACGGTAATCTACCCTCCAATCTAGTCTTGTCCGGAATGTTCCTCTCAATAGCAACTGCCTCGTTAAACAAGATACTCTACGCTGATACTTCAAAGCTCAACCAGGACGAGACGAAGCTCATAATGAGATGGAGTATCATTGAGTCTCTCTTCCCATTCGTACTAAGTATAATCATATACATTTACGTCTAACACGTCAAGACCATCCATCATCCTATAAATTAATGGTGTGGTGCGGGGGGTGGGATTTGAACCCACGCAGGCCTACGCCATCGGGTCCTAAGCCCGACCCCTTTGGCCAGGCTCGGGCACCCCCGCGCCGTCATAATCTAGTCCATTTATGGGGGGTGTTTAAGTGGATTTCGCCCCTATTCTTCCATATAGGCTTCTTCGACCGATTCCTCCTCTTCTCTTCCTAGGAGAGCCAGTATTTCCCTGACGACCTTTTGAGCCTCTCTCTTCTCAGTGTTTCGCGCTTTACCTACTATGGTTGATATGTTGTTTGCAATGTAGTCGTCGATGTCACCCTCTACTTGTACAGTGGTGCGTTTCAGTACCATTGGCGTCGGATCAGTAATTGCTCCCCTCACTACTGCACTGCCATTGAGTGGCGTCACTAGAAGTGCACCAACACTCATGTCGTTGAAGGTCACCTCGTATACTATATCCCCAGTATCAGTTTCCCCTAACTTTCGGACTCCAAGTTCCAGCGCTCCTTTCATGACCTCCTCAGCTTCTGGAAGCGACTCTCTAACCTTTGCCTGTATTTCCTCGTCTGGTAGCCTCCTCCAAGCCTGTATCTGGAGAGTGTCGAGTTTCCAGTTGATGTTCGGCGGATCTAGTTCGTACTCTATTGTTATCCTGACAACGTCGCCCTTGTCTATGTTTAGCTTGTTAACTAGTATCTCGAACAGGAGCCTGTTTAGTTCCGCCGCTGCCCTTGCTACATCGGTGTTAGATATCTCGCCGCTCTTTATCGCGTCGCGTAGTTGGGCGAATAAGACTCTTCTAACCTTATCAGCATATCCTCCTGCGATTACGAGACCTGTTCGTAATGTGTTTGTGGTCATCTATGATCACCCTTTAACTATTATCTTGTCTAGTTATTAATTACCTTTGCGGGGATGTGATTGTAAACCCTTATGAGTCTACCAATTAAATCTCTAACCTACACATTCCTCTTGACAGCCCGGTACCGAGGGGGCAATGTTCCCTTGGTGATGAGCCGACCACCGGAGGGAAGAGCCATGCCTGGCGATGACCTTAACAATGAGAGAACGTGTAGAAATTGCAGGTTCTGGAGACCACACGTTCACTATACCTTTATCGGATACTGCAGTCTCCACTATAGGTTGACGATGGAGGATTACTCTTGCGATAGTTGGGAGCAAATAAAAATAATTGACCATGAGTTCTACTGGTGTTCAACTTGTAAGACTAGAATAATGGGTATTGAAGCGGCTATTCATCTCAAGGAGGGTCATAGGGTGCATAAGGGTGCATATATCGATCCAGACGTTAGGGAGGAGCTATATAGTGTATTCTAATACCCTAGTGTCACGGAGGTGGGTGAAGTAGTCTTGAAGGAACCAGACATTCTATTCCTCATAGGAGGACCACAGGGTGGTGGAATAGAGTCCGCGGGGCAGATAGCCCTCAAGACTCTAGTCCTCAAAGGCTATTCAGTCTTAGGAACTAGAGACTATAAGAGCAACATCATGGGAGCACATAGCTACTACACGATTAGGGCAAGATTCTCTAGGCCAGGTGCAATAAGATTCCCAGTAGACGCTATAGTTGCCCTTGACGCTGAAAGCATACTAACCCACTTCACCGACGTCAAACCGGGAGGGTTATTCGTATACGACTCAGGAGTCCTCAAGACAAAGATAGACTCAATCCAGCCGATGGAGAAGGCGTTAAAGGATAGGTTGAAGGAGTTATTCGCATCAAAGGGTCTACCGCCGATAACCGAGAGCGCTATAAAAATCGCGGAGGAGAACGGAGTCAAGCTAGTTCCCCTACCGCTAAGGGAGCTTGTAAGAAAGCTAGCCGAGAAGACAGGGGCAAGCCTCACATCCGTCTCAAAGGCTGTAAACACGATGGGACTTACAGCAATGATGTATCTCATGGGTGTAGAGCCAAGATGTGTTGAGAAGGGTATAGCCCTACATTTCGCTGCTAAGAAGAAGGTTGTAAACATAAACGTCGAGGCTGCAAGGCTAGCGGTTGAGTATGTTGAGTCAAACTTTGGAGGTCCAAGGGAAACGCTACCAGACGGTCCCCATCGTGGCAAGAAGGTAATGCTTGCAACGGGTAACGATCTAGTGGCTATGGGTAAACTGGCCGGTGGATTAACCTTCCAGAGCTACTACCCGATAACCCCGGCTAGCGACGAGGCAATCTACATGGAGAGATTCAGGTATTATGAGTTATCTAACGACGCTCGCGAGAAGCTGGGCGTGCCTAAACTTGGTACAGTGATTGTACAGACTGAGGACGAGCTATCAGCAATCATGATGGCTCTTGGAGCAGCCGCTGCAGGGGCAAGAGCCTCGACGAGCACGAGCGGTCCAGGATTCGCTCTAATGAACGAGGCGATAAGCCTAGCCATTATGGCCGAGATACCAGTCGTTCTAACCATATGGATGAGGGGCGGTCCAAGCACCGGTCTCCCAACGAAGGAGGGACAACAAGACCTCCTACATGCAATGTTCTCGGGCCACGGAGATAATCCAAAGATAGTGCTGGCTAGCGGAGACCATGTAGAAGCATTCTATGACGCGATAAAAGCCCTGAACTGGGCTGAGAAGTACCAGACGCCAGTAGTCCACCTGCTAGACAAGTACCTCGCAAGCACGACCACATCACTCTATCCCGACGAGATAGATTCAAGCAAGGCTACAATCGAGAGGGGAGCACGCATAGACAACCCCTCAGAAGACTACAAACGATACGCTATAACAGAGAACGGTATCAGCCCGTTTGCCCCGATAGGAGCAAAGGACATGATACTCACAGGCCTCGAGCATACCGAGGAAGGATTCCCAACCGAGGATCC
>WAKH01000077.1 GCA_015523485.1 Thermodiscus sp. | reverse complement strand
TGTCCACCGATACTACATTCTCGGTTTCTCCGCCTAGCTTTATCGAAGTTCCTACTATGAAGCCGTCAGAGAACCTCCAATATTCTGATATATTCTCAGAGGAGATGCCGCTACCAATCACAAGTTTCGTTTTGAAAGGTTTGAGACTCGTCTTTAACTCGTTCAAATATTCCTTATCAGGAGGCACCCCGGTTTTAGGCCCAGTGGCTACGATTGCTGAAATTGGCATACCCACCCTATCGAGACACTCGATCATTACATGGGACACACTGTATTCGTCAATCAAGGGCCAACTGTGCTTCACATCGATGTCGACTAGTATTTCGAACTCTCCTCTAGTCAGTGCCTCATACAAGTTTAGCTCCGACACAGCTCGCGCTAGCTCTTGTAGTGAGGGCTCTAGGACTCCTTCAGGAGATACTCTGTACTCGCAGAGGTTGTTCACTCTAATGAACTTAGCCCCGCCCGCGAGGGCAACGTAGATTGACTCGTATGGACTGTTCCTGAGGAGGCTTACTCCAACCGGAATATTTACTACTCTCGCCACCTCTCTGACGACGCCGGTCATGGCGGCTATCTGGCCAGGTGTTGCCCTTATACTGTAGGGTTTATCTCCAAAATTCTCTATGATAACGGCATCGAATCCTGCATTCTCATACTTTTTCGCTTCTTGTTTAGCATACTCGTATATTTCCTCGATGCTCCATGTTTTTCCGATCCCTGTCGGATAGCTCCTTTTCATGTAACCAGGCGATCCCGGTAGAGGCGGTAGATGTACTACTCCTATCAATGGTTTGCAGGTCTTAAACAATGACATTATCCTTCCCCTTCATATCAAGATAGTTATTGGGCAAGGTTATGTGTATGATGTCCCACAACCCGTAGAGTGTTAGGAGGTTGCGAGCTTTTGTAAGACGGAAATCACCAGTCGGACTCCGTATCCTGGAGCATGTCTTCCAGGCCAATATTCTGGCGCTATTGATGAAGCCTCTCCTCCACCTATTCCAGGCCCAGCTATATCAACGTGTACGAACTTCTTTCCATGGCTGAACTTTTCCAGAAATAGTGCTCCGTATATTGCTCCTCCCCATCTTCCACCTACATTGCTTATGTCGCCAAGTCTCGCGTTTTTCGTTAGTAGCGGCTTGTATACGTCTGCCATTGGAAGCGGCCATATTAGTTCTCCTGTCTCTTCTGAAGCGTCTCTAAACGTGTTTTCTAGCTGCTTGTCTCTCGTGAATAGTGCTGCGATTAGGGGTCCCAATGCTACCACTGCTGCACCGGTGAGAGTTGCGAGATCGATTATAACATCGGCGCCTATTTCTTTGGCTGCGTAGGCTATTGCATCTGCGATTACTAGTCTGCCTTCAGCGTCCGTGTGTCCTATGTCTACTTTTGTGCCATCCCACATTTTGATGACGTAGCTTGGCAGGTACGATTCCCCGTCTAGCGTGTTTATTGCGACCCCAAGTAGCCCGTATAGGTCTATTTGTAATCCTAGTTTAGCGGCAGCCCATAGTATACCGGCAACTGCCGCTCCTCCCGCCTTATCCGCGTACATATCGGTCATCGAATGCGAAGGTTTAACCTGTATACCTCCCGCATCGAAGACTAGTGTTTTACCGACAAGGGCTATTTTCTTCCCTCCTCCCTTGTAATGGATCTTTACGAGTACAGGTTTGTATTTGCTGCCTCTTCCAACGTTGACTATTCCTCCGAATCCCTCCTTGACTAGCCTATCATAATTGAATACTTCCACGTCAACGTTTGGCAAGCTAGAGAATAGATCCTTTATCTTCTCGGCAAGACGCTCAGGATACAAATCATTTGGCGGTGCATTTGCTATATCTCTAGCTAGATATACGCCCTCCACTATCGGTTTGACATAGTCTAAGTTTACCTCTCCATGATGATAGACTACTCTAAGCTTAGCTTTTTTCTCACTCTTGAAATGATCTAACATATATGCTCCAAGCAGGAATCCGATCATAGCTTCATTTGAGAACTCGGCGTTGAGTCCACTTAGTTCTACAGCGACCTCCTCATGCTTATCAACTACCTGTTTCGCCGCTTTAGCCAATCCTCTTCTGTAATCATCTGCATTCTCTCCCTTACCCACACCAGCTAGCAAGAAAATCTTACCATTTAGCGGAAATGTGTACAGCTCTCCCCGTTTGGCCTTGAACAGCCCGGTTTCAGCAGATTTACTTACAAGACCCCCCGACACTTCATCAAGCTTCTTTACAATGCCCTCAATTACGGGTTTGTCTGCTCTCTGCTTAACGGGTATTATGACAACCTTCGGCTTATCTACTTCGAGAGGATCACCATCGAGCTTCAACACGCTAGGTGGAACTGTGTAGATCATGCCATATTCACCGATTTACCTAGATGCAGGTGAAGAGTAAAAGAATATGCATATAACGATTCTAGGAGTAGAATAGTATAAGCGGACCCGTGCCCGTCTGAGGCCGCGGTAACCGCGGTATGGGCGATGAAGGCGGGTTTGCGCGCCTTCTACTCTATAGTTTATACAACGTAGTGAATCCCCAACTGCTGAATAGAACGATTTTACCCTTGGACAAACTCGTTGCCTATAACTGGGAGGTAGGGTATTGGATAAGGTTGCAGTAATAGACCTTGGAGGGCAGTATGCTCATCTTATAGCGAGGAGACTGAGAGAACTTGGAGTCTATTCAGAACTTGTATATCCAGAGGAGATTATTGGGAGTATAGAGGGTTACTCTGCATTTGTCCTAAGCGGTGGTCCTTCGAGCGTATGGGAGGCTAACCACGACCAAGTGGCCCAGAAGTTGATCGAAGAGAACAGGCCGATTCTTGGAATTTGTTACGGTCACCAGTTGTTAGCCAAGGTTCTTAGTGGAAAGGTGGGTCCCTCTCCTAAACCAGAGTTCGGCCCCACATATGTCGATATAATTAAGAGTGAGAAGATATTCGCTGGCTTCCCATCTAGGATAAAGGTATGGATGAGCCATAACGATGCAGTACTAGAGCCTCCTCCTGGAGTCGAAGTCTCAGCTACAAGTGAAGGTAGCCCAGTTGCAGCGATGTGGATAGGAAATGTTTACAGTGTTCAATGGCATCCCGAGGTTAAACACACTACTCTAGGGAGGGAATTGCTAGATAATTGGATTAAAGAGGCGGGATTGAAGAGGGAGTGGAGGCCAAGCAAGCTAATCGACGAGCTGATTGAATACGTGAAACGGATGGTAGGAGACTCGCTCGCCATTGCCGCAGTCAGCGGAGGCGTAGATTCTACTGTCGCATCAGTGATTGCATACAAGGCTATTGATGACAACCTCATTCCAGTCTTGATCGACCATGGACTTCACCCGGAAGGCGAAGTTGAGAGAGTAAGAGAGGCCTTGACAAGACTCGGAATAAGACTAAAGGTTGTAGACTATAGTGAGGAATTTCTAACGGCTCTCGAGGGAATCTCGGATCCAGAAGAAAAGAGGAAGGTCTTCGGACGCGTATACGCGGAGGTATTCGAGGAGATTGCTAGAAGCACTGGAGCCGAATACCTAATTCAGGGTACAATCTACCCAGATGTAATCGAATCTGGAGGAAGGCGTGGAGCCGATGTGATCAAGAGTCACCATAATGTAGGAGGTTTGCCTGAAAGATTTGGACTGAAACTTGTTGAGCCTCTACGCATGTTCTACAAGGACGAAGTAAGGGCCATAGGTCGATTACTAGGATTACCCGATGAACTCCTCTATAAGCAGCCAATTCCAGGGCCAGCTCTAGCAGTCAGGGTCGAGGGCGCCATAACACGCAGGCTAGTGGAAATTGCTAGGAGGGCTAACGCTATAGTCTCCGAGGAGGTCGAGAGATATGGATACTCCAGGGATCTCTGGCAGTATTTCGCTGTTGTGACTAAGTCAAAGGCTACAGGGGTTAAAGGAGACAAGAGGGCGTATGGTCTCGTAGTGGCCGTTAGAATGGTTAAGAGCGATGACGCCATGACAGCGGAGGTCTTTAAACCAGATTGGTCGCTTCTCGAATCCATTATGAGGAGAATAACGTCGGAAATACCGGAAGTTGTAAGGGTTGTCTACGATATAACTAGTAAGCCTCCGGCTACAATTGAATGGGAGTAAATAATATTAGATTTTTATGTGTCTACAATTCTATCTCGTCGAGATCAGATAGGTCTATCTCTATGATAGTTCCTTCCTCCTTCTTCTCCTCTCCCTCTCTCATAGCCTCTTCATCGCCACCCGTCTTTATCTTCTTGATTGAATCCTTCCACTTTGCACCGCAGTTAGGGCACTGGAAACTCCCCATTATAGTGACGGTTATTCTCCCATACTTGTCGGGTATCGGTGAAACTATTGTCCAGGTCTTGACGGGCTCATTGACTCTTGTTCCACAGCTCGGGCATATGAATGGATCCTTCTTTTTCCTCCTAGGCAAGTCCCTTCCACCTCGCTACTCCGCCATTCTGGCGCTCCAGGCTGATATTGAATGGGTATCCATACTCTTTAAGGATGGTGGCTATTTCTCTCACAATGAGTCCAACTTTTTCAGGTTGTATTCGATGGCCGGGGTGTGGTATGAGTAATGACGCTGTAACAGCGTCAGGGCTGAGTTCTTCAATGTATATTCTTGCTTCTCCCGGTATGGCTGTTACGCTACCTGCAATATCGTAGAGTCTCTCCTTCAGTTTAGCCGTTATATCCTCTGCAACATCTACGTCTTCGAACCCCCATATTCTAACTCTAAACTTAGCATAAACTGGTTCTTTGATCGTTGACTTTAGTTTTGAAAGGAATACCCGGTTGGGTATTGTGCAAACCTTGTTATAACCGTCAATAATGGTATACAGTACTGTTATCTTCCTGACTTTACCCTCGCATCCTTCAAGAGCTATGTATTCGCCGACTGTTACAGCTTGAGTGAGGAGTATAGCGTAGTAACTGGCGACGTTTGCTATAGTCTCCCATGACGCTGCGAAGATCACTAATACGATACCTAATATGAACTGGACTATGATTGATTGTTGTGTAAGCAGGAACAGGACTAGGAATAGTGTTATTATGATTAGGCTTAGTTCTATTATCTTATAGGTATTCTCCATAGCCCTCTGGTCTGCCCCGCTTAATCCGCCGATCTTGAAAATAAGCTTTTTAATTATGTTTAAGAAAATCAATATTATAACTATTAATATTAACGACTCTAGGACTCGAACCATATACGTGCCGCTGGCAATGGCGCTCCAGATTTCCTGGAAGACAGATGCATCCATTCACTATCACCTGCTACGCCTAGAACAACTCGTTAAACTCTTTCAGCGATTCTTCATGGACAAGAGCTATCACGATCTGTCCTGCTTCCAGCGGGGGCGCCTCATTGGGGTCGTAGAATTGATCCTCCCGATAAATCGCTAGGATCTTCACCCCTCTAGGCATCATCCCCCTCACCTCTAAGTCGCGGGGAGTTAACCCCCTTATGGGACTCGTCTCTCTTACGGTTAGTGATACGAGTCTAAACTCTCCTATTAACGTATTAATCAAATTGACTATCCTATATCTGCCCTCAATGAGGGTGTAGAGTATATTAGCGGCGATTTGAGGGACTACGATTACACCGTCAACGCCAAGTATTCTCAACAGCTTGCTTGTCTTAGGGTTCTTTACTCTAACATATACTTTCTCTATATTGTTGAGTTTGGCTATTGCTGCGACGAAGAGGTTGACTTCATCCTTATCTGTCGCTGCTACAACAACATCATACATCCTTATGTCTAGTTCATCGTAAATGGCCGGGTCTGTTGCGTCTCTAATGTAGCTTTCTACATCAGCTTGTATATTCATTATTTTTTGTTCATTCTTATCAATAATAGTTACTGAGTGGCCGGCTTCGCTCAAGAGTTCGGCCAGCGTACTGCCTACCCTGCCAGCGCCTATAATCAGGACCCTCAATCCCTATGCCCCCTACTCACATAGCTAGAACGAATTAATTATTTCTTGGGATGCACACATGGTATCTAAAGGTGTCACAAAGTGGATGATGCTTTCAAGATACAACAAGTTAATGCATTACAAGTCCTAGACTCTAGGGGCAGGCCAACACTCAAAGTCATCGTGAAGACAAAATCTGGGGCCGGTTACGGTTATGCTCCTAGCGGCGCTAGCCGTGGTGAACGAGAGGCCATAGAACTCAGAGACGGAGGCAAGAAGTGGCTGGGCTATGGTGTAATGCGGGCCATAACCATTGTCGAAACCATGATAAAACCTAGACTAGTCGGGCTGGATTCGAGATACCAAGCCTTCATAGATAGTGTCTTGATAGCCCTGGACGGGACTCCTAATAAGTCAAAACTAGGGGGAAACACGACCACCGCCACCAGCATAGCTGTGGCTAGAAGCGCAGCGGGTACCGCTTCTCTCGAACTCTTCGAGTACCTCGGTGGCCCTGGAGCCCGTCTACTACCAACCCCTCTACTAAACGTTATCAATGGTGGTGTACACGCTGGAAACGAATTAAACATTCAAGAATTCATGATAATCCCGGTGGGCGCCGATACCTTTTACGATGCTATGAGAATGGCAGTCGAAGTTTACGGTATATTGAAGAAGATACTCAAGGAAAAGTACGGGCTATCAGCTGTTAACGTAGGGGATGAGGGAGGCTTCGCCCCTCCTATAAAGCAGACAAGACAAGCACTAGACCTGTTAATTGAGTCTATACAGAAGGCAGGATATACGGTTGGAACGGACTTCTATCTAGGCATAGATGCCGCAGCATCACAATTCTATTCTAATGAAGAGGAAGTATACCATCTAGACGGCAAATCCTACAGTCCTGGAGACCTCGTGGAATACTATGCAGGACTAGTAGATGAATATCCTATTAGGTATATAGAAGACCCATTCCATGAAGACGCTTTCAACGACTACGCAGAACTCACTAGAAAAATCGGCAAAAAAGTACTGATTGTCGGTGACGATCTCTATACTACAAATACACGATACCTTGAGAAAGGACTCGAAATCAAAGCCACCAACGCGGTCCTAGTAAAGATAAACCAGATCGGCACACTAACTGAAACAATAGAATTCATAAGATACGCCGTCTCACATGGCATGAGAGCAATTATCAGTCATCGAAGTGGTGATACAGAAGATCCATTCATTGCAGATCTCGCTGTGGCAATGACGACAGGATTGATAAAAACCGGCGCACCGGCCAGAGGCGAGAGGACTGCTAAGTATAATAGGCTCCTCGAGATAGAATCAATACTTCAAGGTTCATCCCAGTACGCCGGGGTGAGACCCTTCAAAATAGGGTGACAGAGCTATGACCGGCGAACATGTTGTTGTGCTGATTACTACACCTGCCGGGAAAGGCGAGGAGATAGCAAACTTCATAGTAGAGAGAAGACTTGGCGCATGCGTAAATATAATCAAGGAAATAAGAAGTTTTTATTGGTGGAAGGGTAATATCGAAAGAGACAATGAAGAACTCTTAATTATAAAAACGAAAAGACAAATATTAGACAAGCTTATAGAGGAAGTCAAGAAGGTTCACCCCTACACAGTACCAGAGATAATAGCACTACCAATAGTTGCAGGCAATATAGACTATCTAAACTGGATCGAAGAAGAGGTGAAACAGTAGATTGGCCATCGTATCACCAAGCCTAGTAAAACGACACATCGAGTCAAGCGAACTACTATCAAGAGCATGGAGAATACTAACCTCCGACGACGAGATACAGGAGCTATTAAGAATGGCGAACATCAACGCAGTAAGCAGGCTACTATACAATGATCACGGCCCAGTTCATGCATCAATCGTATCAGGATCTGCCATTGAGATCTACGAAATATTGAAGAGTGCAGGTATAAGACCTTCAAGCATCGAGCAACGAGTCGTCCCAAGCGAGGAATACTCGAAGCTGATAATCCTTCTAGGAGCATATCTACACGATATAGGAAACTCTGTTCACAGGGACAACCATGAGCTAATAGGAGCACTTCTCGCTGGCAACATACTAGACAGAATACTACCAGAAATAATAGGTCATGAAGAACGAGCCCTTGCCTACAGGATAAAGAGCGAGGTGCTAGGTGCCATATTTTCAACGGCTATGAATGTCAAGGCTCTCACAATAGAAGCTTCCATCGTAAAGGTAGCTGACGCAACCGATATGGCTGAGGGTAGAGCCCGATTACCATACTCGAAGGGGAAAGAGGATATCCATGCACTCTCAGCGCTCAGCATAGCCAAAGTAGAGCTGAAGAAGGGAAAAGATAGGCCACTTGTGATAGAAGTTTACATGAAGGATATGGCTGGAATGTTCCAGGTAGAAAGAGTATTGTTGCCAAAGCTAGAGTACTCACTTATTGCAAAATATACCGAGATCCGTCCTAGACTAATGAATGGTGACGGTAAAGGTCTCAAACCCATAAAGCCGTAAATGTATGGGAGATGGCCAACGGATGAAGGCAAACTCTGTTCCAGCCAAGTTAGTAGAGGAAGCGGCTAAGATAGCTAGTAGACTATGCGAACCAGACACGTTAAGCATCCCTTACGCTCACAAACTAGCTGTAACGGCGGCAAGGAATATTGGTATACAACTCAGATCTTCAGAAGAATTGAGTTACTGCGTGATATGTAGGAAGGGACCCTTCACAAAAAGAGGCTACTACCTTCACCTTGTTAGGGTTCATGGCAGCCTTATTCGCCAGATGATTGCTGACGAGATAAAGCGTCTCGAAGAATCTTATCTCGGCCAAACGGGATGATTATCCTGGGTCCCTCACTCGTATCAAGGTATACAGCGACTACATTGTCTTCCGCGTTCATTGTCCCCTCATATACATAGACCTCGTCCTTTTCAACATACCAGGTTAGATCGTCTAGTTTAAAGGTCACGTAGTCACCGCCCGTCTTATTAGTCAGCGAGGCGATCTTGTCGCTTGTCAATATCCCAACCCGGTTTAACTTTGCTGGGCGTGGGAACAGGGCCCGCTGCCCCCTGTACCTTGGACTCTCCCCCATCACTTCGATGATTCCTGGAGCCTCGACCTTTACCTCAAAGTAATCTCCTTCACGTGATTTTGTCGATTTCTCTATTATCGAGAGAAGCACCTCTATAGGGCTACCCACCTCAACTGACTCGTAGACCTTTACGGGCCTTAGCACACCGAGCTCTACCTTACCATAGTTCTTCTTTTCATACTCGAACCATCGAACCGTTACCTTTACCTCCTGTATTCCTCTAGGCACCTATTCCACCGTCAATATTTGTTCAACATCCGTTGTTATTAACCTAGTACTTACCCAAGGACTAAATGCCATTGAAAAGTGGGGGATAACAAGTGAAGCCAACCCAAGTATTGAATCCTGTCATGCACGAGATCATTGGAGAAACCGGATTCACTTATCTAGCTATCGTCAAAAAATTGATAAGAGAAGGAAAGGATGTAGTCAGCTTCGGCATAGGACAGCCCGACTTCCCGACCCCCAGCCATATAAGAGAAGCTGCTAAGAAAGCTCTTGACGAGGGCTTCACAGGCTATACCGAGACAGCTGGAATCGTGGAGCTGAGGGAAGCGATATCGGAGTACTTATCGCGTTATGGCAAGGTGTCGCCCGATGAGATCATAGTAACGACGGGGGCCAAGACTGCTGTATTCATAGCAGTAGCAGCGTTTCTGAGGCCCGGCGACGAATTGCTAATACCTGACCCAAGCTACTATGCCTATAGTCAAGTTGCGAAATTCGTTGGTGCTAAACCAGTATTCGTGCCAATGTCCTTCGAAGAGCATGAGGGGTTCTCGATTGACATAGAGAAATTCGAACAGGCGATAACAGAGAAAACCAGAGGAATAGTAATAAACAACCCTCATAACCCGACAGGAACCGTGCTCTCGCCCGAAGAAATGGATGCGATAATGGACTTGGCAAGGAAACATAATCTCGTCGTATTTGTAGATGAAATATATGATAATTTTGTATTTCATGGAACTAAGTTCAAGAGCTTCCTAAGCTACGATGACTGGCGAGACTATGTCGTATACGTGAACGGGTTCTCCAAAACGTTCAGCATGACTGGATGGAGACTAGGCTACCTGGTGGCTAGGAAAGAAGTGATACCGAGACTAATTGATCTCGCCGTATCAGTATACAGCTGTGCCCCCAGCTTTGTGCAGAAGGCTGGTGTCGAGGCCCTCAAGGGAGATTGGGGCCCCGTCGATGAAATGGTCAAGGAATTCGAGAGACGAGCTAAGAGACTATATGAGATACTCTCCGAAGCACCAGGAATTGAAGCATACCTACCCAAGGGGGCATTCTACATGTTCCCAAGAGTAAAGAAGTTGCTCGACGCTACTGGATTAGATGTTCACAAACTCGTCGATAAACTCCTCTATGACTATGGAGTGCTAGTACTACCGGGAACCAGCTTCCCAGGAGAACTAGGCAAGGACTTCGTGAGACTAAGCTTTGCTACATCAATGCAAGACATCGAAAAAGGAGCAAAGAGAATAGTTGATGCGGCTAAGAGACTAACACAGGGTTAGCGCTTATACCCAATCTTTCGCAGGAATTCTTTCCTCTCTTCAATATCGTCTTTTTCTTCGACGCCTAAAGGCGTAAATCCGTCTGCCACGCCGAGTAACGCTCTCTGCTCGCCAAGATCGGCTACTATAACCTTGAGAGGATTAGCGGTTGCCGCCTCTATTGAGACGACCTCTTGCACGTTTTTGATGGCGTTTAGGACGTTAATGGGCCATCCCCCTCTGAGGTAGATTACGAATACATGTCCTGCTGCGATTTTCTTGCACGCGTTGACGGCTAGCTCTGTTAATTCTTCATCATTTCCGTCTCTCCGGATTAGCCGTTTACCGCTTGCTTCACAGAATGCTATACCAAATCGTATAGAGGGACAGGATGTAACTAGAGCCTCATACAGGTCCTCTACGGTTTTTATGAAGTGGCTCTTACCTATAATGACATTGGTGCCGTCGGCTATAGGTATGTCTATGACTTCCAATTTCAGGTCCATGGATAATCCCTCTACTGATTATAAGGAGGGCTTAGAGGCTTATCTAGATTATCCTAGGAGACACCATAATTGGTGTGATAATATAAAAAATAAGTGTATTATATAGAAGGTTATATCCAACCCCTTAGTTTCATAGCCCTAACTACTCTGTCTACCGCTATTGCGTAGGCGGCAGCCCTCATGTTGTACTTGCTGGTGTCAAGCTTGCTCTGCCAGTAGTCCCATACCTTTAGCGTGTTGGCAACCATTTTCTGCTCTAGCCTGGTCCTGGCCTCTTCCTCTGTTATCCAGCCTCCCATCCTGTTGTTGACCCACTCGATGTGGCTCATTATGACGCCTCCTGCGTTTGCGAGGATGTCTGGTACTACGATGATGCCCTTCTTGGTTAGTATCTCCTCTGCGTCGGGTGTTGTCGGACCGTTTGCCGCCTCTACGATTACCTTAGCCTTTATCCTGTCAGCGTTTGCCTCAGTTATTACGTTCTCGATAGCTGCGGGGACTAGGATGTCGACCTCTAGCTCCAATAGTTCCTCGTTTGTTAGCTTCTTTGTTGCTTTCTGGTAGTTTATCACGGTGCCAGTCTCATTCTTTATCTTCTTTGCTTCCTCTGGGTCGATGCCGTCTGGGTTGTAGATTCCTCCTCTGCTGTCGCTGACTGCTACTATCTTTGCACCCATCTCGTGTAGGAACTTGGCTGCATAGTATCCAGCGTTACCGTAACCCTGTACGGCTACGGTCTTACCTTCTACTCCACCCCATAGCTTCTTAGCAACCTCTCTGGCTGAGACTGCTGTACCGAAGCCTGTTGCGATTATTCTGGTCTGCATTCCGCCTAGCTCTAGAGGCTTACCGGTTACTACGCCTAGGTATTGTCCCCTCTTTACTCTACTGTATGCATCGAAGAACCAGGCCATCACCTGGGGGTTCGTGTATACGTCGGGGGCGGGGATATCCTGGTCTACGCCTACTATGTCGCTAATTGCCTCGAAGTAGGCTTTTGAGAGCCTCTCAAGCTCTCCGGGGCTTAGCTTGTGTGGGTCAACCCTTATTCCTCCCTTTCCACCACCGTAGGGTAGTCCTGCGAGGCTGTTCTTCCAGGTCATCCACATGCTAAGCGCAATTACCTCGTGGGCATTCGTGTCCGGGTGGTATCTGACTCCTCCCTTGTAGGGACCTAGCGCACTGTTGTGCTGGCTCCTCCAGCCGATGAATACCTTCACGGTTCCATCGTCCATCTTGACAGGAAGCCTTACTTGGAGTAACCTCTCGGGTACTGATAGGATCTCGTAAATTTCTTCGCTGAGGCCTAGAAGCTCAATAGTTTGCCGAAGCTGTTTCTTAGCTTCTTCGTAGGGGTCATGAACCATGGTCATATTATGCGCACCTCACGCATTCATCTATGAATATTCTATATATAACTATATAAACGGTTTCAAGGTTAAAGCAACCCCCCAACAGTGGGCTGAGAGATAATAGGCTTGTACGGGGGGTAGAGACCCTGCAGTCATTGGTACCCTATGTCGGGTCTACCTCTGCAGGGCGTCGCACCCCCGCAGGGAATTAATATATAACCTAGGCTAGATATACCTGCAGGCGCTAGAAGAGATAGACCCGGTACACTATGTGGGCCCGGTGGGCACTATGGCTAAGAAACAGATATACCTGATAACCGATTTCGGCGAGGGACCCTACACAGGCATAATAAGAGCAGTCGTCAAGTCTATTAATAAAGATCTAGAAGTAATCGATCTCGATAATACTGTGCCTAGTTTTAAGATTACCGCGGGAGCTTACATAGTGGCAAACACCTATCACTGGACCCCTAAGGGATCTATTATTGTAGCAGTAGTTGATCCTGGCGTAGGGACTACCAGGGAAGCGATACTAGTTGAGGCAGGCGACTACGTTTTCGTCGGACCAAACAACGGCCTCCTTTATCCTGCCATTCTAAAAGAGGGATTCAAGAAGGGAGTAGCCCTCATACCAAATCGTGTGGTCGAAGTAGCAGCTAGCAGGTTCTCCGGAAAACTTCCAGGCAACAAATGGCCGTTATCATACACTTTCCATGCAAGAGACGTGTTCACACCAGCAGCAGCACTCTACGCGTCGGGAGTAGACATGGAGTTGATAGGGACCCCGATTGAACAAACACAGCTCAAGAGACTAGCACTAGAACACGTTGAAGAAGTTGAAGAAGGTTATAGGCTGAAAGTAGTCTACGTGGATAGGTTTGGGAACATTGCTCTAAGCGCAAAACCAGGCGTTCTACCAATAGCTTCATGGCAAAGGATAATGGTCAGGACCGAGGCTGGATCAATGCCAGCAGTAGTTGGAAGGAAGTTTGAAGACGCACAGACTGGAGAGCTCATACTATATGTGAACAGCTTTGGCTACCTGGAGATAGCCGTAAATCAAGGTAATGCTGCTCGTAGACTTAGAGTGGACGTGGGAGACTCGATAGTCATAACACCTCTCGAATAACTAGAAAATCAATAATATCTCTCAAACTTTAATCCTTTAAAGTATTCTCTGAAACGCTCGAAATCCCTACAGTCAAGGATTATATCTTCGCCCTCAATGATTATTGATAGCCCGTCTAAGGGATGATCTGGCGGGTCTACTCTAATCTTTCTAGGCTTTACATGACCTGCATAGATCCACCTTTTACCTTCCTTTCTCCACCAATACCTTCCATAATACTCATAGATCCGTGTACGTCCATCTGGAAGCTTCTTGTAGACTTTGTGAACCGGTTTCAAGTAATAACCGGTCTTTGAGATTAACGTATTGTACTCGTAGAATGGCTCCTTGACCTTGTCTGTGATCTCGTCGAGCACCCTTCTCCCGTTATAGACTATTATTCTGCAGTCGGACGGGGGCTCATTCGGCTCTTCCTTCTCACCGCCCTGGGCTGGGCTCTGCTCGTCGCAGGCTACCATCATAGCCCCCGTCCAACCCCCATTGATTAGTCTAACTAGAAGGGAAAAACCTTGTGTATCCCATCTAAAACTCGTTGAATTCGTCTTTAGCCCACATTCTCAGGGCCTCACGTCTCTTTATCTCCCTCAGGACCCTATCGAGATATCTGTAAACCGTGCTATGCATTCGACCCTCCGCGAGCATTTCCACTGCTTTCTTAGCGGCCATAGCCCTTTCATAGTCTCCTATTATCGCGACGTAATGGTCGCCGACGAAGATATCAGTTCCGGTCATTTCTTCTATCGTCTTCCTGGCCCTACCACCCTCTCCAATGATTCTTCCCTTTACACGTTTCAAATGATTTGGAGAATCGCCCACTATTTGCTTTAAATCTACTATAACCAAGATCTGCTCGTCGTCCAGTAACCTAAACGCCTTCTCGGGAGGAAAACCATAAGCGATTGCCTTTATGATTTCGGCTGCTTTCATCATGTTTATCGGCGGAATGTTTGGGGCTTCTGGCTCGACTATAACCATTGAATTTTCACTGTCAATCGTTAACCTGACGCCTAGTTTCTCGATGAGTTTAAGCTTAACTTCCCCCTTCTTGCCAATTACAGCTCCAAGCCTATCGATTGGAACTTTTACATAGATTCTAGGTCTTCCTTCCCCCACAGCCATCCTCTTAGACACCTCCTTAGTTTATCAGCAATAGCGTCCTTCTCTCCTCCAACATCTAGATACTCAGAGAAGAAGTTGAAGATATTATTTACATCACGCTCGAGAAACTCGAAAGCGTGAGGATGACTATAGTGTACTGCTTGTGCAACATCTATTATCCAAGGCTTTCCATCATATATCATTATGTTGAACTCGCTTAGATCAGCGTGTACTAGCCCTGCCCGGCATACTATTTTCTCCATCTGGGCAATAACATCATAGTATATCTCCTTTATTTCATCAGTTGTGAGCTCGTCAATAGATTCCACGAGGAGAGGTGCTCTAACCCCTTTCTCACCTATGAACTCCATAACTAGGACGTTTCCAGAATATGCTATTGGGGCTGGGACCCTCACATCGTATTCTCTCAATCTCTTAAGGTTTCTAAACTCCTTCTTAGTCCACTCGTAAATTAGTTTCCTGAAGTTTGAGCGAGGGATGTTTTCGAATCTAGGATCACCTTCAATGTACATTCTTATACTCTTCCGGAATTCCGCTGTAAACGATAAGTATATCTTAACGGCAGCGTCCCGACCGTCTTTCAGGATCCCCCAGTATATTCGCGCCTCCTTTCCAGCGTTTACAACTCCTTTTAAGTCGCGGAGTACTCCTCTCGTCATAAGCTTATAGACGTGGGTGAGTGTGAAGGAGTCAAATACTTCTTCAACTGTTTTTATTAGGTCCCTATCCTTGATCCTCCTCTCTTCCTCACGCCTTCGCTTAAGCCATCTACCTTTTCCTGGCACTCTACTCCATGCCCTCCTCGATGAATTCCTCGGTGATTAGGCCCATCTCCATTAGCTTCTTCACTTCATCTCTAAGGTACCTGTACACTACCTCGCCCTTCATATCCCTCGAGCCCCATGGTAGGAAGAGGATAACGTCGCCTTCCCTCATCCACGCTCTTCTCCTCATCTTTCCCGGTATCCAGGCCTTGTAGATCTCTCCGTCTTTGCAGAATACCTCTAGGAAACCTCCACCAAGGTTTCTTCTGACGACGCAGAGCATTGTACCTTCTTCTTCGTTAGGTAGCGGCATCTCTCCCTTCCTTTTGTCTCTACGTCCTCCTTTCTTTTTCGCCATCTTATTTCCCCTCTTCTATTATCTCTTCAACCACATAAATCATGTTGCTGGCGAGGAAGACTTTATACTCTCGCCCTTCAATAAACCTGTCGACGTACACTTTCACAGTACTCGTCGGTACTTCTATCACATTACGATAGCCCGACTCTGCGTCCAGGAACATTGTTGTATTTTTATCTCTACTTATTAACATGTATCTCTTTAAGTCTACACCTCCGGGATATGGTTGGAATCCTTTTTGCCACAGTACATCGATTGACATATGCTCCTCTCTCCCAGTTTCCAGGTCGACGAGCAGGAGATTGTTCCCACGGGAGACTGCAAGGAACAGGTAGGGTTTCCCATCGATCATAATTATTTCTCCCGGACTTATCTCCGGGATTCTAACAGATATTGTTAGGCGTCCTTTCCTCGTCCCGTCGGGGTTGCGGCCTACGAGCTTGAATGTTTCTATCGTCTTAGCCATGAAATTCGACTTTAACTTCGCCGCTATCATACGAGCAATTGAAGGATCCTCTATCAGGATATCGAATCCCTCTTTATGCTCTTCAAAGCCTATGATAGACTCAGCCAATCGTCCCGAGAGGTTCTCGCTTAGGAAAACGTTGACTCGTTCTCTGAGGTTCTCACTCAGCTTTCCCTCACTACTCCTGATTTGAAGGATTGCATTATATCCCCGCTTCGTAATACGCCTTGTACATACTGGGCACACCGCAGCGTTCACTTTGACGGTTACAATCTTTTCCTCGATGACCTCCACGTCGCCTCGTCTACCATTTATCTTGACAAAGGCGTTGTAGATGGCGGGCCCCACGAATTCCTTATCCAATCTAATCTCGCTTATCCATGCCTCGTCTAGGTGCTCTGTTGGCCTGAGTTTTCTTGTAAGGTAGAATGTGAGATAGTCTATGAGAGTCTCTTCAATAGTTCCGGTCGGCTCGTTCCATCCTCCCTGGTACTTGTACCTTCCACAATACTGGCAGTAGACGAAGTCCACTTGCCTAGGGAGAGTGGCAACTCCGTATACCTGTATATAGCAGTCTCTGCAGAAGGGCCCGATAAACTCTACCTCGCTCTCGCTGCGTCCGCATCTTGGACAGATCCTGCTGGTCTGCATCATACCTATTCACTGCACCCTCAGTGGATATGGCAATCTAGAAGATTTATTCAAATCGAACCAATATAAGTGATCGGTGACTGGGTGTGGTGTCTAAAGTAGCGATTCTTGGAACTGGTCGAATGGGGTCGGCGGCTGCGGAGAGACTTGCTTCAATGGGATACAATGTTATCCTTTGGAACAGGACGAGGGAGAAGGCAGAGGAGCTAGCCGGGAAGATTAACGCCAAGGTGGTGCCAGGCCCGTTCGATGCTGTACAAGAGGCGGAATTCATTCTCTTATTCTTATCGGATGAAGATGCAATCTATTCTGTTATGAGCACTTTTCATAGAATGGATGGAGCTATAATCATAAACCATGCCACAATAACACCGCACGGGTCGTCGAGATTCTCAAGTTTCACGCAGGCGCTCGGGGGATGTTACGTTGAAGCCCCTATACTCGGGGGTCCCTCAGCACTAAGGAATGGCAAGGCACTGATAGTTGTCGCTGGAAGTAGGACTTGTAAGTCGGCTGCCAAGGGCATCTTAAATGACCTTGCTGGTGAGCTGATAGATCTAGGAGAGGAGCCGGAGAAGGCGGCGGCACTAAAACTCTCATTCAACTCACTACTAATCGGTAGCGTCAGCCTGCTGGCGGAGGCTGTACTACTCTCCGAATCCTACGGGGTAGACTCTAATCTAGTCAAAGAAGTTCTATCGAAGACGATCTTCGGCCCAATAGCCGAGAAGTATATTGATAGGATGAGAGATGACCCAGCGAAGGATGCATCATTTACCCTCTCGCTCGCCATGAAGGATCTAGACTATGCTGTTCGAACCGGATTCTACAAGGGTCTCCCACAACACCTCACAGCAAGCGCGTTGAACCTATACAGGTATGGTGTAAGATCAGGCTTCGCTAAATCGGACTATACTAGAATATACCATGTCATAAAAGGTAGAGAGTAGGAATCTAAGCCGGCATAAACACCGGCTTTTCCAATGTAGCAATATCCTTTATGCTCTCTATAGCTTTCCTGAGATATTTGGGTACTGCGAACATGGAGAGATGTATTATCCCTTCATAGAACCTGTTTTCTCCCTCAACGTTCTCAGCTAGGTACTTATCAATGACTTCGGGTGTTAGACTCCTTGGGTCCTTAGTATCAGATGCTATCACGAAGCCCCATACTCCATCGAAACTCCTCACGTAAACGTGGTATATGGATGCATACTTGAATACGGATTTTATGGTATTGAATATTACCGCGTGGGTGAACGTCGTAATTGTTGGACTAGTTGCCTGGGTTACGAATACACCGCCAGGATTGAGGAGCTTCTTTAACTTCTCATAGTACTCCTTCGTGTACAGCTTGTATGCTGGACCAGCTTCTAAAGGATCAGCCAGGTCAGCAATTATGACATCGAACTTTTCGTTGGCTTCTTCAACATATTTCAATCCATCCATTATTATGAGCTCAAACCTTGGATCGTCAAACGCGCCTCTATGCCACTCAGGCAGGTACTCTTTCGATACCTTAACGACCTCCTCGTCTATGTCAACCATAACGACCCTCTTTACACTCTTGAATCTTAATACCTCTCGTGCAGTTGCACCCTCTCCACCTCCTAGGATCAAAACCTTCTCTGGTTTTCCGTGTAGTATCATTGCTGGATGCACGAGGGATTCATGATAAACGAACTCGTCTACGATTGCTGACTGCGTCTTCCCATCTAGTATGAGAGCCTTACCTAGATCCTTAACGATAGCAACCATTATGTCTTGGTATTTCGACCGCCCGTGGTAGAGAATCTTTTCAATTCCATACATGTGTGCACTGTTAGGGGTCCCCCATTCGATAAACCAGTGCCACTGGAACATATCTTCTGCCATACTATTCACCCGTTATGGTTTAAGGGTAAGGTTCCACGTTATAAGCCAGTCGAAATAGCCAGACAACAAGTGGTGCAAGAAGTTGAGGATACAAATGATAGCTACCGATGTTGATGGCACATTGACGATAAGAAGGGGCGAGCTCCTACTTAGTTTAGAAGCAGTAAGGGCGATTAGAGAACTCGAGGAGAATGGTATAACCGTGTCTCTCGTATCAGGTAATAGCTTACCCATAACAGCAGGGCTCGCGAGGTATATTGGAGCTAAGGGACCCGTTATAGCTGAGAACGGTTGTGTTGTCTTCTACAAGGGTGAAACTATCCATTTGTGCAAGGGCAGACCTCCTGTGCAACTCTTAGACGAACTTAGAAAGGCCGGCTTCAAGGAGAGCTGGCAAAACGTCTATAGGCACCATGACATTGCCTTCTATCCTCCCCCCGAATTCAACAAGCAAATACTTCAAAGGATCGTGGAGAAATATGGTATGAAGATGTATGATTCTGGTTATGCCATACACATTCAACCTCCGGGAGGAGGTAAGGGTGAAGGTCTGAAGACCGCCGCGGAGCTGGTTGGAATCAATGTTGAGAGAGTCCTTTCAGTTGGTGACGGCCTCAATGATATACCACTATTCCAGACAGCAGGATTTAGTGCATGTCCAGCGGATGCCGACCCAGAAGTCAAACAGATCGTTAGTTATGTAGCTAAACGGCCAGGGGGGCAAGGATTCGCTGAAATAGCGGAACTAGTTCTCAGTGGATTCTTCTAATCTTCAACCGGCCTTAACCTCCAAGGAAACCCCTTAAGCCTAGCGCTGCGATACCTGTATCTCTTCCTTACCAGACTCCAGGATAACCTAGCCGGACTACTTCTCGGAGTAACCCGTCCTAGTTTCGTAATTATTGTTGCCGGGAGCTTGATACACTTGTCTTTCCCATAAAGCTGGCAGTATTCATTTACTACGTCCTTGAATTCTATTTTATCCGCCACCGCGTGAATCCATTGTTTGTCGAAGCACCCCTGGCCAGCCATGTAAAGTATCTCTGCTACATCCTTTACGTTCACAACAGGTATGCCCTCTAGGATGAGTGAAATGTGAAGTTTGCTTAGTGCTCTCATAATTCTCCACTCAATGTGTGGCGATTTGGGACCGAATATCAAGCCTGGTCTTATAATCGACCATTTTTTGAGGCCTGATTCTAATAGGATAGTTTCGCCTGCAGCCTTGGTTTCAGCATGAATGGTGGTGAAGCTTGCTTCCCTGTTAGGCGGTGCATCTTCCTCGGTAATGGTTGATCCAGCTGGTTTATCGGCGATGTCGGCGGCGACAGCAATACTACTGGTATAGACTACTCGTGCTGAGGTCTTGAGTGCAGCCTCTATTTCTACATCCAGTAGTCTGACGTGTGACTCGTATTGTACCTTGTAGGAGCCCCCGGGTTTTCCAGCGAGGTGGTATATTACCAATGGGTCCATTTCGATCAATAGTTCCCGGTTAATGTGGTCTCCGGCATCAACTACCTCGATACCACTGCTTTGCAACTCGTGGAAGAGATCCCCGCGCTTCTGAATGCTTCGTCTCCTTGCAATCACTGTGACCCTGTAGCCTTGTTTCTTGAGTCTCATTGCTAGGTGGTAACCTACAAAGCCTAAGCCGCCTACCAGTACGTGGGAGGGCGCTCTATTCAACTAGTCCAGACCCCCTAAGCATTAACCCTTCAATTATTTGACATTACATGTGGCGGGATGACCTTTAGCAAACCGGGGCTGAGCCGTTTGGCGATGGCCTTAGGCTCTCGCGGGACCGCCAATCGGTTTCCACTCAATGTAATCCCTCACTACCTTCGATCCATCCCGTATCTTCCTTAGAGCGGTAAACGTGCTTACTTCGACCACTCCTTCAAGGTTCATGAGGTCGTCGATTGCTTTCGCGGCTTCAGTGAATGTGGGCGCCATTATCTTTACCAGGAAGTGGTAGTGGCCGGTAATTTCATAGACTTCAGATATGAATCTTAGTTTCCTTAACTGTCTCCTGATTTTTCTTATTTCTCTTGCTTCAACCCTCATTAATGCAAAGATTGTAGCTGTTAGACCGAGTCTCTCTGGATTAACCTTTATCGTGTACCCTTCTAGAACTCCGTCTAGAGTGAGTTTCTTCACTCTTAGATACACTGTCGCCTCGCTGACTCCCAGTTCCCTCGCTATCCTACGCCATGCTATCCTCGAATCATCCTCAAGTAGTCTTAGTAAAGCCAAGTCTCTTTCATCTATGCTCATGACGTATACCAGCCTCACATAATGTTATAATAGTCCAAGTATTTTTGCTAGAAGGCTTGGCTTATTTATC
This sequence comes from Thermodiscus sp., assembly GCA_015523485.1. GTDB lineage: Archaea > Thermoproteota > Thermoprotei_A > Sulfolobales > Acidilobaceae > Thermodiscus. The sequence goes on along the minus strand of WAKH01000077.1, from coordinate 25,420 downwards.
AAGGCTTTGGCAAGCTCTAACCTGTTTATCTCTCCAAGCGCTATCATGGCGTGAACACTAGCCGGTATGCTCTTAAGTAACTCTGCTCTGCGGGCTGGTTTCATCTTTTTGACACGTTCGAGGATTTTCCTTTGTAGGTTTACAGACTTGGTCATAGGCATTTTTTGGAGACTTTCAGTTACTTTACCGCCATTTATTAAGGCTTGTGCAGCCGTATGACCCGAGATCATGCTGGGTCTGATTCCTTCCCCGGTCAATGGCAGAACATATCCAGCTGTCTCGCCTATTGCGGGGAGGTTATCGATCAGCTTAAGCCTAACACCTCCTACAGCTATTTGTGCGCCTTCGTGTCGGAGTATCTTGCTGCCATTTACATACTCGTTTTCCTTCATAAACTTGTCTAGCCTTGATTTGAGCTCTGGGAAGTCGGCATAGCCTCCTACTCCCACATCTGCTTCATCGCTGTGGCTTGGGAAGATATAGTAGTATCCAATCAGTTCGGTGTCGAAGTAGATGACGAGTTTATCCATCTCTTCGAATGACCTGTTCTTGACTCTGTACTGGAACGCGTTAATTTTTTCATCACTATAATATCCGTGTCCTGCAGCGAATAGACCCCGGTTTACCTCAACGTAGTTACCACCGATTCTGACATGTTTCTTACCTATTTTATAGTAGGCTTTTTTGACTAATTCTGCGCCTGAATCCGTTATGAGCGCTTCTAGCATGACACTTTTATCAACGATAACACCGGATAGACCTTCTTCAACGTCAAATACTCTTTCCCCGTCGACATAGAGGGTAGCACCTCGGATTTGCCTCAGGATAGATTCTTTCGGTATTGGGAATGGTAGGTGACCAATATTCGGTATTCCTCTTCCACAGGGTTTTAGGCCAAGCCGCGGGGCTGAATCGTATACAGTTACTTTATAGCCTGCTTTAGATAAGGTGTAGGCTGCCGCTGCGCCAGCAGGGCCTCCACCGATGATAGCGTATTCTGGTTTTTCGCTCAATCTCTTCCCCTTAACCCCCATGATATACGTGGGGGGTATAAACGTGAGCATGTATATATTTGTTATTCATATTATATTTTTGTATATTGATTATTATTAGTCTGATAGGGGACAAAAAATTATCTAGTGTGGGTTATGATATCTCTAGATTAAGGGAGCGGATGAAGACACTTGCCCCCACCAGAACTGTGAAGAGATTACCGCGAAAAGACGCTCCCCTCATATACCGTCTCAGATAAAACAATGACCGGGAAGGGTGAGTATCATGCTCAAAGACGCCTTGAAACGAATAGGGTTTGAAACAACGCTGAAGGAGGTATACCACAGTACGCTAACAGGAGGAAAAACACGCGAGACACGCCTAGTCGCTTATTCAATAGAGAGAAACATAAAAGTGACGTACTCCGAGTTCAGCGATGGAAAAAAGAAGCTATCAATACTAATACAGGGCTCCAGCGCAACTAAGGATAAAGAAGAGAAATTAGCAAATGCTGGCTGGAAGGTTGATCTAGAGGAGGGAGAGCGCCTCTACGCGGTAATAGAGGTAAAAGACCAGAATCATGCAGAGGAGATAATAAATGAAGTATTCAAAAACAATCGTTCCTGATTGGACAGTGTATTCGTCCCTCAATCCAAAGGAAATTATAAGTATTCCAGGCCTCCAGCAGATTCTACTCCTAAACGGAATAAGAAAGGTAGAAGATAACGAGCTACCAAGTGTAGATTGGATTTGTTGCGGAATCTACAAAGTGAGCGTCAACGGTGGCGGTTCCGAATCAGAGATTCCCATCGAGCCCAGTTTACAATACTACGAGGAACCCGTTCCAAGATTCGATCCATGGACTGAACTCGAAAGACTTGCCGAATGGCTGGGATACGAGGTTGGAAACTACTATGTTAACCCGCTCTCCTGGCTTCCGCTGACACCAATTACAATATCCAATACGGACGAGGGACCCGCAGGTTGCGTATATGACGAGGACATGGACACCATGATAATTGGAAGTATGCCCCCACCGCTTCGGACCTCAAGCATTACTAAATGCAAGAGATCTAAACACCGGAGACCAAGTGAAGCCTTAATTAACGGCTTTAAACTGTCCACGGCTGCAAAGGAGCTCAATAAAGATCTCTCTTATATTAGTTCAGAAGACTGCCATGGGTATTTCCACAACGGATCAATTTACATCGAGGGTAAGTGCTCTCTAGAGATTGACTCGCCATATTATGATCATAAAGTAAGCATCCTTTACCCTGGAATGCACTATGATATGAGAATAGGTGTAGCTGGTCGCTCGATAGGTCCTGTCCCAGCGGTTTCCATAGGATTGTGGAACAAGATCTCTCTAGCATCGAGGACAGGAATAATCCTAGACGTAAAACCGGGAAAGATCGTCGTACAGGTTAATGGATCTTTAAGGATAGCGAGTGGTGGGTCTAAAACTAGTTATCGGATTCTCATAGAGGATCTTGTAGAATGGAGGCCTATTAGAGCACCAGAGCCGGGTTTCGGGAATATTAGGAGCAGCAGTGCAGCAATCGTGTTTGTAGGATGGGATGAGCCAAAGATGGTGTTCTCAATCTATAATCCCATACATGAATCAGGAATCGCCGACTTGCGGTTGCCATATGATGGTAGAAACTGTACCATCATAGGTCCACTAGGCCCTGATGATATACCGGTTAGTGGAGATCTTGTTAGAATCCCGGTACCAGCCGGTTTTGTGGGGGTAGCTGAGATATCATTGACGGAAACAAGATTGTTCCATAAGTTTAGGATTAGGAAGAGGTTTAGAAGCCAGTAGCGTCTCCATAGTCTCTTAGTATGAGCTCTTCAATCTTGCCTTCCGCCGCAGCTTTTACATATCTTATGAAGTCTTCTTCATAGGGTACTCCTACGAATGCTAGTACTCCGTTTATCGCTATGGCTGGGACGCTGTGCACACCGTATTTGTCGGCGATGTCTGGGTTCTCGTAGGCCTCTACCGTGTCCGAGATCACGCTCTTTGAACCCTGCCTATATGCCTCGTAGGCGAACATGTTAGCTAGGAGTACCGCGTATGGACAGTATGGACAGCTGGGCGTTACTATTGTCTCAATGTGTACTTTGCCCTTTAGGCCCGCTAGGAGGGATTTCGTAGTCTCTTCCAGCCCTGAGTCCTCTTCACTTATTCTCATTATAGTCTCTATGAATCCCCTGATTTCCTCTTCAGCTGGGATGCCCGTGTATCTAATGTAACCGTCTATTAATGTGACGGTGGGGACCCTCTCGACACCCTGCTTCTTGAATTCTTCTAGGTGTTCTGGGTTGGACTTATCGTATATGTTGACGGTTATCATTTTCTTGCCATTTCTAACTGGTGATTCCTCTTCGATTGCTTTCACTAGGGCTATCGTGTCCTCGCAAGTCTCGCAGTGCGGTCCCACGAAGACGTTTATTTCCACTGGGTTCACTAGGTCTTCTAGAGTTTCTCTCAGCTCTTGTCGGAACTCTGCTGAGAGGTCTAGCGTGTAGTATCTTCTCGCGCTCACTCTTTCGCACCTAATGTGATGGCGTTTAGTTTGAAGTTTAATACACTATCGCTATAGATTCCCACATATATTACATGAGAATAGTATAAATTATATAGATTTTTTAGCATAATATATAGTTTCATTATTTATGGTTCGATGATAGTAGTATTGTAAGGGGAGACTTAGTGGCCAGAAAAAAGAATAGCAAACCGCTGAATGGAAGCCATAAAACAGAACTGCTAAAGTTAGAGCTACCCTGCGAGTATGCTGGAAAAGTTGTGATACCAAGCATAAGAGCCCTCATTGTGAAAACTCTCGTAGAAGACTACAAACTTACAAAGTATAGGGCAGCGAAAATGCTCGGCCTTACCCCAGCTGCCGTAACCTATTATCTAAGCGGGGAACGAGGCAGAAAGCTTATACAAGAGATCGAGGAAAACCAAGACCTCATAAAAATCATAAAGGAAGTCTCAGCAATAATTGCAAAACACAACGGGATAAACTCCTTGGAGGACTACATGAGATACAAGACATCAGTGTGTAGAATATGCTCCCAAGTGAACGTTTATGCAAAAATGGCGGGATGCCATTAGCTAACTCCAGCGTAGTACCCAGATGGCTATTCTTCCTGCTTCCTTGGGACCATATACGTCGCGATTATCATAGATGACACAAATAGGAATGGAGCTAATCCCCCCAAGTTATAGAACGGAACTTCAATGGTAGTGCTTGTCAGCTCAACTCGTTGTTCTAAGGCGTTCATATTAGAGGCTATCCACAACACATTGCCAGGATTATTACTTACTATGGATGCAGTAACGAGCCCGTAGTAGGGTCCCTCGTGGCTTAGCACGTACTTAACCATGCTTGCCTTAAGATAGTCTGCCTTGATCGAATTGTATTCAATTACCGGGTTGGAGAAATTGATTATTCTTAACCCCATTATGCCCATCGGCTCTATGATAGGGCTACATATATCGATGAATTGCTCATGAAAGTATATTATAGCACAGGCTGTCGTCTGATTCCCAATCGAGGTTATAGAGATTCTTGACTCCAAATATTCAGGGAAACGAATAGTCACATGACTAGCCGTGGCCAGACTGGTGAGATCGCTTAACTCGATTGACGGGATAGCTGAGAGTATTTTGTCCAACTCTGGATTATTTTGCGTCATGTTGATTCTATATTGCCAAGCCCGGTAGTACTCATCACTTACATTTCTCGGAATATTCAACGTGATACCATCAGGGAACTCAATAGCCCCTTGCCGGATCCCCAAGACAGCGTTATCCATGTATATGCCTATTCCTGTTTCATTGATAGTACCTTTTCCTCCCAAGAATCTCTTCGAGGCGAGAACAGCTTCTTTAATTACTATTGTATAATTGTAGCTAGCCTGTACTATTAACGGATCTCTAAACTTGACAATAAGGACGTTGTGTATGGGAGAGATGGACTCGTTGCCTATAAGGTTCCAGGGAATTAACACACCTGTCAGTTCGATAGAAACGAGTAATTCATTGTTATCCTCTGCCGGTTGGATGGCATATCTAATATCAACGGGCTTGTCTACGTTGAATAATATGATGCTTGTTTCACTACCGTTGTATGTTATGTTGGTTTTAGTTTCAAGATCATATACAGTAACAGACTGGATTATACCGGGAGCTTGTATGTTTCCAACTGTGTACGTTTGAAGTATGAGGAGATATAGCTTTGATGAACTATTAATATTATTTGATAATAATGATAAGTCATCGATTGCAGTCTTGGCTTTGACCGGTATCTCAACTGATGCTTCTGTTTCTTGGGGGGAGAATTCGCGGTCTATAATCACTCCAGTAACTCTTCCACTTGGTGAGTCGTATAGTTGTATGCTTGAGACAGCTACTATACCGATGCCTAGTAGTAGGAGTATCAGTGCCTTGAGGACGAGTCCATTCTGTGCTCCTGTATTTGATCTCCAGAGCCGATATGATGCGAGACATGAAGCCGTGATGGTAACTACTAGAATTGCGTTAATAGTTGAGTCGGTGGCGATGAATGTTATTACGCCTGTGAGGCCGGCTAGGCCTGCTATTAGCTCAGGCCTCTTCACAATATTAAATCTTTGTAGAGTTAATATTATTAATATGGATGTGAAGATCCAGAAAAGTTCAAAGTATAATTGGGACTCTTTAGCTAGGTTTAGCGTGCTAGTAAGTGATGCTAAGTAAACTGACAAGGTTATAGCGAGTGATAATTGTTTGTCATCTCCATCCTGCTTATTGGAATATTTGATTATGTAGGAGATTCCTCCTATCACGAGAAGTAGATTAGCGATAATTATATAATTATAATAGACTTTTAATAGTCCGAGAAGATATGTAGGTATTGCCAACATGATAATAATGAAAACTATATATAATTGCTTTATTGGGTTTACAAGCTCGAGAAGTATAATCGAATACGTTATTATTACTATTAGAAATAATGGTACTAATTTGTAGTTCGGTGTCCCTAAAAGCAGGAATATAAATAGTGACGCTGTGGATGAAACTGCTCCTATCAGTTTCAAGAATCTATATTCATTAAATATTTTGATTGATAAAATTATTACTGTTAGTGATATTAGGAGTAGATAGATCGAGGATACCGTAAAATTGTCGAATACTATTAATATAGATGCGTACAAATTCATTATGCTATCAAGCCTCGCAATAAGTCCACTCGAGGCTACTGTGCCAAAGTACTGCATCACCGTTGGTAATAGCATCTCCAATTTTCACACCTTAACGTCGATACGATATTCTACGCTGAACGAATTAAGACTGATAAAATAAAAATTATTGGGGTGGGGGTTAGGTTGATTGTCTAATGGCCATTCCTAGCGCTATCGCAGCTATTATCAAGCCAATGACGCCTATTCCTAGGGCGACGTTTGCTCTCCCGGCGGTGTTCTTTGCTTCTTCAGCTGTTGTCTTTATTTCGTCGATATTGGTCTTCACAACGTTTACATCGCCGCTTAGTTGCCCGACTGTACCGCTTAGTTGCGATACTGTTGTATTCATTGTCTCGATTTCAGCCTTGATTGAAGTGATATTGCTCGCCAGTACGGGTACCTGGGCCTCCATAGCTGATAGCCTCTGCTTTAGTTGTGCAAGCTCCTGCTGTAGTTGTTGTAGCTGTGTTACGTTACCTCCAGCTTGTAGTTGCTGTATCTGGTTCTGGAGTTCTAGTATCCTGTGTGCGGTCTGGTAGTAGGTGATCATTCTTCCAAGCTTGTCCATCACCGTGTCTACGATTCCGAACCAGTGGGCGAAGTCGGGTCCCATCATTGAGGCTCCGTTCCTCCATCTTCTACCTTCGTGGTGCCATATGTAGTACCACATTATCTCCATGTATTCGTCTAGCTTGTTCTTCGGATCGTGGATTCCCTCCTCCCAAGCCTTCTTCAGCAGGCTGAACGCGTACTGTGCAGTTATGTTGTATTCTACTATCACCTGATCATATGTCGTGAAGTAGTTATCTACCCACTGGGAAGCGTGGCATAGTTCACAAACAGCCTTCATAGCTTCTCTCTTTTGCTGGAGTTCGCCTGTAAACTGGACATCAACTATCCTTGGGAAGCCGAACTCTCCCGAGGCAGGCGCCTGAGTCACCCTGACAGTATAGCCTTCTGGTACTATACCGTTCTCTAGCAAGCCTGCTCCGGTCAGCTGGTTACCTCCCTTTAGGATGGCGTTCTGGGTGAAGTCGGACCATTTAGGCTTTGGATATGAGAAGAAGTGCATCTGGTCCCATACTATCCTCTCTCTGAGATCGTGGCTACCAGGCACTACGATTGTACCATTAGCATCTGCTATCGTGCTCATGTGACATACTGCGCAGGTTGGCGCCCTGAAGTCTACGCCGACCTTCCATGGTAGAGCTGTCCAGTTCCAGGTCTCCCCTTCGGCGTCATAGATGTTACCGTGCTTGCTCTCTTCGTAAATCTCGATGTGTGGGTGGTCGTATCCCAGGTGACACTGTCCACATGTGTATGGTTTCCTGGCCTCTTCTATACTGAACACGTGTCTCGTGTGACATGCTGTACAGGTTCCTAGGCTGCCATCAGGATCTATCCTTCCAGCACCGTTGCTAGGCCATCCCCAATATAGGACTCGGTATCCCTGGTTCTGGTAGGGTACTACTAGAGTACCGTGACATTCAAGACATGCGTGGTAGGCATACGCGTTCTTGTTTAACTCACTGTGCATTAATCCTGTGCTGTTGAGGACGCCGCTGGCTGGATATAGCGGTGATACGATGTCTTTGAAGTCGTTGTCATAGATTGTTCCTAATTGTTGAACCTCGGGGTCGCTTGGGTTGTTTAGTAGTTTGTTAGCATATTGTTTGTACCATGGCCAGTCCACCAGTCCTGTGCCTGTCTTCTCGTAAACGGGCGGTAGCATTTGCTGCACTAGGTTGTTATCTTTTGCATAGTTAACTATTTTCGTGTACCAAGGTTTTAATGGACCGTTTAAAGCCGCGAAGCTATGCATTGTCCAGCTGATTTCTTCTGCTTCCTTCATGTGGCACTGGCTACAGTCCTTCATCGTAACTATTGTTACTATCTGGTAGCCAAAGTGGTTCTCCGCTATGTCGGGCCTGTCTTGCTCCTTGAACATGCCGTGGCATTCGTAGCATCCAACTGTGTATTGGTAGTTCTGGAATTTTGATGCTATCGAGGCTCCTGTATAGTTAATGGCATCGTAGAGTTCAAGAACTTCGCTTGGAGTGGCCCATGCATGATGGCTATTGAGCCAGTCGAATACAATTCCAGGTGTCTCCTCTAGGTGGCATGATATACAGTCTCTAGTCTGCGGACTGGCAAGTGCGAGGGCCTGTTGTAGTGTATTCAAGTCTGCTCGTGTAGTCTGAGTGGCTCCGTGTGCGCTGTGCATGTTTGGTACTAGCAGCGGCGACGCTATTAGCAAAGCTATTAACAAATAACTCATGTATTTTTTCATAATGCAGCCCCCACGTATGAATTCACATATATTGATGTTCGATTAAGTATAACCTTCGTAGAACTGATTTTATATATGACACCGTAAATGTACGTTATATAATTCATAATATTAATAAAAAATTATTTTTTAATTATGTAGATTAAGTAGCCTAGACCAGCCAGTGCCAATATCGCTGCTACAATAGCGGCGTAGTTGAATGCACTGGGCGGCTTTGCCGGCGGAACACTTTCCGTGACTGTTCGTTCTACTACTTTGGACTCGTTGAGAACTACATATACGCTCTGCGTCTCTGTAACCGTCTTCTCCTTAGTTATAGTAAGAGTCTCAGTCACGGTTTCCTGGCCAGTGGCCTGTGTTGTGGTTGTTGTAGTGGTAGTTGGTTGCGCTGGTTTCGAAGAGTTGAATAGATATACGAAATATTCGTATATAGTTTGATATTGTTGGTCGCTAATGCCGCCATATAAACCAGCCCAGTCCTTCATTGTTGTCATGAGGTCATCGAAACTCGAGTATCCAACGCTTTGTGCAGCCTCATCCAAGCTGTCATACATGTGAGCCCAATCCGTTATAGTTGCCGTTAAGTCAGTCCACTCGTGGGTTGTGTGGCAGCCGTAGCAACCGCTTTGTTCGAATGCTTGTCTAGCCTGCTCTTCTGATGGCTGCGAGTGGGCTATCGTAAATGCATATGCCCCCAATACTATCATTATTATAATTATCCAGTGAATTTTACCCATTTATACATTCACCCCCTTAGCCCTGAGAGTAATAAGATAGGACTTTATTAAAATCGCGTATAAAATAAACACAGTCGCGTGTATGCCTATACCTACGAAGACCTCTATCGGTGTAATATGATACTCTGCTGGAACATGTATCGGGTTTATGATGAATCCGGGAAGGATCGTGCTTAGTGTCTTCTCTGAGAAGACCGCAATGAACGTGAGGAGTGCTATATATACGATTTTCTTCTTGGACTTTCTCATCGGGGGAGCCATTCCTAGTAAGGCTGCGGCTGTTCCCAGACCGATCCATAACCAGATCATGAATGTCAATAGTAAGCTGGGTCCTCCCAGGAATGTTGCTAAAAGCTGTGATCGCTTCAGAGGCTCGGTTGTATACCAGAATGCCTCATGTATCTCGGCTAGTGTGAAGAAGAGGCCTGTTGCTAACGCTACTACTATCACGTTCAAAGTTGTCCGATAGAGTTTTAGGTCAACCTTAAACCAGTCAGTGTATTTCTCAGCAAGATATACGACAATCAATAGCAATGCTGGTCCACTAGCGAATGCTGTAGCTATGAATCTAGGAGCTAGTAACGCGGTGTTAAGTGCTGGCCTCGCTGTTAGTGCGTGGAAGATCCAGGCCGTTACAGTGTGTATTCCTATGGCGAACGGCGTTGAGACTATCATGAATATTACTAGGAATTTCCATGGGACTTCTTCTCCTCTCCTATACTTGTGTATCGTGTATACGAACGCTATCGCGTTGAGGCCCATATAGGTGAAAATCACTGTGAAGTCCCAATCCAGCATGCTTCGCAGGTTCTCGAATCTCGGCATGTAGATTAAACCTCTCTCTGGATGGCCTAAGTTGGCTACAATACCCCAAACAGTTATGATCAATGCTACGACAGCTTGCGCCTCGGCCAGCGGAACTATCCTCTTGAATTCCTTATCGCCAAATACGTATCCCGCGAAGCTGAAGATTACCGCGGATGCGGCGACACCGACCCAAAACGTGAAGAATGATATGTAGAGCCCCCAGGGAACGTCTTCATTCACTCCTGTCATGTAGAGCCCGCCGTTATCTGATCCAAGGAAGATTGGTGCGTGTTGAACGAATATCCATAGATAGATCCCATATACGGCCATTATGCCGAGACCCGCGAGTAGTAGTTTGTAGGCCTTGGAGCCCTTCACGCCTTCCCTGAATATGTAGATTAGGGAGTCAACCGCTTCTAGCACCTTCTCGCCTATACCCTTACTCACTTTTCACCACCCTCCGATTTCCTTGGAGGGGTTCTGGCTCCACCGAAGAAGTAGAAGAAGCGAGGATTGGTTCCGGCCTCAGGTTTTAGCACGAACACGCCATACTCTTCGATAACCTTCCTTATTGGACTCTCCGGGTCCTTCAAGTCTCCGAACACTCTTGCTCCAACTGGACATGCTTCCACACAAGCTGGTATGCCGCCATCACGGGTTCTTTGTACACACCATGTACACTTCTCTACGACATGGACTGGTCGCGGGACATTGCCAAGGATATGCATGTTTGGATTGAGGTCAAGCGGGTTAAGTTTCGGTTTGAACAGGTTGAATCTCCTAGCACCATATGGACATGCTACTACACAGTACTTACATCCAATGCACTTGTCATAATCTATTACGACAATGCCATCTTTCTCTTTCCAGGTAGCAACAACAGGACATACCATTGTACAGGGTGGATCTTCGCAGTGCATACATGCCACTGGGACATATACTTTTCCTGGTTTCGGTGCGACAAGATAGTCGTCTCGAGCGCCCTCTAACTGCTCTACAGCCTCTCTGTCAACCTCATATATACGTATCCAGTCCATACCAGCGTCTCTAACAGTGTTATTCTCCATCACGCAAGCATATTCACATCTCCTACATCCAATACACTTGTCGACGTCAAGTGCCATCGCGAACCTCTTACCCTCTCTGGCTGGAGTTGATTTTACTACTAGCTTGGAGCATTTCTTTCTAGCTAGGAGGCATTCGGAGCTAGTCTCTCCTTTCTCGCTACATAGCTGTTCAGCTGCTTGATCACACAGAGATTTTAGCATCTTTTCTTTCTCGAGGGCTCTTCGCTCGAAATCTCCGAGACCCTGCCTAGCGTCCGCTACACCGAGTATCTCGTCGAGGCCAACCTTTCTAAGCATCTTTTTGAACTCACTCTTATCGAATACTGCAAAGTCTACCGTAGAGAGCAAAGCTGCTAGGGCAAGTAGCTTTAATGTTGTCCTCCTTCCCTCATCTATCTTTTTTCCATTCCCATTACTCACTTCTTTTCACCTCCTAGGAGATCGTGATGCAATGAGGTGTCCAGCGAAGATCAGCGAAAGACCTGTGATCACTACTGATATGCCGCCTATCAATATGTTTGTCTCATCCGGTGGTGGGACCCTGTCGCTAGGCGGTGGAAGAACGCTTAAGGCGTAGTATGTCGGTTCATGGGGGTTGTGGCAGGTTACACATGGGTTTGCTGGCTTTGTTGTCAGGTTATAGTAGTTGTCGCAGAGGTGTAGCCTGTAGGTTACGCCATTGTAACCTTTTACGTCAATATAGGTACCGTTGATGCATTCATAGGTGACGTTACCGTGTGCTCCCAGGTTGTATGCTTCGAATTCCTTCGTATGGCATATTCCACAGAGAGTATTTACTTCCATTAGTTGGGACTGGTTATGTAGACCTATAAGGGCGATTGGGACTCCGTTCACGAGGTTCATCATATTGGACTGGGGATCGTGACAGTTAGAGCACATTAGTCCGCTATGTGCTCCAGCTGTAAGGTTTACATCGTGGAAGTAGCTCCAATGAGTGTTTCCAGTTACTGTTATCTTACTGTGGCAGTTTGAGCATGGATATAGAGTGTAGATTTCACCTGTTTCTGTGCTGGTTGCGTTGGCTAGTGGTAAGGCTAGGGTTAACATTACTAGAGCAGCGATTATCGATATTTTTATGTTTTTATATGTTATTTTTATTGTATATCCGGTCAAGATAAGATCAGCCTCAAATAAAGGATCATATAGGAATATCAGAAAAAGAAGGAAGACCCGTAAAATTACGGTGATAGTTACATCATGTAAAACAAACAATGTATAGGTTAAAACGAGTCGACTATACGTTACAAGCATGTAATAGTAATGAGTAGTACTCGCGATGATTGGGCAGTGAGTAACATCGCCTCGATAAGGTGGAAGGGATGATTATTATAGCCCAGGAAGATGTCGGGCTTGACACTAGAAGTTTGCCAGTACAAGTTGAATTCTATCCAATCGAGAAAATAGAGGAAAAAATATTATATTATATTATTAAAAATATGAAAGTATTGGGATTATATAGCGGAGCATGGTCAACTTATACCGACCTAATCCAAAGAATCGAACTACAAGGTGTCAATCCATATGCATATTTCCCGGTTGATCCCATAGAATTTGAATTAGCAGAACCAGCATTAACGGCCGCAGACTTGTTATTATCAAAACTATTGATGATAATGATGACTAAACTTGACAGAGTACCAAAATCATACACTTTATCGAAACGTGTTAGTAGGAGAGACCTAATCACTAATCCTATTAAAAGTATAACAAAATACTATTCCGCACCGTACATTACAATGGAGGATAGATGCGTAGCCCACCCAAACTGTAACCTCTGTATTGAATCGTGTCCAAAAGAAGCACTACGAGGCAAACCACCCAAAGTTAATCCCGTTCTCTGCGACTCATGCGGTATTTGCCTATGGAGTTGTCCACATCAACTCCTCAATATGCCAGCATTCGAGAACTCCTCTTACACCTACTTTATTGATAACCTAAGAATGAGGGCCAAGCGGAGCTTAACCCTCATTATTGTATCCAAAAAGAAAGCATCATCTATAATTGGAGGACTATTTGAAAACAAGGAAAAAATCAATCCGGCTGTACTAGTAACCTTGGATCGAATAGATCATTTCACAGATTTTCATTTGGTGGCGTCACTCGCAGCTGGTTTTAGCATAGCGATTTATAATGATAACAGTAAGATTTGGAATAAAGATAAATTAAGAAACTATTCTGGACTACCAGTTGGCATAGCCGAAAATGTTGATGAGTTGGTTGATTTATTAATTTTATTCAACAATAGTGAAGGAATAACAAAGAGTAGTAAGATGCTGCCATCTAGAAAGATTTCGCAGGTGAGGATGCTAACCGAATTGTATGGAGTAAAGAACCTGGCATTTGATGCGCCCGTAATTGGCTATGTTAATGTAGACCAGGATAGTTGTCTACTGTGCGATGCCTGCTCGAGCATGTGTCCTACTGGTGCCCTTGCACTAGAAGTCACCGAAAACAGTATCTCATTGAGGTTTAACCATGCATATTGTGATGCCTGTTGGGAATGCGTATGGGCTTGTAGTCACGAAGCAATCAACCTAAAATATGTCTATAATAATGATATACTGGATAAGAAGGTAACACTAACGAGTGATAAAATTGCTAAATGTAAACTATGTGGAAGACCGATTGGGAGTCTTAAGATGATAAGGCACGTTGAAGAAATCCTGAAGAGGAGAGGCGCACCTAAGTGGGTGCAAGAGCAAATCTGGCTTTGCCCCAAATGTAAAATATACGGGCTCTACAGGTCTATTCGCAAGTAAATAGCTGCATCCCTGTGTAATTACAGTATTCGTAAATATATGGATTAGGCATTATCAACATTAGATTGCTAAGCTACCAGGCTGGATGGGGAGCGTATTGCCTAGGAAACTAAGAATGGATACGTGGAGCAGGGAGCGCTTGGAGTCCGGTATACTAATCCTTGTATCAGTAATCATAGGAGGCCTAATCTTATTCTACATAGTACAAGCCAATCCATTCTCGCTTGTTGAAAGTCGTAACGTTGATTATATAATAACAAGTCAAGGAGAATTCGACAAGGCGCTATCTAATAGCAAGCCAGTAGCTATTATGTTCTCTAGCGACACGTGTCCAGTATGCCAGCAAATGGAACCGTATTGGAGTAAGTTAGCGAGGAACCCGGATCTCCCCATAAGATTCTACGTTGTGAAACTTAGTAAAGAAACAATAGATATTTACGTAAATAATGGCGTGGAGGAGACGCCTACATTCATTGTGTATCTAAATGGAAAACCTGTGGCCCGTCATGTAGGTTCGTTCACGGGGAACAACATAACTAATGTAATGTATGAGTGGGCAACTTCCTCATCGGGTTTGAGTGAGAACGTATTCGTTAGAATGCAGGAAACTTGTACGGAGTGCCATACGTTACCAAGATCGCTAAATAATGAAGATCTGAGGGAATGGGTGTACTCAAGTAATGACACAATAGCTAACCTGCTCAGAAGGAGTCTGGAAGAGGGCGTTCCCCCATCACAGTATGTTGGTGGGAAGAGTGCATTAGTTAATATCATTCTAAGCATGGTGCCAAACCTATCAGTTACAGAGGCGGAACAAATGGCATCTATGCTCGATGGAATAACAGCAACGATACAAACGGGGTTAACAGGTGAAAAGGTAGAATTGCAAGAATCAAGCTATAATCTCGGAGCAATAGCATCTGTATCAACCGCGCTAATAGCGGGTTTGATTGCCGCGTTCTCACCGTGCGTATTTCCAGTTCTCCTAGCGTATCTCTCGATGCTGGTGTCCCGCGAGGGCACGCCTAACCTGGGAGCCGGAACATCAGTAAAAGCTGGGATAGCAACAGCCGCAGGAGCACTCATGATAGGTGGACTTTTCCTAGTCCTAGGTTCTATTACGACATCCGTCAACAGGATATTATTACCAACAGCTGCCTTGATACTATTGTCAGCTGGCATTCTAGGGGTCCTAGGCGTTCCTACGTTCATTAACATCGGAGTCTTAACCAAAAGAGGAATAGTTGGATTCAGCTTCTTATACGGTCTTTTAGCGGTTCAGTGCAGTTTTCCGCTCGTCGTAGGTGCGCTGATACTAATAGCTGGAAGCGAATTAACAGTAGGTCTACTTACTCTAGCCTCATTTACACTAGGAATCTCGGTTCCCATAGCCTTGGCAGTATGGGCTACAGGTAATGAAAAAGTGATGGCCACCCTAAACAAAATGGCAGGTAAAAAAGCTCAACAATACAGTTATGGATTATTGAGTATAATGGGATTAATCCTTCTCCTATATTCACTCAACATAATTATAATAGACTAGAATATAATTATTTTTAATAATGTTAATTGGAAATCTCTCAGCAACTATTATCCTCTATCCTCTCCCGACTTCCATCACTATCTCTACGTATATATGCGATCAGCAGCTCCTCCAGCAGGAATCTCTTAATCAGTTTCATTTCAGCTTTCCTTATCAATTCAGCCACCGTTGAGAGCGATAATCCTGTAGCCTTGGCTAGATCCTTTAAATCGGCGTTTCGTGGATAAGAATAGTAACCTATCATAAAAGCTTTCATCAATATCTCCTCTTGCCTATTGGTGAGCGATTGTTGAGACTCGTGATCACCCACGATTACCTCTAGCTGGAAACCTTTCTTAGCTAGGGCATCCAATGATTTCTTTGAGGATGCTACTACTAGGGCTTTCATTTTACCGTCTTGAATGACAGTTGATATGGGTATAATCCTGGGAGAAGGACTGGCTAAAGGACAGCTTGTAGACCTTCCACATCTTTTCGAGGGGACTGTTATGTAAACTATCGTTCCTCCATATGTTTCACCAATTATTGTATAGTAGGACTCGCGGGTCTTGGCTATCTTCTGCAGAAGTTTCCTCATTGCTGACTTACTTCCAGCGATACGGACCCATGCATGTAACCTGTTATCTTCTCTTATGACTCTAATGATGTGTATCCTTAGGTTAGACTCCTTTCTAAGTCTCTCAGCGTGTGATAATAGATTCTGTAGAGTACAATTGTTGAAATCTACTATAGCTTTTATGCCCCTGAAGCCCGGCAATCCTAACACGCCCGCCCGCATATATACGTGTGATTGAGGCCCTTTTTACATCCATATATTTGAAGATTGGATACTGATAGTTATTTGCTTAACTATATTCGCATGGGTATATGGAGTGGATTTGAGAAAGCTGAACGGGGGGATAAGATTATACAGTTTAGCCTCTAGTTCCAACACCCTGCTCATAACTACTATGGCATCCTTTGAGAATAGCACTCACTTCTAGGTAGGGTAGCTCAACACTCCCTCCGGGCCCTGAAAGTACCGCTTTAATCGTTGGATCGTATATACCACTGACAACAACATTGCTTGCGAGACCAGAGCCTAATTGATATGCACTGGTGTTCTCGCCTACGTCATAGAGGGCGAGAACCGCGAAATTATCTCCTGACAGGATAAAGACGGCATAGACTTTGCCAGAACTATCTGTTGCTACTCCATAGCTTCCGTGTCCTTCAACATAGTATTCTTTTCCATTCACGATCAATGTGTATGTGCCCTTTAGAACTGGTTCCACGGTCCCCTCGACAGTAACCTTTACTCTCTTGTTAACATCTGCTAGATCGGAAATGCTCTTGTAGCTTGACTGGCTGATACTCATATATCCAATAGTTAATATTACTACTATGAAGATAACTCCTGCTGCTATTACATTCCTCCTTCGTTTAACTGAACCTAGTTGTTTCGTCTCCATATTCTTCCCCCTCTAAAGATTGGGATTATAGGAAACATATCCTTTTGACCCCTTAATACATAGTTGTGAGTCATTAGTCTATATATTTCGACTAAGCCTATATACGAAGGTCAATACGACTCCAAGAATTATCGAGTAGGTCACCAATGCGAATGAGGCACTCCAGTGTATCACAAGGTTTAGACTATTCCCGTTCAAAGTTACGAGATGGCCAATTATTGTGGGCTCTCCCTTGTAGGATGCGGGTTGAACAGGTGAATCGATTGGTGGGTTGAACTTTATGACTCCTTTAGGCGTTACAATGGAAGATATTTTGTCTCCAGCTAGCGTAGCGTTAAGTACTCTTTCAGGATGGGAGGTTATGTATGGAGACACTAGGTATATTGTTGTCAATAT
This sequence comes from Thermodiscus sp., assembly GCA_015523485.1. Lineage (GTDB taxonomy): Archaea > Thermoproteota > Thermoprotei_A > Sulfolobales > Acidilobaceae > Thermodiscus. The sequence goes on along the minus strand of WAKH01000077.1, from coordinate 8,118 downwards.
TCCCAGAATTAGAATCAGGCCTCCTGCGATTCTAGGAGCGCTGCCTTTTCCATCTCCCTTCACTAGTAATGTAACTAAGCCGATAGCTGTTGCTGTGGCTAAGAGAACTCTTGGAATAAAGTACATCATAACTTGGGGTTGCCCAAAGAAGCTGCCAGCCTGGCTTGAGGTTGGATGCAGGCTATCACCTATGTATGCCGAGATGAAGCTTATAGGTACGGCCATGAATGCTGCTATTGCATAAGCAGAGGAGATTGTCTTCCTTTTTTCGGGGTCCCTGATACTGTTTCTAATCGCGAAGTAACCCAAATAGGCTAGTAACAGGAGTAGTACTCCCGTTTCTCTAGGGTCCCAGTTCCATGCAGCACCCCAGGATTCCTTGGCCCAGGCCATTCCAGTTACTATTGTTCCGAACCCATACATTATTCCGAGTAGGGTTGCATAAACTGTTACCTTTTCATATACATCCTTGCCCTTTACGAGATATAGTATACCACCTATCATGGCGATGGCGAAGAGTAGGTATGAAGCCCACGCAAGGGGGACATGAACGTATATTGATATATATGCCGTGGGGGCACCTAGGTCTACCTTCAAAGGAAATGGGGCCTTGAGAACTGCTATGACCGCAGTTAATACGTCCATAAGGGCGATAACTGAAACTATATACTCAAGCTTTCGTGTACTTGTCAATGCTATACACCCTCGTATTAACACATTGACAGTCATAGATTAATTATTGGTATCTTCATGGTTGTATGACTATGGTGCCATATTTGGATAAATCAATGGTAGAAGTAGTTGATGTCTGGAAAAAGTACGAGGAACATGGAGACTGGGTGTTAAAGGGAATAGATTTATCTGTACCAGAGTCGGAGAAGGTTTTCATTCTTGGTGCAAACGGTTCTGGTAAAACAACGCTGATCAAGATAATAGCAGGCTTGATTCGGCCGAGTAAAGGGAAAGTCAGCATACTTGGTATCGAGCCATATTATCCTGAGGCGAAGAGTCTGATGGGAGTGGTTCTCCATACGAGTTTAGTGTATAGTCCACTGACTGTGGAGGAAAACCTATTGTTTTACGCGAAGCTCTTTGGAGTCAACGATTATTCTCCTGAGAACGATGAGATAGTTGAAATCCTGAAACTCAAGGCCAAGATAAACGAGAAAGTGGCCTCACTAAGTTTTGGATGGAGGAGGAGGGTTGACATAGCGAGAGCCTTAATTCACAAGCCGAGCGTATTGCTTTTAGACGAGCCATTTACCGGCCTCGACGATACAGGTGTCAGTGATTTGATAACGGTCCTCGATATGCACACAAGTAGGGGAGGTGTAGTTATAGCGACTGCTCCTAAAGAGACTGATATCGGCCCATTAAAGGATGTCCGCGTTTTGAAACTAGAAGGGGGACGTTTGAGGTGAAAACGCTAAGTTTACTTTTAGCCTTAATTTATAAAGATTTAAAAGTTGAAGTCAGGGAGAGAGTAGACTTCTATGTCAAGATAGGGTTTACCTTAGCGGCTGGTATTCTCGCCTCAGCGGCTGCCTCGTATTCGCAGTATCCGGGGGAGGTTCTTGCTGGGACAATGATCGCCTTTGCATTGTTCTTAGCCCTGTTTGAGTCATTCGCCGGATTTATTCGTGAAGCCCTGAGTGGTACACTAGATGGTTTAAGGTCGTCGCCAGTGGAGAGTTGGATCTTGATCCTTGCTAAGAGTACGTATTCTTACATATTCTTGTTCAGTCAATTAATGTTATTTAGTATCATAGTTAAAGTATTTACTATTGGATTGGTCGTTGCCTGGACACCCATGTTACTCTGGGCTGGTGGAGTGAGTCTATTCTTAGCATCGGTGTCTGCATTCGTCTCAGCCTCACTAAGTTTCGGAGAAGCTAGAACTGGATCGGTCGCGTTCGTCGTACTCGTCCTCTCGATACCATATCTGAGGGTAACTATTGATCCCCTCATAACAGCCTTTTCGGGAGCGCATCCTCCAATAGACTCATTGACGTCAATATGGTTGGGTGGAGCCTCTTTCCTAGGATTTGCCCTGGTCTTATCCAGCGCAATACTTGACTGAACTGTTAAAGAACAGTTAGACAAAGTCTATGCAATCCCCACATTCAGGACTTATCTCATCGACACCACAAGACAGGACGCCAGCGTTATCCAAACCATACACAGGGATTTTGGAAGAGAACAGGGTGAGTACTCTTCCCTTATGGCTCCATGAATAACCCTTGAGTGCTGGCTGGTGGCCTCTAATTATTAGCTTCCCATTGATTTTTCCGAGTGCTATCTCGGTCACTGGTCTACCCCATAGGCTTCCAGCCCCACGTGGGTTAGGTTTTCTTATAACATCGTCTTCGATTGGATCATTCCAAAGAATTTCTTCTAGCACATCTCTGCTTTCAACTACTCCGCCTAAGTACTCATTTGTAGGCGAGTCCAGTTTAATCGTTGGAGGCCCTCCATGTAACAGTAATGCAACTCCTTCAATAACGAGTGCATGAGGGAGTGAATCCCATAACCGTTTGTGTAAGTCTATTAGTACACCCGCATCGTCTCCGTAGTATTCGAGGATAGCATAGGGAAAGTCTTGACCCGCTGGCTCCAAGCCTGTCGGTGCTTCATGATTACCTCTTAGCATGACTATAGGCATTCCATCAAGCTTGGACTTGAGAAGCGTGTATACTGTTAATATTTGATCCTTCCAGGGACCCCTATCAACATAATCGCCGAGGAAGACGATTAAATCAGATGACCTGAATTTTGATAATATGTTATGGAGCGTTAGGTAGTCTCCGTGAAGATCACCGATAACTGTTATCCTCTCTGTGGACGTACTTTTCAGGAAAATCACATTTCCAATCCTAATGGAGTTAAATGGCAGGTTGAGCTTACGAGACTCTTTTTCTGTCTTTGATATTTCTATGAAGCTCTGTATTATTTCCACGTACTCTTCAACTGTGGGGAGCTTCATACTACACCCCTAATTCTATTAACTCTCTTCATCGAACTATATCATTCATGGGGTCATGCCGGTAATGGAGTTAGACGCAAAGGAGGTGCTCTACAAGACACTAGCAATACTATACAGGTACGCCAGTGAAATAGCTGTACTAGAGTACCCGAGGAGGATAGAGAGGAGAAGCATAGATCTAGCCGTGAGACTACGCGATGGGCGGAGGATTCTCGTCAAAGTAGCAAGCGACCTAGATGATATACCCAAGAGTGAAGTACAAGAGTTACTCGCCCTGGCATCCTCTATGAACATATCCCCAGTTATAGTTGCAAAGAGGCGAGGTGGAGAAGAGCTATTTGAAGGTGTCGCCTATGAGAAGTATGGCATAAAAGTCGTATCTCCAGAAACGCTCGAGGGCATACTGAGTGGCAGGGAACCCGTATACATTTTCGAATCACGAGATGGATACAAGGTACGGGTTGATCCAGCCAAGCTCCGCGAGAGAAGGCTAGAGAAGGGTCTGAGTCTAGGAGATCTCGCTATGGTCCTCAAGACAAGTCGTAAAGCAGTATACGAGTATGAGAGAGGAAGACTCGATCCAACAATCGAGAGAGCCGAGAAGCTGATAAACCTGCTAGGAGAAGACATAGTCGTCCCATGCGATATATTCGACACAAGCAACCTGCCCGAACCAAGGACAGTAAAACCATTTGATTCACGCCTAGAGGAGAAGGCTGCAGCAGATCTGAAAGCGATAGGATTCAAGATAGTCCACGCAAAGAAGACTGTGTTAGACATAGGTGGGTCGATAGAAGAAACCAGGATCGTATTTACAGTACAGCATCCCAGAGAAAGCAAGCGTACTCTCTACGAGAAGTCCATATACATGGAGAAGATGGCCAGGACACTTGACATAAAAGACAAGGGTGTCATAGTCGAAGACAGGAAAATCGCTCGAGAGCTTGAGAAAGAGGGCGTGAGGGCGATAGTAATCGATAACTTAAGCGATCTAATAAAGGCATTAATTCAAAGGAGAAAAGAAGAAAGTAGAAATGAGTGATTAAGGGTGACCCCGGCTAAGATATTCTACACTGGAAGACCTGGAGTAGGTAAAAGTACTATTGTAAGGAGAGTTAAGGAACTGATAGAAGATATGGGTTGCCGGGTAGGCGGCATCATAGCCCCAGAAGTGAGGGGCAGTGATGGAAAAAGGATCGGCTTCAAGATTGTGGATATCATGAGCGGAGAAGAAGGTTGGCTTGCTAAGGTTGGATATCCGGGACCTAGACTAGGTAAGTACGGTATAGTTACGAGTGACGTTCTCAGGATAGGAGTCGGTGCACTGGAAAAGGCGAAAGGGGATGCCGACGTTATTGTTATTGATGAAATTGGACCTATGGAATTACTGGTACCACAGCTGAGAAGTGCAATAATAGCCGTCCTAAAGTTAAACAAGCCTACAATAGGCGTTATCCACCGCCGCCTCAGGTCAAGGGACCCCTACATATACCGTATAATTGAGCAATCCTCACAGATAATCGAGGTGACACTAGAGAACCGAGAAAGACTGCTAGAAGAGGCTGGAGAAATTGCCGCGAAACTGTGTGGCAAGGGCAGTAATCAAGGAAGGTAAAGCCCTACTCTACATACCGGATCCGGCTCAGGCTATTGCACCCCACGGAATTGAACCCGCCTGGCTAGAAGTATTCTACAATCCTAGAATGGAGTTTAATAGAGATCTCAGCGTGGTCGCCCTAAGTGTTTATAGAGAACATCTAGCACCTGTCAAAGACTTCTACGTCGCAGAACCACTAACCGCTACTGGAGTTAGACCTATACGGTACGCGATAGAAGTAAATGGCGATCTTAAACTAGTGGCTGGCGATATCGATGAATGTGCAGTATCCTTTGCAAGGGACAACGTAAGGCTTAACGGGTTAGATGAAGTAGTGGCAGTCTACCATAAGGATGCCCGCGAGCTACTATTTGCAACCCGTTGGATTCTTGACCGCCCCCCTCTGGTAGTTGACATCGACCCTTTCGGCTCGCCAGCACCATACCTAGACGCTGCAATATCGGTGATAGGAAATAAGGGGCTACTAGCTGTTACAGCGACAGATTTAGCTGTGTTAGAGGGTTCAAAGCACCGAGCTGCCTTAAGAAAGTATGGTGTATCGATTAGGAAAACCCCAGAGTCCAAAGAGATAGGCATAAGAGTACTACTGGGTTACATCGCTAGGATAGCTGCATCCCATGACAAGGCCATTTACCCTCTACTCTCCTACTACGCGGACCATTACATTAGAATATATGTTCAAATCATGAGGGGGGCGAGAAGGGCGGATAGGATGCTAGAGGAGTCCCTTGGATATGCATATTACTGTCCCAGCGAGAAGAGAACCTACCTTATACGGGACCCTCCATCATGCACGGGGTACGAGTCACCAGTACCGATCGGTCCATTATGGACGTCGAATCTTAACGATGTTAACTTTATCGTTAAACTAATCGATGAAACATCAGTGAGAGAATACCTCAATACACAGACACGGATAATGGATCTCCTTAATACAATTAAGTGCGAGGCTGAGTTAGAAGAGTATGGCCTACATCTACGTGTAGAGCAAGCAGCGTCATTCGCGAGAACTAGCATGCCTCGCATAGAGGCGCTTCTATCCACTCTTGAGGACGCTGGACATAGGGCTTGTAGAAGTCACTATTCACCGACAAGTATAAGGACAAGCGCCGACTATAAGGAGGTGATTAGATTCTTGCTGGCCTCCTTATAACCTTCCTGTCTCCTCTCAGCTTCCTCGCTATCCACGCTTCGAGGAGAGGGCATGTAGCGGGATCGTAGAAGTTCTTAGGCCCACACTCCGAGATTTGAGGACATGTCGTGCATGGGATGTCTAGAATACTGGCGATATTGATTTTGACCGTAACTGGTTCAGCAGCCATTTTCGCGGGAGTTAGCTTGTAGGTTCTACGTCCATTTACTGATACTTGTTCGCGTTTCACTAGGCCCTTCTTTACCAGTCTGAGGACAAGCCTCGAGCCTTCTCTACTGTCTAGGCCTAGCATCTTCCACAGGTCGCTTTGGAGGACACCGCCCTCTTTTGTCTCAATTATTTCCAACGCTTTCTTCTCTAGTTCACTGATTCCTGCCACTCTAATCCACACCTGCCGCTAGCCTATAGTCATTGTAACCTGGGGTAGGCCGTATTGATAGATATGGGAAGTGACACCCTATATATCTATCCGATACATGTCAGATTAGGGTCTTGCCTTATCTTTTTAAATAATTATTAACATCTAGCTCCACTAAACGCCCACTATCATAACCATATCCTCTAGCAGGTACCTGAAGGTCTTCCTAACGTTTGCCTCGCTAAGCTTGTAGACGCTCGCGACAGTTTTCTGGGTTATATTTTCATACCCATGAAGCCTAGCCACTAGGTATACTACAGCCGCGGCGATAGCTTCCGGTTTCCTACCCCATAAACTCTTTCCAGACTTCATAGCGGTCTCGAGGAAACGCAGTGCAGGTGTTCTGAGAGTTAACGGTAAATCAAGCGTAGATAGAAGTCTCACAACATATCTGTCAACCCTCATCAACCGGCTTCTCGCGGTTGGTCTACCATACATGTGGTAAGCTGGTACGACTCCGTAGTCGCTCATCCTCTTCATTATCTTCCACACGTAATTCCTGAATTCTTGCGTCCTTGCTTCTGGCGCTTCATTCGCTGCCGCTTCATATAATTCACTCTCTCCTATAGGGAGGTTGTGAATTATGAGAGCCTTTCGTATAGCTGCGATGACTACTGCAAGTTTCTCTTTAGAGTTAATTATAGTCGTCTTGTTGGCTCGTTTACCCTCAGCTCTTCTCTCCTCTAGGTACTTCTTTATTATTTTTCCCGCTACTTCGGCGACTGCATTCGACTTGGGTACATCCAAGCTTTTGAGGATCCTGTGCATGAGGGTAAAGGTTTCTATCAGGGCGCGCTCTTTCCTAGTCGCCGTGATTCTATAGACTCCTCTCTTCATGTTTTTTAATCGGATAGAACTCCTTGTGAGCCCCCTTCTCCTTGTTATCTTTAATTCTGCACCCACACCGCCGTTGTGGAATGAGAATGTTAGAGGCCTAGATCCCCTTTCTAAGCCTTTGGATTCGCCCTTCTTAGGGAAACGCCTCCACTCGGGCCTGTCATCGAAGGATACACTACCTAGTACTCTACCGTCTACTAGACATACCCTTAGACCTTCCGGTGTGACCACGATTTCTTCGGGAGGACAATCTACCACGCCTTGGCCTCCTTCCACCGCTGACACGCTTCTTGCCACCTCTCCGCCTAGCCCCCCTCCGCCTCCTAACAATTATAACGAACAGTTGTTCATCGTCACGTGGTGAAATGTTACTGCGCCATTTTACTACTGCATAGGGTTTCTCCACGTTGCCAATAATGTCCGCGACTATCCCAACCTCGCTACCCGAGCTGTCTGCTACCTTGCTACCGATCTTGATCCTCATGTTAGGGTCATGTATCTTTACTATCACATATCCGGACTTGGTCTTAGTTACCACTTTGCCCAGTAGTAGTCTACCTTCCAACCACCACACCAATTAGAGGCGGTGGGGGGCCTCACCTTATATTCGAGTGGCTGGGACAATATTTGACGGAATAACCGAGGTATACCTAAGAATCTCTTATAAGGGGATGAAGTTAGTGTTTCTTTCTATACTTATCTTTAATCAGTTGAGAGATCATTTTCAGGATCCTAATCTTACTGTCGGCTTTCCTAACGGTGACTCTTCCATGGTACCTGTACCATGTTCTAGGATGCGTTTTATCCTCCTCGACATATGGGTCAAGTCCTAACTCAGAGGCCGCCTTTACGATCTCATCGATGCGAGGGTTCTCAACCGCTACATCGATAGGTACTTTTCTGCCGAGCCTTCGCGGTAGCTTCTTGTCTAGATAGGAAGGGTAGATTGCTATTCGTTCCCCTTTATACTCCCTGCTCAAAGGAGAATCCACCGATTAAAATTATTTTTCTTTAATTAAAACCGCGTTAACAACTCCGTCCTGTCCCGGCCTCGAGGTCACTATCGCTTTACCTTCAGTTGTCTCTATTATTGCTCCTTTGACGATTAT
>WAKH01000076.1 GCA_015523485.1 Thermodiscus sp. | reverse complement strand
GCGATTGCCGTCAAGGATGCTTGGCTGCAGTGGCCAGAGCTAAGATGGGGTCTAATAGCTCCAATGCTAGCTGGGTTCGGAAGCATCGGTGGATGGCCAAGAATAGCGCACATTGGACTCGGTATGAAAAGGATATCCGCCTCGGAAGCCTATCAGCTAGGTATCATAAGTGAACTAGTAGAGGATCTAGAGGAAGGCAAGAAGATGATAGAGGAGCTCGCGTCTATAATAACAGAAGGTGGAGGAAAAGCTGTTGAGGCGTATCTTTCGAACCTGAGAAGGACAAAGATGAAATGGCTGGAACAAGCAAAGCAATTAGTCGATCTCGCCGAAAGAGAGGATTTCATCGAGAAAGCGAGAGAGTTCCTGTCGAGAAAACGCTAGATATACTTGTAGGGATGTCTTTTACGATAATATAAGATTGCAACAACAGCCGTAACAGCGGCTGCAGAAATAAGGGCGATAACCCTCCAATCTATACCCTCACCGGCGGCGACGGACGTTGTTGTCGTTGTTGTTGTCGTTGTTGTCATTGTACCTGTATTTGTTGTCGTTGTCATTGTTGGAGCTGTCGTCGTTATAGGTGTCGTTGCTGTTTTCTTAGCTGGAGCTATAGCCACCGGTATTATGTAATAGGTTTCACGGGGTACGACCGTAATTCTCTCGCCCTCTACCTTATACACGAGTCCTCTCAGATCTTGGAACAATAACCGCCCTTCGATGACACTAATTTTACCGTATGGGATAACAAGGACTGTCTCATTCGAAGTGGTGTTCAGGACGAGACCTCCGCCTGGGATGAGATTTTCCTTCCACTCGCTCCCGGCTTGAGCCAGCTTGTTCGCTTTATGAACTACATCTAGTGGCAATTGCATGTCGTCCAGCTTGGTTGGCGGTATTGATGGTTCTAAGAGTTTTTCTAGTGCCCAGGTTAGCAGGACAGGACCACCAGTGGGGTCCGATTCAGGTTCAAATGTGAACACAATTGCTCTAGGATACACGGGTGAATATAGGAATATACCACTCATGCAATCATTAGATAGCATTACTGGCACCGCGGTATCGGAGAGGTACGTCGTTATCCACTTGACTGGGATTGATGCAGTTTTATTTTCGAGGAAAATTACTAGTTTATCTTCCTTTATCTTTGAGATCCCTAAGTAGTAGCTTGTCCTTTGAATCTCGTCGTTGACTTGTGCTGCTTTCTCAGCTATGGTTTTCAATGGAAGCTTAGTTATTCCCTTATCGAGTAATGTGAGCCAAGGACTACGCAGTAGGTCGGCGTTGACAATAGAGGGCTGACAGTTGGGTATGATACCCTGCCAGCCAACTACCGTCGTTGTAGTGTTCACTTCCACCCGGTGTGGAATTGTCGGATCATCACTTGTGGAATAGAGTGTCCCACTCCACTCGGGGAGCGGGGCGATGACTCTATTGTTTAACGTGTCGTAAGCGAATATGAGGTGTTTCATACCTGTTAATACTGCTAATCCAGTATTGTTTAAACCAGTAATTGTGTATGGATACGTGTTTTCATTATCATATGGTATTGATGCTATACTAGTGGCTGTTACTATTAATTTCGATCCATGCTTGGTTAGATTTTCGAGTAGTGAAATGAATTGTAGACTGGTCCTGTTCCAATCTAGTATAGTTTCAGGTACGCTTGGGGGGAGGCCGGAGACATAGATTATCGTGGCGCCTCCACTCAATTTTGCTAGGGTGTCATTGCCTGGAAACGCTATAACGAGTTGACCATTAGAGGCTAATACATCATAGTAATGCTTTCTGATCAGACCAGACGCTAACAACGCGTCTCCCAGAGTATAGGTCTCATTTAGCAGGTTGCTCTCGGGGACGTCTACGAGTAGCTTAGTTATTATCTCTTTGTTCTCTGCCCCGATTAAGTACAATAAGAGATCATCGTCTACCATAACTATCCTGGGGCCATCGCTACTTGTCACAATAACTGTTCCCTTCGGTGTGTATGCCGTCTCACCCTGGGAATCAACGATTCTCCCATAGTAGTAGATTTGGGAACCCTTGTACTTCATAGGTATTGACGCGGTCCAAATCCCTCCAGAATACTCTGGAGCTGGAAGGTGTCCTGCTAGTCTGCCATCCTTTATTTCGAGTGATTTGAACCACTCAGCGATATCATCTATAATTTTTCCGAGGGAATTCCACCATTTCTCGTACTTCTCCATGGAGTATTGTATGTAGTTCTCACCTGATCCCACGAATAGATTCGCTGTTGGCTCTCCATGGAACCCGTATCCTATAACCATGACTTGGAGATCAGTACCAGCAGGTTTGGTCCATCCACTAGGGGATAGGTATAAGGTATACTTGTCGCCGTCAGGTACATAGAGTATTGCGACTGGTTCTCTGTTCCTCTCACCTACGGGAGTCCATGTAATTGTCTGGTTTATTGTCTCGTGTACTTGATAGATTGTAAGTGTGGCCTGACTTCTTACTTTAACTATGTAAGGGGTACCGCTGTATATGAATATCGTATCGTTAGCTGGCATGCCCGGGATTATGTAGAAGTATAGGTTGTCAGCGTAGGGCCATTTGATCCCTTCGACAACGAGTTCATCCGTCCAAGTATATCGTGTTTCTTTTCCTTGGCCTTGAACGATTATAGTGACGTTAAAGGTGACTGTTAGGTGGCTTGCATCAGAGAGTACGAGTACGCTTTCTCCTCCCATCACGGTGCTTGAGGGGTAAATGTCGAGTATATTGTATCCGTTTTCAGTACTTGATATGTGTACAGCGCTGCTGGTCACAACACTCAATATAATAATTAATATAAATGTTATTATTGATAGTAGTGGTCGTCTACGAGTCATTAGCTAGCCCTCACTAAGAATAACTATGTATCCGTCATAATAAAAACGACTCACTTAAATTCTCTTCAAGGAACTCATTGCATGCCTAATACAATTCTTGATCCCCTCCCGGGGGACTAGCTCTGGACATCGAGGAATCACCAGCTCAGAAGAATCCTCTAACAGCTCATCCAAGCTAGCTGGCATATCCCTCACTACATTCTCCAAATACACACACCTAGGCCCGGCCCATTTGAAGAGACGTGGATGAATCTTCACAAGCTCCTTCCACAGCTGCCAGGCAATCCACCTAATCTCCCATTGCGCTTTCGTGCACATCCTCAATGGAAGAAACGATTGCACGAGCTCTCTAGCGTTCATCGTGACTGTAAGCCTGGTTCTAACAGCGTTGGGAATAACGAACCGTGCATCCTCCCTAGGTACACCATTAGCAAGTAATTCATAGTAGGCGGCAGTTGCTTCAATATACTGTCTGGAAACGATAGATGCAGAGTTATCTCTCAAGGTTGGAGGAATAACGTAGGCCAACCGAGCCAAATCAACAAGACTATCACCGTCTAGGAGGTCAACAGCCTTCTTCAACGCATCAGAGTAACACGAGTATGTTCCTCGCGGCGGCGCACGCTTAGGCGACTCGGGACAATCCATTCCGACCATTTTTGACGCTCTAAGAGCAATCTCTCTCAGAGCACCCTCTGTGTATCTCATACTCTGTTGCGTGTAGCTTGCTATCCTGTGCCTCACAAGTTGGTGGCTGCAGATCCTAGAGCATCCCTCAACAACCCAGGTATAAGATGAATGCTCCCACGGGCTGAAGTGTTGCCGCCTCCAAGTCTCCATTATCCACTTCTCTACTTCCTCGTCGCTCATCTCAATTATCTTCTGGAAGGGTTTACGAGAGAGTGTGACTTTAGAAGCTGAAGCTACCAGCCTTTCGCCGTTCTCGGTGTATGATACTATACTGACCCTTATTCTATCCATGTCATAAGTTCCCCTCTCAAATCCCCATATATGGATCATCCGGTTTAATTCATAGGCCTCCATCGGCAGGCGTTCACAGTATTAAAATCAAGTATTAACCCATCCTACCAGTCACAAGCCATAAGTTATAATCTCCAGGCATGTTAGACAATTCCTGGGCACTACCGTGGAGGATTGTGAGAAAACGCTCTCAACATTATCACGGCTAGCAAGGCTAGAATTGCAACCAGAGGATTGCGAAGCGATTGAGTCAATCAGGGAGTTCTTCTCAACCCTCTCTGAAGCCAAACGCCTCGTCGAGGGTAAACAACCCCTCTACCACGTATGGGAGACCGAATCCCACCTACGAATCCAGGAGGCTTACCACCAAGTCAACATCAAGGATCTCATGGTCGAAGTCGAAGAGGGATTTGTAAAATTCCCATGGAGGGGTAAACAATGACCACAATATACCAACAACTCCAAACAGGAGACTACGATCCCGTTGAAGCATTCGAGAAGGCATGGGAACGTATAACTAGGCATGAAAAAACTGTAAACGCGTTCATCACTATAGACGATTACAACAAGCTCAGAGTCAAAGCAGAGGAGGCGTCAAAGAGAATAAGAAGCGGAGAACCTAGATTACTCGAAGGAGTCCTAGTTGCAGTAAAGGATAACATATCAACGAGTTGGCTTCCAACAACAGCGGGTAGCAGAATGCTATCCTGCTACCAGCCACCATATAATGCCTACGTAGTGGAGAGGCTCCTCGAGGCAGGAGCTATAATTGTAGGTAAAACCAACATGGACGAGTTCGCCATGGGTAGTACTGGTGAATTCAGCGCCTTCGGACCAACCAGGAACCCGTGGGATCTAGAAAGGGTCCCTGGAGGAAGTAGTAGTGGTAGCGGTGCTGCACTAGCCTATAGGGCTGTCGATCTTGCACTGGGGAGTGATACGGGAGGCAGCATAAGACTACCTGGTGCATATACGGCTACAGTCGGGCTGAAACCCACCTACGGGGCTGTAAGCAGGCGGGGATTAATCCCATACGCGAACAGCCTCGAACAGATCGGGCCTATGGCTAGAAGCGTGATCGATACTGCCCTCCTTTACAAGGTTATCTCGGGCTACGATCCTCTAGACGCGACAAGCATCAAGGGACCGGGAATCGAGCTGGAAAGACTTCAACCAGCCGATCCCAGTAAACTAAAGATATGTGTGATCAAAGAGGTGCTAGAAGCGTCACAAAAACAAGTAGTTGCAGCATTCACCAGAGTTATCGAGAAGCTCGAAGCAAATGGAGCCGATGTAAATTACGTATCTCTCAAGTCACAGAGGTATGTTCTCCCAACATACTACATCATTGCGATGGCTGAAGCTGCAAGCAACCTAGCCCGCTATGACGGAGGCATCTACAACTGCGGGTCCCTCAAGATGCCGACATGGGAGGAGCAGAATATTCGAGTCAGATCCATGCTATTTGGGAGGGAGGTAAAGAGACGAATTGCCATGGGCGTATTCGTGTTAAGCGAGGGCTACAGGGACGAATACTACGTGTTGGCTACCAGAGTGAGGAGGATGGTGAGGGACGAAGTACTCGGATTAACGAGAGACTGCATAATAGCCTCACCAACGAGCCCAGTACAACCGCCGAGACTAGGTGAAAGGATAAGCGATCCGCTAAGCCTATACGCACTAGACTTAGCAACAGTGACAGCTAACCTGGCTGGAGTGCCAGCCCTACAATTACCTATAGCAACAACTAGTGAGGGACCCGTTGGAATACAATTGATGGCTAGGCCATGGGGAGAAGAGGATCTCTTCAACACAGGCCTCCTGATAGAGGAGATAACAGGGCTCCGGGGGGTGTACGCGTTATGAAGATGAAGATAGGTTTAGAGGTCCACGTCCAGCTAACTCGGGCAGGAACAAAGCTATTCTGCGGGTGTGACAGCGACTACCGGGTATACGCCACCAACGAGAACGTATGCCCAGTCTGCCTAGGTCTACCCGGAGCCCTCCCAGTACCATCGAAGAAGGCAGTGATACTTGCTTTAGCAGCAGCCATGATATTCAACTGCCGAATACCCGATGCAATCGTATTTACCAGGAAGCACTACTTCTACCCAGATCTCCCCAAGAACTATCAAATAACCCAGTACGAGAAGGCGGGAGGAGCCCCAGTATGCCTCGGCGGTGAATTCGAGTACCTAGACCCGGATACATGGGAGTGGAGGAAGGTCAGGATAAGAAGGTTGAACCTCGAGGAGGACCCTGGAAGATCGGTCTATCCAGAAGGATCAATAGTTACAAGCAGGCATGTCCTCGTGGATTATAATAGAAGCGGGGTCCCTCTACTGGAGATCGTTACAGAACCAGATATTCCAAGCCCCAGAGCAGCAAGAGCCTTCGTAGAATACCTCCTATTGAGCCTTGAATACATAGGAGCTGTGAACCCCAGGCTTGAAGGAGCCTTCAGAGTAGATGCTAACATTAGCTTAGAGGGCGGGGAAAGAGTTGAGATAAAAAACATAGGTTCTACATACGAGGTTGAGAAGGCACTACTCTACGAGTACAAGCGACAAAAACTCCTACTCGAAAACGGTGGTCAAGTAAAGAGAGAGACAAGACACTGGGACGCAGTAAGACGAGTGACCAAGCCACTAAGGCATAAGGAAGAGGAGGAAGAATACCTCTACATGCCCGACCCTGACCTGCCTCCAGTCCTGACAAGGCCATTAATCAGCGAAGCAAAGGAGCGCTTAGTAACACTACCAAGACACGTCTTCGAATGGATGACCAGTAAAGGAGTGTCTCGCGAAGTAGCATGGAGCATCGTTCAGGTCCAGCATGCGGCTCAACTCTACAAGGAGGCTCTAACAAGTGGAACAGATCCCAGACTACTGGCGAGATTCATTGGAGTAGATTACAAGGGAGCGTTGAAGGACCTGCAAAAAGATGTCCACGATCCAGGAAACTGGCCCGAGCCAGCAGTCTTCAGAAAGCTTGTCGAGTACGTCCAAACAGGAGCTTACCCCTTAGAGGCTATTACTGGCATAGTGATTCCCAAGCTGGCAGTGAATCCACAGGTTAACCTAGAGTCTATACTCCCAGAGAAGGCGAGCAATGTTGAGGAAGTAATCAGGATAGTGATAAAGGAGAATAGGAAGGCTGTGAATGACTATCTCTCTGGTAGAAGGAAGGCTTTGGACTACCTAGTAGGTCAAGTCATAAGGAAGGTGGGTAAGAAGGCAATAGATCCGAGGACCGTTCGAGAACTATTAATCAAGATCCTAACAGGGGAACGCGAGAGGAGAGAGCGCAATTCATAAACGGAAGCCCAGAGTCTTCAATAGAACTAGGCTTTCCTCTAAAACCCTTAACGCCTTATAGCCCTCTTCAGTTATGACGTAACCGTCCTCCGTCTTCTCGATAAACCCTTTCTCTTCTAAGCTATTGATTATGACTTTCAACCTGTCGTATGGCAGATTTGCGTAGGTAGCTATTCTAGTTGGCGGTAGGGGTCCCTCGCTTGATAGTATCTTCAGTATATCGTAGATTATGCCTGCCTGGCTCCGGTACTTGCGCCTAGGCATGGCTCTATCACTTCCCCATGAATGATGAGGCTAGGAGGAGGATGGCTGCTATGCCGCGTAGTATTGTTGAAAGGGGAATCAGCCACCACTCGAGGGACCCCACATAAGTGTAAACGGCTGGTAGGATGTGGCTTAATCCAGCGATCATGTAGAATAGCGTTGCTGGAGACGTCGCCTTACCATACTTGACTATGGCCAGGTATGACGCCGCTACAAGGACCATGAAGCTTAAGATGTTTATGTCAACGTATACGATTATTATGGCAGGGAGTATGGCCATCATTTTCCTTCGTGGCTGTATTTCAATACTTCCAATATAGTGCGATACTGCCATTAGAACATACGAGATCATGTACAAAGGCAGCGATATTAGGGTCCCACGGTTTATCACTAGCGATGTTATCTCAACTGGACGCTTCCCCGGAATAGTCTCGGGAAAAGTAGGTTGGAAGGCTAGGTTACCGAGACCCTCAACTGCTAGTGCAACACCGAAAACCAGGATTCCTAAGCCTGCTAGCATTAGGCTTTTATCGCCTAGTATCCTGGATGCTAATCTGAGCTTAGTATAAATAATTATACCTGATATTGTGCCTATAAGTGCAATGGCTGAGGATAGGTAAAGAAGATTATACGGATCCATTAGACTTCGTCCTCGCCAGCCTATTCTTTATTTTCAGTATTCCTAGATGATATAGTATGCCTCTATAGTTCGTATATGCGTGGACTACCGCGCCTCCTGCCAGTGCAAAGCTTGCATATATGTGGATGTCCTCCCATGTTTCCTTGAGTATTCCGAAGGCTTCAGCACCGCTACTTCCTGGTCCAGACGGCATCGTGTCGAGCAACATCCCTGATACCAGTACTATTACTCCAAGGGTTGCCAGTATAATGACGCTTATCTTCCTAGCGGTCAAAAGTATCTTGACTCTGGCCATATCCCATCACCCCCTTCTATGTCCTAATGAATGTCTTTCCAAGTTCGTCGACAGTTATTTCCTCGGCCATGGGACCCCATCTGCCCTTCTCAGTATAGCTGACCTTGACATGGTACCCTGGCTGTAGTAGCTCCAGTAGCGTTGTTGAATCCAATTCCTCATTAGTTGAGGTGTCTAGCCATGTTCCACTTACTCTTATGGACTTGCCATCTACTGTTATTGATAACGCCGCGATATCTACGCTCTCGATTACTCCACTGATTGTTTCTACATTTTCGCTTTCCTCGTCGCCAGTTGAAGAGTATGACCAGATGTATGGTGCTAGCCTGTCAGAGTATAGTGGAAATGCGGCAATAGCTATTCCAATGAGTATAGAAATAAATAATCCTATTTTTAGGTTCATTTAGCCCACCCCGAAGCCCCATAACCGGTGCTTTGGAGGTTATGGGTATGCGGGGCCTCTACCAGGCCCGCTGGTCTGGATGAGCTGTTGGTACTCCTCAACTGATAGTAGCTGTGGCTGGTAGGTTTCGCCAGTCATGCTCTCGTACGTGCTGGTGAATGCCTTAAGGTGATGGATGCTTCCGGTCTTTAGGTTCTCGAATACAGTTATGATGTCACTATTGTTGGTGATTTCTAGGTAATTGTTTATGTCTATTATGTCTTTTTCCTCGATTAGCGCTCCTACTAGCAGTGCTTCCTCAAGGCTTTGGCTTCCCCTTTCAATCAGCTGGTTGTATAGTTCTTGTATCTCCGGGTTAGTGAATACACCGATCTCATCTACTGCCGGATCCTCTAAGCCGTAGTTGTTGATGAGTGTTAGTACTGAATCCATGTGTTTCTGCTCACTGTCGGCGATGTTGCTGAATATTTGTAGTCCCCACATGTCGTATAGTGTTAAGTAGACGTCTCTAGCCAGCTTCTCTTCTTCTCTCATGAAGAGGATAGCATCTATTTCTTCCTGGCTTAGGCTGGTGCTTGTTGCCGTAGTAGTTGTGGTTGTAGTTGTTGTTACCTGGCTTGTTGTAGTTGTCTCGATGCTCGTCTGGTTATAAGTGCCTAGACTCATGTATACGGCCGCTCCAAGCAGGGCTATTATCGCCACCGCGACCAGTCCAATATATCTCATTTCTCTCTCACCTCTTCTCGAGAAAAACCGGTGGAATACAATATTTAAAGCGGAGACGCACAAATTGTGCATGCTCCTAAGCTAGAATGGTGGGTCCAACATCGCCTTCGGGTTGAATGCATCTGACCACCACATAACGGGTAATTGATTTTATTTGTCTAACGTTAGTCCCTCTTGTGTGGAGATGACTATTGCCAGCGATAAGCGACAAACTGTCTAGAGTGAAATATGATCAATTCGGCCTCGAAGAATGGGTTAAGAAATTCTGGGTAGAAAACAACGTCTATAGACTCGTCAAGGAGAAGTCAATGAAGAGCACGAAGAAATTCTACTTCCTAGACGGTCCCCCATACGCCAGCGCTAAGAGCATACACGTTGGAACGGCTTGGAACAAGGTAATCAAGGACGTAGTATTAAGGTACTATAGAATGCTAGGCTACAATGTTTGGGACCAGCCTGGCTATGACACCCACGGACTACCAATCGAGGTAAAGATTGAGCAGAAGCTCGGAATATCGACTAAGAAGGATATAGTCGAGAAGGTCGGCGTGGAAAAATTCCTAGCAGAATGCAGAGAGTTCGCCCGCGAAAACCTAGAGGCTATGACCGAGCACTTCAAAGAGATAGGAGTCTTCATGGACTGGGACAACCCCTACATAACATACCGGAAGGAATACATTGAGAGTGGATGGTGGCTGATAAAGAGAGCCTGGGAACAAGGCCTCTTATACGAGGGCTATAGGGTCGTCCATTGGTGCCCCAGATGTGAAACGACACTAGCAGACTATGAGGTAAGCGAGTACAAGATCCTGAGGGATCCCAGCATCTACGTGAAATTCAAAGTAAAAGGTGCTGAAAACACATACCTCCTCATATGGACTACAACGCCTTGGACACTTCCAGCTAACGCCTTCGTAATGGCTCACCCAGACCTTGGCTATGTCAAGGTGAAAGTCAAAGGAGAGATTCTCATATTGGCGAAAGCCAGGTTAGAGAAGGTTATGCAGGAAGCTGGAGTGGAAGAGTATGAGGTAGTCGAGGAGTTCAAGGGTAGCGAGCTAGAGGGTCTTGAGTACATACATCCCCTCGAGGACCTCGTCGATGCTCAAAAGGAGCTGAGCAAGTACCACAAGGTTGTAATGGCTCCAGAGGCCGTTCTCGCCACCGAGGGTACCGGTCTAGTTCACTCTGCACCAGGTCATGGAGAGATCGATTATGAGATAAACGAGGACAGGGTAGGAGCACCAGTGATATCATTAGTAGACAACCAGGGCAGGATGACGAGTGGGGCAGGAAAGTATGCTGGCATGTACTTCAGGAAGGAGGCTAACGAGGAGATAATGAAGGATCTCGAAGCGAAGGGCGCATTATTCCATAAGTCATCACTCGAGCACCGTTATCCAATATGCTGGAGGTGTAAAACGCCTCTAGTTCTAAGGGCGACCAACCAGTGGTTCATAGCAGTATCGAAGTTGAAGGACAAACTTCTAAAGGAAGCTAATAAGATCGAATGGGTTCCAGAATGGGCTAAGACGCGATTTGTCAATCTAATCAAGGACGTCCACGACTGGGTTGTTTCGAGGCAGAGATTCTGGGGCATACCACTACCAGTGTGGCGTTGCGAGTCATGCGGCTATGTGCATGCCGTCGGCAGTGTCGAGGAGCTAGTACAGCTGGGTGGCAGAGAGCCCGAGGATCTACATAGGCCATGGGTTGATGAAATAGAATTGAAGTGTCCAAAGTGCGGCGGGGTCATGCGCAGGGTCCCTGACGTTCTTGATGTGTGGTTCGATTCTGGCGTAGCCTTCTACGCCAGCCTAGGATATCCCAAGAACAAGGAGTTATACGAGAAGCTGAGGCCAGTAGACTTCATCGTAGAAGGCCATGACCAGATAAGGGGATGGTTCTTCAGCCTGCTGAGGAGTGGAGTTATAGGCTTCGGGGAGAGACCATATAGGAGAGTATTGGTACATGGATTCGCCCTCGACGAGCATGGAAGGGAGATGCACAAGAGCCTCGGCAACTACATAGAATTCACCGAGCTCATATCAAAGATTCCAAGAGATGCTGTTAGACTATGGGCTATGCAGAACACTATATGGGAGGACCTCAGATTCCAGTGGAAGGCTATGGAGCAGACGTGGAGGGCACTCAACATAACATGGAACGTGTACAGCTTCGCCTCAACATACATGTCACTCGACAAGTTCGACCCATTAGAGAACACGATCGATAAGATACCCGAGGAATGGCTCGAGATAGAAGACAAGTGGATACTATCACGGCTAGCAACCCTAAAGGAGACATACCACGAGGCTATGAAGTCACTAAGACTACACGAGGCGGCAAGAGCGCTCAGGGAATTCATAGTCG
Source organism: Thermodiscus sp. (assembly GCA_015523485.1). Classification (GTDB taxonomy): domain Archaea; phylum Thermoproteota; class Thermoprotei_A; order Sulfolobales; family Acidilobaceae; genus Thermodiscus. Next base: position 6,701 of record WAKH01000076.1, on the reverse strand, counting down.
AAGACGTAAGCCACTGGTACATAAGGATAATACGTAGAAGGGTCTGGGAGGAGGCTGATACCCCTACAAAGAAGGCAGCATATACCGTCCTAAACAAAGTATTATGGGAATGGCTCCTGCTAGCGGCTCCCTTCATACCATACACAACCGAGTACATCTACCAGCTAATGTATAGGGAAGCCATTGAGGGACCCGTATCAATCCATCTACTCGAACTACCACAACCAGAACCATCGCTGAAGAAGCCAGACCTAGAAGAGGCTATGACAACCACGAAGATGATTGTAGAAGCTGCCTCCGCAGCCAGGAACAAGGCCAAGCTCAAACTACGCCAGCCTGTCTCACGACTAATAGTCTCACTAAGAGACAGGAAGCTCGAGGAGCACCTGAAGGTAACAGAGAAGATCATACTGGGCCTAGCCAATGCGAAGAAACTAGAGATCGTTGGAGCCGAGTTCTTCGAGGGCCTGAAGGTATATGATGTAGAGCCAAACTATAGAGCGATAGGACCAGAGTTCAGAAAGCTCTCCAGAAAGATAGTTCAATACATTGAGGAGAACAAGCAGAGGATTGCAGAAGACATCATATCGAAAGGCTCCCATGAATTCACAATCGATGGAGAGAAAGTAGTATTGGAACCAAGGCACGTCAACATTAAGGCAGGCTATCCCGAATGGCTATCTGTCACCGAAACTCCACTAGGTCTCGTCGCAGTAGATACAAGAATAGGTAAAGACGAGTTGATCGAGGGCCTGACAAGAGACGTAGTTAGAAGAATCCAGGCGATGAGAAAAGAGCTAGACCTTCCAGTAGAGGCGAAGGTAAGGGTATGGCTAGTAGGAGACGAGCAAGTACTGGAAGCGACTAAGCAAAAGATAGACTATCTCAAGACCGAGACAAGAGCAGAGGAAGTAAACTATGAGGAACCACCGAGTGAAGCATATACAAAGGAGTGGGACATAGACGGATACAAGATCAAAATAGGCATACAGAAAATCTAGGCTACATACAATAATTTCACACTACTTTCCTCGCGATCCTCTCAAAATACCTCCTATACACAACTGCCAAGATAGCCCCTCTTCCAGTCACGTCTATCCCCATAGCCAGCCACGCTCCCACAACACATAACCCCTGAGGCATGAGGCCTGGAAGGACGCCTGCAGGCAGAACCCTCAAGAGGTAAAGACCCGTTAGATTAATGACTGTCGGCACCGTCGTGTTTCCAGCCCCTCTAATAGCCATGCCGAGCGCCATGATCACTCCAAGAGCTGGCTCGGTTACAGCCGCGATGAGCAGATAGATCCTGGCAAGGTGCGCCACATTAGTGCTATCTGTAAAAATCCATGGGAGGCTTCTTGAGGTCAAGATGATTACAATCATAGTCGCCATACCCGCGACGCCGTTGAGCTTAGCCACCTCCCATCCAGCTTTCTTCGACTCGCTAATCCTGCCAGCTCCCATCTCCTGTCCTGCAAGTGCAGCTGAGGACTCCGCGATAGAGAACAGAGGAAGGAAGGCTAGTGATTCGATTCTAACGCCGATAGTGTGGGCTGCTAGTGCATCTTCTCCACACCTGGCGACGGCGCCTATGTAGGCCAAGTTACCTCCTACAAACGCCAGTCTCTCAACAAGCGCCGGGAAGCCTATTCGGGTAGCTTTTACAGCGTATGTAGATGGGATCCTTGGCTTTACACTGAAACCCACCGTTGGTGGTGCGAAAGCATAGAGTGTCGTTGCATAGACTACGTTGGCGATGCTGCTTGCATAGCCAGCTCCTGCTACGCCTAGCTTTGGGAACCCCGCGAGTCCAAATATCATGAGGGGATCGAGGACTCCATTTACTATCGCGAATATGATGGTGGAATAGAGGACTGGCCTAGTCTTCCCCACACCACGGTAGGTGGCTCCTAGGACTAGGCCTGCGTAGGTGAATGGTATGCCTAGTAGTCTGGCCCGGTAGTAGTCTACAGAGAGTTGCTTCACTAGGAGCGTGACTCTGTCGCCAGCTATTACGTCTACTAGTAATGGGGCGAGGAGCCACATTCCTAACACGACTGGTAGGGCTAGGAGGAAGTTGGCTGATAGTATTTCTCCAGCTGATCTCGAGGCAGCTTCTTTATCCCTGGCCCCCATTGCCTGTGCTACAAGTACAAGGGCTCCCGTGTAATATAGGCTTCCACCAGCGAATGTGAGCCATCCAAGATAGCCACCTACACCAACAGCGGCTAGAGCCGGATCACCTAATCTGCTTACGAAGTAGGTATCCATCATCCAGAGTATGCTGTCCACAGACTCGGCTAGCATTAACGGTAGTGCTATCACTAAAGCCTTCTTCCATAGTGCTAGATCCGGCACAGACCGTGGCACCCGTCTTGACCGCCAGTCATATATCGGAATCCAATAGTATATGAATTAGAGCAAGAACCCTACGATGGTGGAGCGCTGGTGCAGGTGCAACTACTAGTCGGCGACAGGAAGGGGAGATTCCCAGGCTCGAACTGTCTCCTCATAAAGGGAGCAAGGACACGGGTACTCGTAGATGCTGGATGCCGGCGAGATCAGATCCATGGAGTAAAACACTCCATAGACGCGGTTGTATACACTCACATCCACCCCGACCACATAACATACCATGAATTACTGGAAGGCGTGCCCTCTTACATTCCAGCCTATGATGCAAGCTTCCCAACCATACAAGAAATGGCCAAAAGGTATGCTCCTCCCTATTGGAGGGACTGGATCAGCTACATTAAAGCGGTATTCAACCTTGAAAGCCTGCCAGTAGCCCATAAGGTTTACGATGCATGGGATACTATCAAGATAGGAGATGTTGTAATAGATGCCATACCAGCTTATGGACACACGAAGGGTCATCATGTATTCATTATAGGAAGCCATGTACATTTGGCAGACATAGATCTCACAAGCTTCGGTCCATGGTATGGCCACCCAGAATCAAGCATTGAGAACATTATCGCCGACATTAAGATGGTCCACGAACTTGGTGGGAAGAGTCATACAACATCTCATAAAGAACTCCTCTATAACTCAGACCAGGTCTCCGAGGCATTGAATAGATACAAATACGCGTTGTGTAGGCAATTCACAAATACCCTAATGGTACTGAGGGGTCTAGTTCCGTCAACTCCGCAGGAGATGGTGAACATGGGAGCCATTTATAAGCGGAAAATACCGGGAGCTGAGAAGGTTATGGAGTACTTCGAGTATGAGATGATAACAAAGATACTTGATTTCCTAGTGGCGAAGGGAATAGTGGGGAAGAACCGGGAGGGATATTATTTGAAAAGGGATATTGATGAGGAGACTTGCTATTCTATGCTGTAGGCTTGTCTACCTGTTGTTCATCCACCTCACACTCAAGGCTAATCCTACTATGAAGAGCCCTAAGCTTACTATAGCGAGTATGCTGATGTGGAAGAGGTAGTCGTTGATTGGCTTACCCACTAAGTGATACCTTACTAGATCCGCGGCATAGGTTACCGGGTTGACTTTTGCAATAGCCTGTAGCCATGATGGCATTTGTTGAACTGGGAAGAGGGCACTAGATGTGAACATTAAGGGCAAGTTCACGAGGTTTCCTACCGCGAAGATTACCTCTTGGTTCTCCGCGTAGAAGCTCAATGTTGTGTAGGCTGACGACAATCCCAGGCTTAACAGCATTATGACAATCCATGCCGCTAATAGGTCGCTTACACCCAAGTCTGGTTTCAAGTTCATTCCTAATGCTACTGCTGCCGCGAATAACAGTATCTCGAGTAGTGATAGTCGGAAGAGTGTTGCTCCTACCTTGCCCAGGAAAATGGCCGTTCTAGGGGTCGGTGTAACAAGAAGTCTATCCATGTATCCCAGCCTTTTGTCGAAGATAACGCTTACACCGCTGAACATGCTCTGGAATAGGCTGAAGACAGCTAGCATGCCGGCTGCGAAGAATGTGAAGTAGTCTGTTGTTCCAAACGCGTTGAGGAGAGCTTGGTTGAATAACTCCTGCATCAGGTTTTGGAGTTGTGGCGGCAGATTCTCAGGGACCCTGGATGTGAAGATGCCTTGGATATTCATGCTCTTACCGAAGAATGCTATCCAGATTAGGGGCGTGATTATGCTTACTACAAATACAGCTCTCCTACCTATCCATTTCTTAATATCTCTCCATGCTATGATCAACGTACTTGAAACAATACCAGCCATTCTACATCACCTCCTTAACCTCCTAGTCATCACCCTGTACCGGAATGAGTCGATTGGCTCCTCATCCCTTAACCTCCTACCAGTTAGTTCGAGGAAAACCTCCTCTAGGTTGGGACGAGTGATCCTTACTTCTACGACGTTGGAGAGGTATGGTGCTAGCTCGGGTATAGCTTTAGCCGCGTTGCTCACGGTTACCACTAGCGTCTCGTTGAAGACTTTCACATTGAATCCCAACCCCGATAGCCTGTTAGCTAATTGTTCTGCCTCGTTGTTGGACTTCATTATCAAGTGTATTCTTTCTCCGCCTAACTTAGAGGTTAACTCGGCGGGTGTACCCTCAGCAATTATCCTCCCGTGATCAATTATCGCAACTCGATCGCTCAGCGATTCTGCTTCCTCCATGTAGTGAGTTGTGAGGAGTATCGTTATTCCCTCCTTCTTCAACTGGGTTATCAGGTTCCAGAGATGCCTCCTACTCTGTACATCAAGGCCAAGTGTAGGCTCATCCATGTAGAGGATCTCGGGCTGATGGACTAGGCTCATAGCTATCTCGAGACGCCTCCTCATGCCACCGCTATACGTTGATACTTTTCTGTTTGCCACGTCAAGGAGGTCCATGAACTCGAGCGCTTCTCTGGTCCTCTTTTCAGCTTCACTTCTAGTGTAGCCGTAGAGTTTGGCTTGAATGTAGACATTATTCCAGCCAGTCATCTCGTCGTCACTAGTCAGCTCTTGTGGAACAATTCCAATGATTCTCCTAACCTTGTTCGGCTCCTTCACTATACTATGTCCCAGGACTCTGGCGTCTCCGCTTGTTGGCTTGAGAAGCGTAGAGAGCATCTTAACAGTGGTCGTTTTCCCTGCACCGTTGGGGCCTAGGAGGGAATAGATCTCCCCTCTCTTTATACAGAAAGATACGTTATCGACTGCCTTCACGTTCCCTGGATATATTTTTACTAGGTTTTCTGCTTCGACTGCGCATTCCAATACACGTCACCTAACGCCAGTCGATATGTATCGATGACTAATATAATAAGATTTCTCATATACTCATTTCATTACCCCCGGATAAAAGGGAGAAGGAGAATTAACATGCCGGAGAGAAGAACTCACATAAAATACGATATACTATTAGCTGAAAAATACAATTTGAATGTTACAATTGAGGATATAACATTAATCGAGACGATAATAGATCATCCTAACAGACTTCCCAATAGTCTAAAGAAAGTATTCCAGGAATGCGATATCCATCCCTCTCTAAACGCGTCGCTCCTTGGTTTCCACATCAAGGGAGTTATGCGCCATGATTGGAATTCTAGTCTCGGTCGTGAGCTGCTGTGCAAACTACTATCATGTCTCTTTAGTGAAGATGCTTTGCTTATAGCTGAACTGCACTTCGCCTTAGACAGTATCTGGGAAAATAGGCCAATAGGCGATATCAGTCCTTTAGTCAAGTCATTCCTAGAAGAGATGGGTTTGCTGTGAAGTCATACTCTCTTTAAGTTACTTAATAAGGTATACGAAGGTATAACTTTTTAGTACACGAAGTGTGTCAATAGTGGGATATGGTGTTGAACAGTGAGATCCTCGAAGAATGTTGTAATAGCGGTAATCACCTTGTCGATCCTACTCGCAATCCCCTCAGGTGTCGTCGCTCAAGCATTAACTTCGGGCGGTACCTACTGGCATCCTACTCCGACGGGACTAAAACCAGGAGACATTGTTATTGGTCACGGCAGTCTGGATTGGCTAATTCCAGGATATTGGACTCATACCGGCATGATCGTCGGCTATAGTTCCAGCATTGGAGACTGGATAGTAGTCGAATCAGACAAGTCCGGCGTACACCTATCCACATTAACTGAGTTCTTATCAAGGTATGATACTGTTGCTATACTACGCGTGCAAACTACTGATAGCATCAGGCTTGCCGCCGTCAATTTCGCGTTGGACCAATTAGGTAAACCATACGACTACTGGTGGCCGTCAAAACAAGTGTACGGCAGTAGCTATTATTGCAGCGAGCTAGTATGGGCGTCTTACAAGGCGGTAGGCGGGCCGGATATCGATGCTAACCCTGGATGGAGCTGGACTTACGCATACGGCGTAGCTCCACAAGAAGTCTATGATGACGGAGACACGTATGTCATATACTATCACTCGTCTTGATGAAAGGATAGAACCATTTTACCTCTCTATTCACTATCTTCATGTACTCCCGATCGCTAAGTATTTTCCTAATACTCTGATTGATTGATTCAAGTATAGAGTAACTCCTAGAGGCGAGATATTCACTTATATAATCAACTGCTGCCCGGTTGATTTTTGTCAGAGGCGCTCCCACCATTCCAACGGTGGCTTTTGACAATAGCCATAAAGCAATGATCTTATCTGTAAGCTTCTCAAGATCGTCCAGAGTCAGGTTAAACCCTGAAGAAATATAGAAGTCTCTCACTAGGCTATAGGCAAGAGCTACAGCTATGCTCTTC
>WAKH01000075.1 GCA_015523485.1 Thermodiscus sp. | reverse complement strand
TTGGTGGGCCCGCGGGGATTTGAACCCCGGACCTCCGCCGTGTGAGGGCGGCGTCCTAACCAGGCTAGACGACGGGCCCTTGGACCTTGTCTCGGGGTCCATGGATAGGATTCTTGGAGGTGTGGGTTTTTAGGGTTTAACCTTCTGTCCGTTTGTGCAGAAGCCTTTTACTACGACTACTGGCTTCTTTAGGGGGACTCCCTGTTTTCTCGCGGCGTTTATTATTGCGTTTACTATTTCGCTTGATTCCTCGTTTGGTTCTAGGTCGAATATCATGCCCGTGTCCTGGCATACTATGTTTATGTGTGGATGTGGGCTATCTATGTGGGTCTCGCCGTTTGCCTCGAACGTTGTTATTACTCCTGCCTCTTCGAGCATTTTCATTATCATGTAGGTTGTTGATACGCCTAGTCTTGGTAGTTGTTTTGTTGCTAGCTGGTGTATTTGTTTGAAGGATGGGTGGTCTTTCACGTTGTCCATGATTATTTTTGCTACTATGATTCTCTGTGGCGTGAGTCTGTGGCCTAGTCCTTCGAGTATTTCTACTATCTTCTCTATGCTTGTTCCCCTTTCTACTTCTTTACCTTCCATTGTTAGCACGCTCTCTAGCCATTCCAGAAGTATTACGGTAGTAGATATATGTTTTTGCTAATAGTTTCTACATAGTACCGGCTTCACAGTCGAGAGTCCTACGATCCGCCTAGTAAAAATCCTCATATTCCGGTTAAAGGTGTTACACTAGTAGGGAACGTAGAGTTGAAAGTATGGGGAATGGTGCTGGGTGGATACCCTAGGACTAGGCTCTCTAGGTATAGCTTGAGGGACTCCGAGCGGGGTAAGATAAGCACTAGCGAATACAATATAAACATGTTGAAGACTCACAGCGAGGTTATAGGAGCACAGAAGGCTGCAGGGCTCCCCGTAGTGGTTGATGGGATGATCGACTGGCACGATATATTCAGGCCCTTCGTGGAGTCGTGGCGTAACGTGGCGGTGGACGGCCTCCTCAGGTATTTTGACAACAACTTCTTCTACAGGATACCCGTATTCACAGGCGAGCCAGACATAATCAGGCCAGTATTAGCTCCCAGGGTGCTGGAGTATGGTCCACTAGCTGATCCCGCTGTTTTAAAGGTGGTTGTTCCAGGCCCCGTGACCATGGCTAAGCTTGCTAGGAACCTGACAGAGTATAAGTTTGAGGAGCTTGCAGAGAAGATTGCGTATTCTCTGAGGATGGAGGTTGAGAAGGCGGTAGAGCTTGGTGCTGGGATGGTCCAGGTAGATGAACCTATACTAGCAGACATGGATGCGACAGTAGACGATGCCGCGTTGGCCGTGGATCTCGTAGCTGGTATTGTGAGGGGGTTTGAGGACAAGGCTATCTTGGCTGTATATTTCGACTCGCCCAAGCCAGAAGTATACGAGAAACTATTGGATGTAAAGACCAGGTACCTGATGCTTGATATAACCGATGCACGTGAGAGAGCCCTCAAGCTAGTTGAGGCCAAGGGCTTTGGGAGCCATGAACCCGTGTTGGGCCTAGTTGATGCCAGGAGGATACATGACGATAACTTCGACCGCCTAATAAGTGATGTAGAGGCCATCAGGAAGCATGTTGATGTTGACGAGATGGTCTTCACGACCACGACGTGGATGGACCTCATACCATTCAGGTATAGTCTCAGGAAGACCTTCCTCCTCGGTTTGCTCACTGAGAAGTATGCTGTTGAGAAGGGCTTCGAGCTAGTAACCGTGTGGAGGTGAAGAGAGATGGAGTACACGGTTCCCAAGAAGTTCCCGACTACGGTCGTTGGGAGTTATCCCAAGCTCCCACCAGCCTCCAAGGCATTGAAGCTTAGGAAGAGGAAGGAGATTGGTGAAGAAGAGTTCAGGAGCCTGATAGAGGAGGCAATCAAGGGGGTTGTAGAGGACCAGATATGGGCTGGCGTGGATATCATAAGCGACGGCGAGCAGAGCCGTGAGGACATGGTGGTGTACTTCGCCGAGATAATGGAGGGCTACGTGCCAGGGGAGTGGGTGAAGATCTTCGACAACGTATACTTCAGGAAGCCGATAATCGTGGGACGCATAGAATGGACTAAGCCAATGACACTAGACGACTGGAAGACTGCTACCAGGTACTCGCAGGGGAGGCCTGTGAAGGGCATCCTCACGGGTCCCTACACTATGCTAGAGTGGAGCTTCGACCTACACTACGGTGACAGGTACGAGGTGATAATGGAGCTTGCGAGAGTCTTGAGGAAAGAGATTGAGGCGTTGGTCGCGGCGGGCGCGAAATACATCCAGGTAGATGAGCCAGCCCTCTCAACGAGGCCTTGGAAGGAAGAGGCAGAGATGCTTGGGGAAGCGTTGAAGGTGATGTTAAAGGGTATAGAGGCGAAGAAAATAGTCCACATATGCTTCGGCAGGATCGAGAGGATCATACCATACATACTGGACTATCCAGTGGACCAGTTCGACTTCGAGCTGAGAAACAGCGACTTCAGGCTACTCC
>WAKH01000074.1 GCA_015523485.1 Thermodiscus sp. | reverse complement strand
TAGTAGCCATAATAGATACCTTTAAGTATTAGGGGGAATTATACTTGACTAGCTAACATACGAGTCTATTTAATATACAATTTGCCCAGGCCGCTCTCCAAGTCGTCCCTAAACGCCCACCGTTCTCTAACCCTATCTAACTCCGACAAATCTATCTCATATAGGAGCACGCCATTTTCAACAACGGGTTCAAGCATAATACCACTCGGCGAGTAAACTCTACTCCCTCCCCCAGTAAACCTTCCATCCGGGTATTCAACGCCTACACTATTCACTCCAACCGTGTAGGCAATATTCTCAGCCGCTCTAGACCTGAGAATAGACCACCATAATTCAAGCCGATCGCTAGGTATAGCGGCGGGATTGTACAGGATCTGTGCTCCTCTCACCACTAAACGCCTAGACAGTTCAGGATAGAATATATCTACACATGCAATACAACCAATTTTCACGCCATGAACATCCACAACTCTACCCGGTTCTCCGCTCTTAATTCTACCCCTCTCCCCCACCGCCTTGCTTGGGAAGACTTTTTCACAGACCACCTCGACCTTTCCATCTACTACTGCATAACCCCTACTCCTAACACTACCTCCTAGATTGATATAGGATAAGCCTACGAATATCGTGTAGCCGAAGGTCTTGTAGAGATTATCAATGATGTCCAGGTAAACGTGTTCATCAATTGGTTCTCGGGAAAGCCAGTTCTCGGGGAGAAACACTATTGCTTCCCTAAGCAACCTCCTATTCCTATCAAGTACCCGCTGGAGAGAATCCAGGCTCCTCTCGGGATAGGGGTCCCTAGAGGTTTCAACTAGTGCTAGCAAGAGTTTACTCATTACTCCTCATCCTCTCAGCTACAAGTAGCAGGGACCCTATGATACCAGCCATCGCTGGAGTCAATTCCACTGCATAGAAGCTATAGAAGGTTCTGTTGCCGAGTAACCAGATAATTGTATACAATGCGAGGGTCCCCACGTAGAAGAGGGGTGCGATCACAGCATCCCTATATTTCTCCTTAACCGACCCGAGAATAGTTAAAGGAACAATACTAATTACTGCAAATAAGTGGAGTGTCGTGTTTAAGATGGCGGGCTCGACCACGGGGCTAAAAGAGTAATAGAAGGGGTTACTATTCAGGATCCATCCAATAGGTGTTGAAGTGGGAGGACCGGGCGGTCTAGAGGTCGTGTGCCACCGCAGGGCGGAAAGAGTCTCCCTAACGATGTCAACCGGTCCAAAGTAGATTATCAAAGGTATCATGACGACGACGAATACTATAAAGGGCACGAGGATGTCTTCAGCCAAACGCTTAACCTTACTTCTAAAATCACCATCGATAAGATCATATAGCATTATAGCTAACACAGCCGCTAAACCACTCATCTTCGCGGCTGTAGCTAATCCTGACATTACTAGCGCCGTCCTCCTCCTGCCCAGTAGCATGAAGGCGAGTGAGAGTGTTAGGAAGAAGGCGAGATGTATGTCGAGCATAGCAACCGAGCCCGAGTAGGTAAGGATTGGATCAGCTGCCGCCGCCGACGCAGCTGCAATCGCGATTACAGCAGACTCAACGGTCCTCTTGGACCTCAACCAAAAAGCTAGTCCTAGCGTGAACGGAATCAATCCAGCCTCTATAATGCCTGGAAGCCTCCAACCTATCGGATTATCGCCATACAACTTCATGGATAGCGCTATCAGGTACTTAGCCAGGGGAGGATGCTCTAAATTGAAATAATCAGGATTAGTTTTATTACTATACATTGACTCGTTAACATTTACATGGAATATGAATTGCAGGTATCGCCTAGCAGTATCAACATAGTATATCTCATCACTTACATACAGGTCTCCCTTCTCATAGTTAATGGAGGCTAACCTATAGGAATTATACGAGACATAGGTCGAGATAAGCAATAATATTATAATGATAAAGATTGTTTTCATGTGTCTACTATAGTTAGGCTCGGTCAGCGTAGCTCAGCCTCCTCATGGGACTAATCAGTCGCCTCTTCTCTTCATCCCATCAACTACATAATCTCGAGGCACCCCTTTAAATCCCCTAGTTGATCCATCAACCCGTAGAGTGGACCGGTGGATCCATGTGCCTAGAAACGTGAAGAGGAAGAAGAGAGACCCTTATTCTACAAATCTCGAGAGACTAAGCGTATACCCATCATATAAAAATATAAGTAAAAAAGAGGAAAAAAGAGGTATCACTAGGCTAAAGGAAGGCACAACAATACGAGTCCGAGTAACAGGAGTAGACGATGAAGGAAGACCCACAGGAGTCTACAAGGGATACGAGATATCCATTGAGACACAAGGCGTCGAGTTGGAACCCGGAGAAGCAGTAAACGTCAAAGTAAAGAAGATCATAGGACGCAAAGGCTACGGAGAGTTCCAAGGTAAGATCAAATAGATTAACCCACTATCCGCTAGATAAAGAGGAGAACGGGGGAATAGCAGAGATGACAAACAAGAGAAACAAAGACG
>WAKH01000073.1 GCA_015523485.1 Thermodiscus sp. | reverse complement strand
TTCAAGGTTATGACAGCATCACCCTCGCCTGCTAAGCTCATAACGAATACAGCAACGCCTTGAGCCTCGCCAACCTCAATACCTCCCTCATGGTAGGCTTCCGTCTTTGCACCGTAATAATTAGCGACAGCCGCAGCTATGATCAAAGCCAGACCGATAACTACAAGGATCCTGAAATACAACGGTGGCCACTTCCTCATGTCGGCTCAAACCTCCTCGTAAAGTACAAGACTAGAGAAACCGTCGCAATCACGATTATTGAAGGAACGAATAGATACTCGGTTAATGTAAGGCCTGTAGTCTGTAGTCCAGCGTGCTGGAGAGCCATGAAATAGGTGACCCTATAGAATTTCATGGCAATTGCCATATGCTGTGCCCAAGATCCGAGGCTAGACGATAATGACTGAATCAGCAGCCATATGATGTTGTATGCAAAGTAGAATGTAATGCTCAAAACGCTGGCAGTCCCACTACTCCTTGAAATTATCGCTATCAAGAGGAAGACTATACCGTAGAGGAGCGCTTGAGTAAGATAACCGGAGAATACCAAGAGGTATGCAACGGGATCCTTCAATACTACAGGGTATAGTAGTATCCCGGAGATAAGGATTGGGAGAGCAAGGAGCATGACGGCGGGAATAACCACTCGAGACAGTATTATAGATATTATGACGCCCAGCCTAGAGATTGGATACGACATGTACACTTCGATTATCTGCTGCCTCACGAGGCTTGCAAGGCCTGAGGCGCCTCTAAGGCCTAGATATAATGCTACTGTGAAGAGAGTCGGCTCAAGCACTAATCTTGCGAGTATGTAGGATTGACTGGCAGGTTGTATAGTTGCCATAACCGCTCCCAAAGCGGCGATTACAAGCATCATTATATCAAAGCCTGGAGGCCTCATGCTATCTAGGCTATCCAGCACCACAAGCACGAACGGCCTCTTAACACTCACCGTCAACCACCCTTCATCAACTCAGCCTCAATAGAGGCCTCAACAAAGTCAATTGAGTATATCACGACGCCACGTCTGCCGGCGTTTGTCAGGGCCTCAAGCAGGACTGGCTGGTGGCTTAGGCCAGGTATCTTAACGAGCACGCTGAAACCTTGGACTTCAACGTCGAAACCGTGTTCACGTATGACTTCAGCGAGAGTCTTAACGTCGCTACCCCTAATCCTAGCCCTAGTTAGACCTCCAAGAACTTCTTCAGGTGTTCCGCTCTTTACCACCTTTCCCCTATTCATTATGACGATCTTTGAAGCAATCCTCACGACCTCAGGGAGTATGTGGCTTGAGACTAGGAATGTTATTCCATGATCTCTATTCAACTCGCCGATCAGGTTGAGGATCCTAATCCGTTCAACGGGATCCAAATTACTAGTTGGCTCATCTGCTATGATGAAAGATGGCGAACCGACTAGAGCATGCGCTATCGCAGCCCTCTGCTTTAAGCCCGCACTCAAGCTTGTAAAGGGCTTCCATTCATGGCCCTCGAGGCCCGCGAGCTTTATAGCTCTCCTAACCTCATCTCGACTTGCACCCTTAATGCTGGCCGCATACGAGAGTATGCGGTGAACCGGCACAGCGCTCGGCAGGTTAGGCCTCTCGAATACCACACCGACCTTTTCCCGGGCCTTAGGGTCCCTCAGGGGATCCCTTCCTAGGAGTTCTACTCTCCCATTCTCCCTCCTCAATATCCCGAGCGATACTTTGAGAAGCGTTGTTTTACCAGCACCATTAGGCCCTACAAGTCCCACAACCTCCCCTTCTTCAACACGAAATGCAACCCTATCTAGCGCCCTGACACCATTATACTCCTTAACAACGTCTTCACATACCAGTATTGGCTTCAACCACTGCACCATTAACAACGGAGGTACCTAGACGACTATTATCTTGTAGCACTTACACCTTTCTTCCTCCAGGAACCATCCAAGAGGAATGACCTGGGCTCATCAACCCCCAATTCCCTCAAGACCCCATATATCCTCTGGTAGAAGGTAGGCTTCAACTCCATAGCAACCTCCATCTCATGAATGTGCATCGCTGGACAAAGAATGCATCCAATCCTATGCAGACCTTCATTGTATAATGGATTCATAGGAAGTCCGCGTAGACGAGCATATAATTGGACCTCCAAACGACTCCATGAGTGGATTGGAAGAATCCTCTTCACGAAGGGAATTACAGGGTTTACGCCAACCCTAGGCGTAGAGGCTCTGGACTCGCTCTCAAAGGACCTTGCACCATCAATCACTATCTTAGCATTCATCTTCCGGTAGAATTTCCGTAAAGGTGTAAGTTTTAGGATTCTAGTACACCACCTCTTGTCCTTACCCATCAACCCCCTACGCCTAATCTCCACAATGGGGTCCAGCCCGGAAGGGACAATCTCCAGTTGAACACCGAGCTTGGACGCAAGCCTCTCAACCGTCTCGAGTGATTCATTGAATTCCATTCCTGTATCAGCATAGACCGCTATAATGTTATCGGCTCCAAGAGCCTCCACAGCTAATGATAGGGTAACACTGCTATCTAGTCCTCCACTAACAGCAACGTACACGGGTCTATGGGTTGCCCATTTCCTAATGAACTCCCTGGCCTCGGATGCAAGCCTCTCAATGTATGCTCTGTTAACTAGAGCGGCATCATCTATGCTTGATGCTGGTAGTGGTTTGAACCCGCGAGGAGCCATATCCTTGACCTTAACAATACAATGTTCGCGTTCTATGATCTTAGCTGGACCGACGAACCTGCCAGAGGATACAAGAATGTAATCATAAGCCTCAACAGGGCATTCGTTTAGCTTGATTTTCTTCCCCTTCAACCTACCCCTAAGACGGAGTGTGGTAGTAGTGTATCCAAGGGATTCTAGTAGGCTAGCAAGTGCACCTGTAGGGTAGAGCCTCCATCTCTGCTTCTCATATGCCAATAGCCCGATTCTAGCTGCGTGCATATAGACTTCGACGCCGAATCCGCCGCTGGGGGCAAATGCCTTATGGAATAATATCAGGGTTTTCGCTGCGAGTCCTCCTGCGCCCGGGAACAACGAGTCTAAAGCCTGCTTGACCCATTCTATCTCTCTATTACCGGCTATCCAGTGATCCCGATTAAGTTTGAATCCTTTGGGTACTCCTAGCCAGGGAGCGTTCTTCTCGATGTTCCAGCCGATTGTTTTGGGTTTCATACTTGCTCTCCATCTTCAAGTTTATTAATGGCTCTGTCTGGCTTGGTGGTGTCATGATTGTTTTAATAAGTACTGGCTTTGCTTATTTCCCAGTGTCCGAGAGGGTATATCTGTTAATTTTACATGATGAATAATTATCCTCATTTACGTCTATGAAGGCTGTGGAAGCGTTTATACGTGGTAATACATTGATCTAATAGTACTTAAAGTTTGCAATTATATTTTTAATCCCAATCCCCAATACACGATCAAATATGAATCCCACAGTATACGGGTGGGTGAATAGTGGATCGAGTAAAAGCGTTAATGGCTGTTGCCCTCGTTATGCTCTTCACAGCCGTTTTCTTCGCACTACCAATACATGCTATGACGCAATCGTATAGTGT
>WAKH01000072.1 GCA_015523485.1 Thermodiscus sp. | reverse complement strand
TGCGGGTTCTGCGAAGCCCTCTGCCCAACCCTGCCACTGGGACCCCATAGGGGATATGGGCCTCGGGGTAGGGTGAATATTGCGCTTGGCCTGGCTAGGGGTAATTTCAAGTTCAGTAGAGAAGCTATTAACAGTCTCTACTCATGTCTATTATGTGAGGCGTGCCACTTGAAGTGCCCTGCCTCCCTTGACATAGTTGGTGTGATCAGGGCTGCGAGAGCCCTGTATTCTAGTAGTTTGCGGTGAACCCGTATGCTTGAGGTTAGAGAGATACTCTTGATGATGGCGGAGGAGACCCGTAGGAGGGGTCTGCCACTTCCTGTCTCCCGAGAGGCATTAACGAGTTGGGCTGAGGGCCTAGGTCTTGCCAGGAGTGGAGAAGTCCTCCTATACACGGGGGCCCTATACCAGTTGACTCCATACATTAATGCATTCGTTGATTATCTGGAGAGGCTCGAGGGGAGTAAAGCCTCTGGCTTCCTATTAAAGGCTGCGCGCCGGCTAAAGCTGACTGGCCTTGCGAGTGCTATCGCCAAGCCGAGAGTGGAGGATGTCGAGTATAGCCGGAGAGTGTTGAGGGCAATTGTATCCCTGCTTAGAAGGGCGGGTGTCGAGGTAGCCTATAACCCGGATGTTGACGGATATAGTGGAGTACTACTCTATGACTTGGGTTTGGATGATGTGTTCAAGGAGCACGCGCTTAAGGTATATAGGGCTCTAAAAGATGCGGGTCCCTCCACGATCATAACCGTTGATCCCCACACCACACATGTTCTAAGGAATATTTACCCCAAGTACATTGATGGATTCGACCTAACCGTCAAGTCCTACCTGGAGGTCCTAGCTGAGAAGGGCTTGAGGCCCGATAATATCGGTGGCGAGTGGGTTATACACGACCCATGCCTCTACGCCAGGCCCCTTGGAATAATCGATCAGCCACGCAAGCTATTGAGGAATGCAGGAATAAGAATCCTCGAACCAAAGAGATCAGGTAAGATGACCTACTGCTGCGGGGGTCCCTTGGAGAGCATAGCTCCACGCCTCTCAAAGAAAATAGCCACTAGGAGGATACGGGAACTTTCAACCGTCTCAAAGAACATAGTTACACTGTGTCCGATATGTTATGCAAATCTCTCCCGCGTATCTAGAGATGAGAAGGTCAGGGATATTGCCCTCGTCCTAACCGGTGACTTGATATGACTGGTCTCGAGGCCCTCCTAAGGTCAGTTTACTCGGCGCTGGATTCAGACGAGTTCCAAGAAGCCGTCTGGAGGTCGAGCCTACACGCTGAGGAGAGGGTCCCCCAGATCCTCGAGAAGTATAGTTACATTAGGAGGCTGGCGGAGGAGGTGTTAGAGGCTAGGCGTCGCGCTATATCAAACATAGAGGAGGTACTCGAGCGTCTCCGTGAATCTGCCAGGAGGGTGAAGTTAAACCTTTACTTCGCTGAGACGGCTGAAGATGCTAGGCGTATTGTCGGAAGGATCATCGGTTCTGGTAAGACTGTTGTCTTCTCTAAGAGTATGGTTGCTGAGGAGATCCGCTTGAGAGAGTATCTTGAGGAGAATGGTAACGAGGTGTGGGAGACAGATCTTGGCCAGCTACTCATACAATTAGAGAATGGGAAGCCCATGCATACTACGGCCCCAGCAATACACTTGACCGTTGAGAAAGCAGCAAGGCTCGTGATCGAAAAGCTCGGGCTAGAATTACCCAGTGACCCGAGACCCGAGGATATTGTATTAGCGGTGAGGGGATTCCTCAGGGAGAAGTTTACGAAGGCCGACTATGGAGTGAGTGGTGCTAATGCTATAGCGGCTGATACTGCTAGCATTGTTTTGGTCGAGAATGAGGGAAATATCAGGCTAGTAACTGGCTTCCCAGAGAGGCATATCGTTGTTGCTGGCGTAGAGAAGGTTGTTGAAACACTAGACCTCGCGTTGAAGCAGGCCCTTGTACAGGCTGCCTACGCCGGCCTCTTCCCGCCTACATACATGAACATTATATCTGGTCCCTCAAGTACGGCCGACATAGAGCATAGAAGAGTCTACGGAGCTCATGGGCCAAGGGAGGTTCACCTAGTCCTCATAGATAATGGACGGATGAAGGCAAGAGGGACCCCATTAGAAGAGCAGTTGAGATGTATAAGGTGTGGAAGATGTCAATGGGAATGCCCAGTGTGGAGACACACTGCCAACATTTGGGGCGGAGAGGTATACGGTGGGCCAATGGGCATTAACTGGACAGCCATAACAGAAGGGTTAGAGAAGGGCGGGGAGCTAAGCATGTTATGCCTTCAATGCATGCGTTGTGATGAAGTTTGCCCAGTTGAGATACCCCTCTCATCGATTATCCATTGGTTGAGGAAGAACTATGTAGCAAGCCTTCTCTCATAAACTTCAACTTCTCATCCAAGCCCTTGACAAGCCTCTCAGCCTTGGATAGGTTTGCGCCGTTTGCTCTCAATCGCTTCAGGTCTATCAACGTGAAGCTCACGTAGTCATTCATCACCGCCCATACATCGCTTCCCTCAACCCTATCCCAATACCTGTCTCGGAAACTATGAGCTACTGGTTGCACGTAGCCCGATGATCCGGTTAACTTTACTTTATAGTTGTTCCACGCAATAGTTGTTGCCATGATACCCTTAGGCCTCTCTGGCACATTTAGATTAACGAGTTCACCGGGCTCTAATTCCGAGAGGCGTGGCAGGAGTTCTGCTGTCACCTCTGCAGCCAAACTATACTCCTCCATATAGTGGCCCGAGTCTGTTGCTAGGCTTACTGCTAACCCAGGTACGCCGTTTAACGCCGCTTCGATTGCGGCTCCTACAGTACCGCTGGTGAGTATATCCTCTAGGCCTATATTCGGGCCCCTGTTTATTCCTGATACAACTACGTCTGGCTTCTCGTCAAGTAGATAGTAAAGTGCTAGGTAAACGGATGTGGCGGGGGTAGAGTCTACCCACCAGGCTTTAACGGTCCCAGGAATATCGATCGCCCCGTAATGCGCCCTCATTTTGAGGGATTTACCCATCCCGCTCATCGGCTCCTTAGGCGCAGCCACGTAGACTTCATATCCATGTGATGACAAGGACTTTATCAAGCGGCGTATCCCGGGCGCATGGATGCCGTCATCATTAGTTACCAGTATTCTCAAGCTGATTCCCCTGTTATTCTTGTGAGCCCGTGTGTATCAGCTAACCCGGGTTTATTTAAATTGAAAGGATATCATGTAATAAGATAAAGAAAAACCACTCATTTTCGAAAGTTCCACGGCGTAGAGAATGTAATCTTATGATAACAACAGACAACTATAGCAGCCGTTCACATTGCGCGCAGCCACCGATTTTAGAATTAGAAATTGAAGCCTTCGGTCAAGGTTATGATTTTCTTATTACCAACCTGTGTGGTTAGTGACCACTTTGGAAATTAAGCAATCTGGGCAACGTACAGGTTTATTATGTTATAAAATTAGTGTATTTTTAGGTCACGTTACTTTGCACAGGGCGGATCATATGGATCCTTGATCTCGATAGATAGGAGTAGACAGGTATTAGTCTTGGCTCCATAGTAGATGCACTCTGTACAATTAGAGGGTTTCCCTCCATATAGTGTAATTCCCTTAGTGTTAAGGCTCTCCCTACGAGGGGTAGTGACTGTTGGTTTAGTTGCAGGCTTTACTGTGAGTATAGGTTCAACCTTCTTTTCAACAACCTGCTCTGGTTTGGACACGGGCCTGGCCTCGGTGGGTTTAGCTTCCTTGTAGAATTTACACCTCTGATACCTGTCAGTAAGGCATGGGAATGATATTGGGTTGACTTTCTTGCCTGTTATCTGGCATATTACTATTGGACCTTTTCTCTCCGCGTACGGACAAGCCAATACTATCGCCTCCTGGCCCGTGGGCCAGAGGTGTATCTAATCAT
>WAKH01000071.1 GCA_015523485.1 Thermodiscus sp. | reverse complement strand
GGCCTACACCAAAGGATGCTCCCACGTTCTTCACTAGCCCTGCAGCCTCTTGCAACGAGTCTGGAGTAGGCTCGGGCTCCCTTCCTGGGAATAAGGGGTCAAGGTTACAGTTGATGGTCCTGACCTGCGCTCCTAACTCTCTTAACACTCTCGGAGTTACTAGGGAGCCAACGCTGTTCGCGCAATCTACTACCACCTTATGGTTCTTCCTAACTCCTGGCAAGGGAGATAGAGCATTTAGTATACCGTTCACGTAGACGTCGATTGCTTCCTCTATGACTTTAGGATCGTATACATAGGAGCGCCAGGCTAGGCTTGATCCCGTGCCCTTGAAGTAGTATTCTTCAATAACCGCCTCATCCTCTCTGGGGACCTCTATGCCGTCTGATGCGATCACCTTTATACCATTGTATTCGGGTGGATTGTGACTTGCCGTTACCATGACCCCTCCGTCGTAGGGTCCCTCCTTAACATTATATTGGAGTCCTGGAGTCGGGATCAGGTTTGCATCATAGACTTTCACACCCTCTGCTAGGAGACCCGCAATAACGGCTGATTTGATCATCGAGCCTCCAACTCTCACGTCTCTTCCAACCAGCACCCTAGAGCCTTTCCCAAAGTATGCCCCTATCGCTCTTCCAAGCCTCAACGCGAGTTCTGGAGTGAGGCTCTCACCTACGACTCCGCGAACTCCGTCTGTCCCGAATAACTTGCCCATCTACCTTCCCTCCATTACATTGGAGAATGCTATCCTCACTATTTCATTTAACGCCCTAGAAGCCTGGTCAATACTCTTCAACGCGATCTCCTTATCGAGCTTTACTACGAACTTGTCGGTTACCAGCAGGGTTTCCCCACTCTCCGGGTCTATTATGTCGAAGGGCCGGATCTTCAATCCTATAGCTGCAGCCTCTACCTCGCTCGATGTATAGGGTCCCAGCAATCCACTCCATGGGTGAACCACGTAGACTTTCTTGCCAAGCTTCCAAGCCAGCTTGACTGCAGGCTCCACTCCATAGTCCGTGACAATTAGGCCGTCGCTTGTCATGGCATAGCTTGGAATTATCACCGCATGGGACCTCTCGATAGCCCAATACCTCATGTCATCCTTAACGGCTATGGAATTGATTCCTAGCTTCAATAGTCTCTCGCTGAACGTCAATCCATGCTTTAATGGCTCCCCAATAGTCACCCTTACATAGCTTATCTTCGACCTGGCGTTCGTGATTATCCTCTCAAGTATCTTCCCACTAGTTGGAGAGAATAGTTCCGAGTCGGGTAGGAGGTCAATGGTTAACGACCTAGCCTGCATGTCGAGGTTCTCTATGTCTCCCCTCTCTATGATCTCTAGAAGACTCATCATGAAACGCGAGTATCTCTTCTTGTCAATAGTCTCAAGGTATCCGGAGTCTAGGAGGATGTTGGCGAGAAGCGATACCATAGATATCATGGAGTTAAAGGCGAATAGTCTTCCTATCTCGGTTAGATCACCCAGGTCCCGTATCAGTTTCTTGGGGCCTCGTCCAGCCATGTAGTCAAATAGCCTCCTGCGGAGATAGAATCCCAGTTCGAAGGGATCATAGGTTATGTACTCGTCGAGATAGCGCTTCGCCGCTTCCACAAGACTCGAACGACGGAATATCAAGTGTATTCTCCAATAATACTCTATGGGAATTGCCACCTATATTACTAGTGTAGAAACCTATGAGGAGTCGAGGGACCCCGTTAATGACGGAATGGCTGGTTGGCGCCGATGAAGCTGGTAGGGGAAGCCTTGTAGGAGAAATGATAGTATCAGTAGCAGCTGTTAGAAGCGATTGCCTCGATAAACTCCGCGAGATGGGGGTAAAAGACAGTAAAGAATTGTCGCCTACTGCGAGGGCCTCCCTCTACAGGGAGATTGTCTCAATGGACTGCATTGTCTTCTCAGTCCAGCCAGTTCCACCATCGGAAATAGACAGGAGGAGCTTGACGATCCTAACCGAGGAAGCCATAGCAAGAGCATACTCTAGAGTAGCAACCCGGATAGATAACTCTTCAGTAGCGAGATTTACCGTTGATAGATACGGTAAACTCGTAAAGCTAAGGATCTATCTCCGGAGGCTAGGCTACAAGGGACCAATAATCATCGAGGAGAGAGCCGACCAGAGATACCTCGAGGTGGCTACAGCAAGCATAATCGCTAAGTATGTCAGAGACGCGAGGATAAGAGTGCTGGCCAGCATGTACGGCGTTGAAGGCAGCGGTTACCCCAGCGACCCCAGAACGGTTGACTGGGTTATGTCAACCATTATGAAGGGTGAAAAGCCTCCAATCATTAGATACTCTTGGGGGACCCTCGAGGGCACAGGCTTGAGGGTGAAAAAGGAGAAGAAGAAGGATGAACACCGTATAACCCTCGATGACTTCCTATAGTCAATGGTGGCTTTGGGTTAAGGCGGTAGAATTGGGTAGGCTTATCACGCCCGGCAAAGCTCTTGGCCATTTGCTGATTGAGGCTGGGATTAACGGGATCTGTGTTACTAGGCCTTTTAATAAGAAGAGGTTGTTAGAGCTGGGCTTGCAGGAGATAGCCATCTCGATCTTGATCGACGAGCTGTCAGTTTGTAAGAGTGATGGCAACCTATATTGTAAACCCTTACTCGAGGACCATGGCGTTGAGATAGCCGTTCCTAACCGTGAGGGGAGAGCATACGATTACGTTGTTGCTCGAAGGAACTGTTCCATACCAGTCATTAGCTGGCGTGACCTATACCAGCAACTCCCGAGTCCACCGTTACCAGCGGTAGTAGTGGATATGAGTAAGAGGAATATTCATACTGAGGAGGAGCTCTCATCGCTGAAGGTTCAATTAGCGATTACATTGAGTGTTGTGAGGAGATACCTGTGGGACCCTCACTTCATACTGTCGAGCGCCGGTGAGGATGTCAAGTCATGGCTCGCGGATATGATTGGAAACGCTAAGATACAGATACGCTCTGAGAGGCCTGGAAGGATACTCTGGAGTATGAGTGCGGATAAGGTGATTATACTTAGACCTGACGCCGAGAAGGTCTTAACGGAGCAGGAGATTGTCGAGGCAGACGCGTTCCTAATAGGCGGTGTTGTTGATAAGATACCCCGACCCGGTGTAAGCAGGTTCTTGGACTCCGCAGTACCATGGGGTAAGCCACGTAGAATCGAGCTGAGAGGGTCCCTGGTGGGGGTCCCTGAGAGGATTAACAGGATCGTCGAGATACTCTTCAAGGTAAAGTTTGACGGGATGAGGCTGGAGGAAGCAATCCTCACGTCGATGACGAAGAAGGACGTATACAGGAGGCTACATGTCGAGATAATGCGTGCCTCGAAGGGAGGCAAGAAGCCGCTGAGCAGGCAACACTACGAGATGCTCAAGACCTGGTTACCCATCAACTGCAGGGACTACCTCGAGGTAGCCACGAAGTCGGGGGTACCAGTGGGGTGGGATTGTGAGGGTGAGGATAATAGCGGCTGACAGTATGGGTGTGAGAAGCCTAGCCACAGTCGTGGAAGTAGAGGGGTTGGTGATCGGCATTGATCTGGGAGCGAGTCTAGCGCCTAGAAGGTATGGACTCCCACCACACGACCTGGAATACGAGCGGTTAGAGGAGGCCCGCGAGGAGGCTAGGAAGTGGCTCGCGGAGAGCCATGTGGTAGTGATAACACATTACCATTATGATCATTACATGAGGGATCACCCAGACCTCTACCAAGGGAAGCTGTTACTTGTGAAGAACCCTAAGCGACACATTAATCGGAGCCAGGCGATAAGGAGCTACGTGTTCTTGAAGAAGCTGGGCGTTGAGGAAAAAGCTGACGTGAGACCAGCCGACGGGGAGACGTTCGAGGTAGAGGGAGTCAGGCTTGAGTTCTCGCCGGCGGTCTGGCATGGTGAGCCGGGGACTAAGGTTGGCAGGGTCCTAATGTTGAGGATAATCTCTGATGAAGGCGTTGTCATATACACAAGCGATGTCCAGGGGCCCGGAGACCCCGAGGCCCTTGAACAACTACTATCCTGGAGGGACCCCCGACCCGATGTAGTCATACTTGGCGGACCCCCGACCTACTTCGCAGGCTTCAAGGTCCCTGTGAAGGCTGTAGAAGCTGGGCTGAGTAACATGCTGAGGGTGGTGGAGGAGGTCAAGCCTAAGGTCCTTGTAGTAGACCACCACCTCTTAAGAGACCTGAAATACAAGGAGAGGATAGAGGCCCACTTGAAGGCCGCAGATGAGAGCGGGGTGAAGCTTGTAACTGCGGCCGAGTACATGGGGGTTCCAGTCAACCAGTTGGAGGCTAGGAGGCGTGAGCTGTGGGAGCACTGACATTCATCCTTCTTGAATCGTCCCTCGAGCGGGTCCCTCGCGAGATATGGAGTCATCCACAAGTGGTTAAATCAGCGCGAAGGTATGGATTATCGCCTAAGGACATGCTTCTGGACAAGAGCCTCCATTACAATGCCATGGCACAGCTCGTCGAGAAGTGGAAGAGGGGGAGGCCAGACATAGTGCATGTAACTCTACTCAACATCCTCGACACGCCGCTAGCTAGTGAGGGATTGATAGACATCTACATCCACGTGTACGACGGACGCGTGTTCCGGGTGGAGCCAGACACTCGCATACCTAAGAATTATGAGAGGTTCCGTGGGTTGATGGCCCAGTTGCTCGAAGTAGAAAGGGTCCCTCCATCGGGTAGGCCACTGATATACAAGACTCATGATTCGCTCGAGGAGTTCGTTGAGGAGCACGGCGAGTACATACTATTATGGGAGAGGGGGCGGGATTCTAGCCCGGAATATGTCGCGGTTAGAGCCCTCTATACGGGGCTACCTATAGGGATTGGCGCTTTTCCACGGGGAGACTTCAAGAGAAGCACGATCCGATTGTCCTCAGAGAGGTATAGGATCATGGGTGGATTGCCGTTAAAGGCGTGGAGTGTTGCAGGTAGGATAGTCTATGCAGTTGAAAGACTCCTAGGATATGTATAGAGGGGAAGGAGGCTACCTCTTCCTCCTTCCAGTCCTTCTCGCTGCGATGTGACCGACCTTTCTTCCAGGCGGCGTCTCCCTTGCAACCGTTGATGGATGGCTCTTCCTCTGGTGGCTGCCACCACCGAACGGGTGGTTGACCGCGTTCATCGCCACGCCTCTTACTCGTGGCCACTTCCTTGCCTTCACCTTCCACTTATGGTAGGCGATTCCAGCCTTCATCAACGGCTTCTCTATTCTACCAGCTCCAGCCGGGATGCCTATTGTTACCCTCGAAGAGTTTGGAATCTCTTTCTCCTTACCGCTCGGTAGCCTTATCCTCGTCTTGCCTCCTGCACGGCCAAGGATTAGTGCGTAGCTTCCCGACTGTCTGGCTAGTTTTCCTCCATCGCCTGGTACTATCTCGATGTTGAATATCATGGTTCCCTCTGGAACATTGCCGACTGGTAGTATGTTACCGGGCTCAGGCTTCGCGTCTGGCCCTATCTCTATTATCTTGCCCACGTATACCCCCTCAGCCGCGGGGGTGAGGAATTCTCTCCCATCCTCTGTGATTACCCTAGCGAGTGGTACGTAGCGTCCTGGATCGTGCAGTAGCTCCACTATCTTCCCCTTAACGGTCTTGTCGGTTAGCGGCGGATACCTAGCTGGCCCTGGATGGATATGGCCTGGGCTACGGTAGGTCGGTGATCCTCTACCAGCTCTCTGCTGTCTCAGCCTTTTACCCAATTCAGCCCACTCCCCTTTCCAGTCCAGTGATACACTATCCCTGGACCCTTTTAATGTATTCGTGGAACCCAAACACTCTAGCCTCAACGGGAGGCAGGTCTTTAACCTTAATGTACGCTGACCCCACAGGCAGTTCCAGAAGTCTGCGAGTATCGTCTAGTCCTAGGCGGCGGGCGGCTTCAGTGTAGCTCCTCGTGTATCCGCCGAAGACTACAAGGGTTCCTGTATTGTTGAGCACGGAATCTGGAAGATCTTCGGGGCTCTGTGTAGCATATACTATATGGAGTCCCTTGCTCCGACCCTCCCTCAACGCCCAGACCATGTGGCGGGCTCCACCAATCGATAACCGCCAAGCTTCATCGAGGACTAATACGACCTTGCCAGGTAGAGTCCCTTCACTCGCCTCAATTGCCAGGCTCGAGAGGATCATTGAGGCGGCAATATCACGATCTTCGTTTGGAAGCGATTGTAGGTCGAATAAAGTCAGCCCCCTCCTCAATAGACTACCCTGGCAGGGAGTTATCGAGCCTCCCTTATACTCGGCTAAAATACTATTCAAGATATCCTCGACAACCCCTTCAAGCCGTGGTAACGGTATACAGTCCCCAGCCTCCACCCTCACAGTGTTTGAGGCTTGACTATGGAGGAGTCTTGCCAAGTCTCCTTTGGGATCTACGACCACCACAGCGAACGGATCTAGCCGGGAGTCGCTCATAGAGGCCAGCTGAGAGGCTATTCCAAGCAAGAGTACGGTCTTACCCCTACCCGTCGGCCCAAATACACCGACATGGGTTTCGAAGTCTCTGGGCCAGTCTAGTATAACGAGGCGTCCATCATTGTCTCTCCCAACTATGACGCCTGGCGCTTCGAGGGACCCCGAGAACATTGAGGGTGGCGGTTCAACAACTATGTTAGATGCTGTTGATGGAAGTAGGGCTTCTAGGAGTCTCTCCCTAGTCCTCTCAAGCCTCACACCGGCCTCAGCTTCAACCATCGACTTGAACGCCTCAGCCCTCGCCTTTGCATCTTGGTCACCCTTAGGGACCCATACTATGACGAGGAGTCTGTGAACATATGGAGTGTGTGTTCGGATGATTTCATTGTATAGTGATTTTAGGAATTTGATCCTCTCCGAATATCTGACGTGTTTAGTGGCTTGATAGCCAAACTGAGCTTTGCTGATTTGATCCTCAAGGAATGATAATAGCTTGCCTTTGTCTACGCGGAAGAGGGTGTTTGCATAGGTTACGTTGACCCTAACACTCCTGGCCAAGTTTGAAAGGCGTTCTCCAAGTCTACCAGTCTCGTCGCGAACCGGGTCTTCAGTGTAATATATTATGGGCTCGTATCTTTCACCGTCAAAGAAGACCTCCTCATCATCCCGAGTACCGCTAGCCATTCTCGCGATATTTATCTTTAGATCGCTGGCGGTACGGGTATTCCTAACTATCAGTATTAGCGAAGCAAGAGCCATACCGCCCAAAAGTATCTCGAACCACACGCCCTCCTCACCTAAATCTTGATGGGTATCCTGTCACGTCCTCCAAGCGCCCTGGCTATACCGAAGGTTATCGAGAATAGTGTGAACACGTAAACTAGTGGAATAGTTGCGTAGTAGAGGAGTATAGAACTTAGAAGATTGATGTCTGTGAATGCTCCAAGCCCAGAGACAATCCCGAGATAGTTCATAGTCTTTCCAAAACTCGGACGTATTGTTCGACAGTCTCCTCTCTCAATATTGAACGTGTATTCACCTGGAGAGTCTGCTAAGAATCTTATTTCCACACCCTGTACTCCGTGCCAGTTCCAACGGCTAGCATTAGTTATGAGGCTCTCATCGTATGTTACGTTCACCTGGCAGTTTACGGGGTATCTTAAGGCTACATACTCGCTGGAATCCAACCGGACAGTAACAGCCATTGTCTCGTTCTCACGGGTGTAATCGATGAATGTTCCATTAGTATAAGCTACTGTATAGTTGCCAACCCACAATATGTAGTCTGTTGACAATGTTATACGCCACAATGAACCGTCTGTCTCGTAGTCTTCAGGCATTACTGGGTAGGGTTTGAGGTTGACTCTCACACCATCGATCTCGAGAGTATAGTATGAGGGGACTCTGCTTGGCACAGGTATATTGCTGGAGAAGTAATCATCGTAGGCTCTTGATCCAATAATCGTATAATTTGCATATAGATTGCTATCGTCAACCTTCAGTGTTAGTATTCCCCCGCCTATAGGGGAATTCCCATAGCCAAGAACGTCTACATTTGCGAATGCCAACCCATAGGATTCTAGCTGTGAAGGATTTGGACCTCCAGGCTGCTCTGCTATCGAAGCGAGAAATGATGGTAGGACTTGTAGTCCTGCATTAAACACGAGCACGAATGAGAGGAGCCATGCCCCTGCTCCTCTTGACAGTCTGAAGGGCACTGCTAGTAGTGCGATTCCTATGGCTGCTAGGGCTTTTCCGAACTCGTGGATTATGTACGTTATAGCCCCGATCCATCCAATTACGAAGAGGCCAACATCCACGACCCTATCCAAGGGTCTTAGAAGAACGATCACTGCGTCTCCGAATGGTAGCTGGCCTACTATTGATCCAATGATGAATACGAAAGCCTTCATGTCGAGGAGGTTGGTTAGGGTGGTTTGGAACCACGCGTAGAAAAGCGGCCATGAACCCCCTAGTAGTCTGGCTACATAGTCGCTCACTTCGAATAATCCATAGAATAAGAAGGTAATACTGGTGACGAATATGCCGTCGACTATCAGGCGTGGAGCCCACCTCTTTAGAGGCGGCCACGGTATGGGTAAGGCGTATAGTAATACGCCTATGTAGAAGGTGAGTATAGCGAGCTTGTAGGCTACTAGGAGGTAGTCTGTTTCCAATTTTATCAACCCGTTATTACTTGAATTATATATGTTATTAAGCTGAATATAGTGCTTCCAAGGGCCAACCATAAAGCCGCCCACACCGAGTCCTCAATAAAACTCGACCCGGTACGCTTCAACCGACTAAGGGGTATCGGTGCCCCTCTAAGAGTCCACCCTATACTCCATGTTAAGAGGAAAAGGGCCCAAGCCAGCAATGACACCTTCTGGGTCGTATCCTGTATAACCTGTAGTAGGTCCTCAACAGTCATTCAATCCCCTAGAAAACCCGGGATTGAAATAAAGGAAGGAGAGGGGTGATTGGCATTATTCGGTAACATCATCTGAGCCACGAGTGTGCTTGAATTTCTTCATCAATTCTTCCGCTTTTTCAGCTATCCTTGAATCAATCTCCTCATATGTCTTGTAGCCTATCAACTCGTAGAATTCCCATCTCGTCATCATCCTGTCTAAGAGGCCTTTCTGAGTACCCTCTCTCTTTAGTACTTCCAAGGCCTCTCTTATTGCCCCCATAGCGTACCGGAAGGTTGTTACGGGGAAGATCACTATCTTGAAGCCGGCTTCCTTGAATTGCTCCACAGTAAGATAAGGTGTTTTCCCGAACTCCGTCATATTAGCTAGGAGATCGACTCCCGGAAGGGCCTTAGCGAATTCTTTGAATTCATCGTAGCTCTTCAGGGCCTCTGGGAATATTACGTCGGCTCCCGCCTCGACATACATCTTCGCTCTCTCAATTGCCGCTTCGAGGCCCTCAACGCCCCTCGCGTCCGTTCTAGCGATGATTACGGTCTCTTTCTTCCTGGCCTCGACGGCCGCTATGATCTTCTTGACCATATCCTCGGCTGGTATCAGCTTCTTACCTGTTAGATGGCCGCACTTCTTCGGCAATACTTGGTCCTCTATCTGTATGGCAGCTGCGCCTGCAGCTTCTAGTTCCCTAATGGTTCTTTGAACATTTATCACCTCTCCGAAGCCTGTGTCGGCATCCACTATCAATGGTATCGAGATAACCCTCGTTATGTATGAGGTGAAATTGGCGAGTTCAGATAGTGTGATGATACCAAGGTCTGGCATTGCGAGGCTACCCGTTAGCGCTGCTCCCGAGAGGTAGACTGCTTGGAATCCCATTCTCTCTGCTAGGAGGGCTGTCGCCGGGTTGAAGACGCCTGGTGCCACGATTATCTCTGAATCGCGTAGTAGCTTTCTCAGTGCTAGGCCGGGATCCTCGAGTGGAGACGTGTATAGGAAGGCCAATATTACCCACCGTGTTAGAGGGTTTGATGATAACCGTATTTATTCCCGAACCTGGAGGGATTGATGTGGTGAGTGTAGATGGGAGGAAGGCAGAGGACAACGCTCTTCATGGAGAAGGGTAAGAAGAAGGAGGAAGAGAAGCCGGCTACGAAGAAGGGATATAAGAAGAAAAAATAACGCGATCCCTACCTATTCTTTATCATTGAAGGGTAACCTGTATTGAAATGCTGGACTTGGCCTCCGCCTAGGCGCGGCAAGACGGTGTACCTCATTATCGCTTCTAGCATCATGAGTGTTGAGGAGACCCTTGAACTCAAAACCATGAAAGCTGGAGCTATCGCTAGAATAGCATCGATCTATAGGGTTGACAAGGTTGTAGTTTATCGGGATAAGTGGTCTAGCGCGAAAGACCATAGAATATTGAGGCTCGTCCTCGAATACGCACTAACACCTCCTCACCTACGGAAAAGGCTGATACCGTTGAGACCGGAACTGAGAGCCGTGGGCTATCTGCCACCTCTACGTCTTCCCGGCCACGATCTGCCAGATAAGCCTGTGAAAGGCTTAGTTATGGAAGGGATAGTGGAGTCATGCAATAGCCGAGAGTGCCGGGTGTACCTTGGAAGGTACGGTGTTGGGGGACTGCCAGCAGGTGAATACAGGGTAGGTCAGAGAGTCATTGTTGAGATCATCGATCCCGAAACACTCCAACTGCGAGATGCTAGTGGTACAAACATCTATTTGGGGTTCAAAGTTGATGCTACAAGCAGTCTAGACCGCTATCTAAGGAGGTTAAGGAAGAGAGGCTTTCTAATAGTCGGTACGAGTCGGAAAGGAGAGTGCATTGGCCCAGATCATCTCGATAAAGT
The DNA here is from genome assembly GCA_015523485.1 of Thermodiscus sp. Taxonomy (GTDB): domain Archaea; phylum Thermoproteota; class Thermoprotei_A; order Sulfolobales; family Acidilobaceae; genus Thermodiscus. The sequence continues at coordinate 8,967 of WAKH01000071.1, read as the reverse complement.
AGCAAGGCATGATAGGATAGCTCTGGTATTCGGCGGGCCGAGAGGAGATGTTCGCAAGGATGCTGACCCGAAACTATACCATATGGTGGTAAACGCTATCCCGTTCCAGGGTACTCGGACCGTTAGATCTGAGGAAGCTATAAGCGCGACTCTAGCGATCATAAACGCATATGAGGGGATCAAGAGACTTTATAACCTGTAAAGTAACTTGGGCTAGAGGGGTAGGAGACGGCACGATCACAAATGGGTGTTTGCGTTGGGAGCGAGAAAGCATAGCGCGCCGAGGAGAGGAAGCCTAGGCTACTCGCCTAGGAAGAGGGCTGCAAGACTAGTGCCACGTGTGAAAACGTGGCCAGAAGTCAATCTAGGCAAGCCCGTACCACTGGCATTCCTGGGATACAAGGTAGGCATGACGCACGTCTACATGATAGACGACAGGCAGGGGAGCCCAACCTTCGGCCAGGAAATCTTCGTACCAGTAACAGTTGTTGAGGTCCCACCAGTCTATGTACTAGCGGTTAGAGGATACGCATACGACCCTAACAGGGGCCTCTACACTGCTGGAGAAGTCTGGACAAACCCTCCGAGCGAACTAGAACTATGGCGTAAGATCCCGACACTCGGCGAGTTCAAAGAAGAGAAGCTAAAGGAGCTAGAGGCAAAGCTCGACAACCTACGCGAACTCAGAATACTAATTGCAACACAGCCGAAACTAGTAGGCGGATTAAGCAAGAAGAAGCCCGATCTCCTAGAAGTCAAGATAGGAGGCACCAGTGACCTGAAAGCCATCTACGAGTACGCCACGTCAAAGCTCGGCAAGACGCTCGGATTCAACGAGATATTCCAGGTAGGACAATTAATCGACGTCATCGCGGTTACAAAGGGCAAAGGCTTCCAGGGACCCGTGAAGAGATGGGGAGTCAAAGAGCTGCCTAGATGGCACAAGCACAGGAAGGGTAGCAGGAGGGTAGGAGCAAGAAGCCACGGTAGAGGAACCTGGTGGGAGATCCCCGCCGCTGGACAAATGGGCTACCACAGGAGAACAGAGTACAACAAGAGAATACTAGCCTACGGTGAAAACGGGTTAGAGATAACCCCAGCAGGAGGCTTCCTACACTACGGTATTGTTAGGGGACCCTACGCGCTAATCGCTGGAAGCCTACCAGGTACACCGAAGAGGCCGATAGTGATGAGACACCCGGTAAGGCCGCCGACATGGTACCTGAAGATGGGAGTAAAGGAGCCACAGATAGTGTACGTGAGCCTGGCATCAAAGCAAGGTAATTAGAGGAGGTGATTAGAGTGTACTCGACACTATTCCTGTATTTGAGGGACCCCATATCGGTACCCGTCTACAGCCCAGAAGGGGAGGATGCGGGACAGGTAGTCCTCCCAGACGTCTTCAGGGTACCCGTGAGAAAAGACCTGATAAGGAGAGCGTTCTATAGCGAGTTTACAGCAGCGCTGCAACCAAAGGGCAGGGACCCCATGGCTGGTAAGAGGACGAGTGCAAGGAGCCTTGGAGCCCACCACGGAGTCTCGAGGGTTCCCAGGATAAGGGGAAGCATGAGGGCAGCGCTAGTCAACATGACGCGTGGAGGAAGGCTAGCACATCCGCCTAGAGTCGAGAAGAGAATCCACGAGGAGATAAATAAGCAGGAGAAGAGGCTAGCAACAATGAGCGCCCTAGCAGCCACCTCAATCCCAGACATGGTAAGAGCCCGCGGACACAGGTTTACAGCCAAGTACCTCCCAGTAGTCCTGGAGAGCACAGTCCTAGAAGCTATAAAGAAGACAAGCGATGCAAGACAACTCCTCGAGAAGATCGGCGTTTACGATGACATTATCAGGGCGAAAGAGGGAAGAAGATGGAGAGCTGGCAAGGGCAAAATGAGGGGTAGGAGGTACAAGCAGCCAGTAAGCATCCTCTTCATAGTAGAAGACCATAACTCGCCCTTCGCAAAGGCTGTGAAGGGGTTCCCAGGCGTGAGTATAGCAGAGCCCTGGAACGTGAATGTGCTACACTTAGCGCCTGGAGGGGTGCCGGGCAGGCTCACAGTAATAACGACTGGAGCCTTAGACAAGTTGAAGGCTAGGTTCAGGGTGAATGTACCATGAAGCCGGAAGAGGTAATAATCAGGATTCATATGAGCGAGAAGGCGTCTAGACTACTGGAGGAGGAGAACACGCTAACACTAATAGTCAGGAAAGAGGCCTCAAAGCCAGATGTAAAGAGGGCTGTCGAAGCACTCTACGATGTCAAGGTAGACAAGGTGAGGATACTAGTAACCCCTAAGGGAGAAAAGAAAGCGTATGTCAAGTTAAAGAAGGAATACAGCGCCTCCGAGCTGGCATCAAAGCTCGGACTCGTCTAACACAAATTACAGGGTTTATTTATTGACCTCAGCAGAGGCCTCAACTATTTCTATTATCCTCTGCGCTATCTTTGTGAACGACTTGCTTGCCTCAGAGTCGGGATATTCGAGGAAGAATATCTTGCCCTTATCATTCGCCTCCCTTATCCTGGGATCTATTGGTATTGATCCTAGGAACTCTATGTTGTATCGTTTAGCTATCTCTTCTGCGGCTCCCTTGCCAAATATATAGTGTATGCTGCCATCATTACACCTGAAATATGACATGTTCTCGATAATGCCCAATACGGGCACATTCAATCTCCTGGCGAATCCTAGGCCCTTGACTACTATTGCCTTCGACAATTCGCTGGGAATAGTTACCAGGACGAACCCTGTTAACTTCGGGATTAGTTGAGCTATGGTCAACTGCTCGTCTCCAGTACCCGGCGGTAGATCGATTAGGAGATAGTCTATCTCTCCCCAGTCAGTGTAGGCGAGTAGTTCTCTCAGTGCACTAGTCTTGATTGGCCCCCTCCATATTAGTGGAGTATCGTCTTCTGGTAGCAGTAGTCCTAGGCTGGCTACTTTTACGCCTGGAGGCACCTCTACTGGTAGGATTGTGCCGTCTGGCCTACCGGGCATGCCTAAGCCTGTTGGCAATCCTAGGAGTTTGTGTATGCTGGGGCCGTGTACATCGGCGTCCAGAACACCCACTCTTCTACCTGAGACTGCCAATGCTGCTGCGAGGCTCGCCGTTACCAGGCTTTTACCAACGCCTCCCTTGTTGCTCATAATGGCGATCTTATACTTTATCTTACCCATTCTCTCGACTATCTTCTTCTGCTGTTCTTGTAGGGCTTTCATGCGTTGGGCTACTGCCTTGTACTCGCCCCTGCTTATCCTGACGCCCTTCGATGACACTTTATCGCACCCAGTTGTTGCGTGTCGGGTTTAGTCCTTTTAACTACCTGGTATAGTGTTTTATGAGGGGATGAGGAATTTGCCGAGTACTATAGCCCTTTAATGGGCGATGGCGAGTGGTGACCTCACCGACCCGCTAATTACCCTTAACCGATGGTGAAATCTATTGGCCGGCGGTGAAGACGGTTTTAAGAGGAGAGCCATTAGTGGCGATGATCTAGAACCCACGCCAGGAGCCGGCCTGTGTCTCGAGGAAATCTCCTATCTAGGATTGGATCCCTATGGAGTAGAGGAATTATGGCTTCATTTGTCAAGGCGAGAGTACAATGTTATTGACGTTTTAATACTGGAAAAAAGTGGACTATCGATATACGTTCGTACTCTAATCGAGCCAGATTGCATGAGGCCCATCGAGCTCCATGTAGAACTCTGCAATGAACATTCTAGGAAAGGTTTAAGCTTAGCTGAGGAGCCTGAGGTCGTGAAGGTCGTGCTTAAAAAAGAAGCTAGTAGGGAATGCGTAGAGCTAGTAACGGACTTTGATCCCATTGTTAAGCCAAGGAATCTTATAGAAAAATTAGGTATCACTGAACGCTTCAATATCATGGCTTACAGGCCTGTTAAGTGAGTATGCTTGAGGTGTGAGTGGCGCAGATGAGAATCCCTAGGATAAGGTTCAGAGTGAAGGGTTGGATCTCAGAGGAGGACTTTAGGACGCTAACGAGGATTGCCAAGTACGCTGGCCGTGTAGAGGGTTATTCTGTCTTCGAATTGGACCAGGCTAGGGTAGAGAGGAATGAGTTGAGCGCTGATGATGTTATAGCTATTCTAAGGAGTATCGATAGTATCGTGGATGAGGATGTAGATTACATAGTGAAATCGTTGAATGAAGCCAGGAAGGTTGAAGTTTATTTTGGAGATGATGGCTGGATACGACTGAAATCACGAATATATTTGAAGGATATATTAATTGAAGAGGGTCTGGCCCTGCCCTACGATAGAAAGGAGAAAGCCTACAGGGTCCCACCCTACCTATACGGGAAAGTTGTACCTGCACTCCAGAGGAAAGGACTCCACGTTACAGACGAGGTGGGCCTTCTAGGCTCGAAAGCAATACTACCCAGGAGAATAGAGTTCAGGGGAGAGCTACGCCCGTACCAGGAGGAAGCCCTCAAGAAATGGCGAGAGAACAGATACAACGGGATAATAGCGCTTCCTACTGGTGCAGGAAAGACTGTTATCGCGATAGCCGGCATCGCGGAACTAGGGGTTAGGACGTTAATTGTTGTATACACTAAGGAACAGGTTCGCCAGTGGATTGATTCGATAAGGAGATTCACCGACGCTGGATCACTTGTTGGAGCGTATTATGGTGATGAGAAAAGACTCTCTCAAATAACCGTCACCACATACCAGACAGCCTATAGATATGTGAAATTGTTCACCAGATACTTCCCGCTTGTAGTTTATGACGAGGCCCATCATCTTCCAGCCGATAAATTCAAAGCTATTGCTATCGGGATGGCGAGTCCCTATAAGTTAGGCCTCTCAGCTACGATTGAAAGGGAGGATGGCCGCCACGTTGAACTATTCCCACTGTTGGGAGGAGTAATATATTCAACCAGTCCAGGTGAATTGACAAGACAGGGCTATCTAGCCGTGTATACAATCCGCACCGTGAAGGTAGAGCTCTTACCCAAGGAAAAGACCAAGTACAATCAGCTTAGGAGGCGCTATCACGCCCTGGCGAGGGGAAGAACATTCAACGAATTATTAGAAGCAGCTAAACGGGGCGATAAAGAGGCGATTGAAGCCCTAAGAATCCATAAGCAGATGTTGAAGATCGTCCAGCATAGTGAGGCTAAACTGAGAAAAGCCGAGGAGATTGTACGAGACGAGCTGAAAAAGGGCTCGAAGATCATTGTATTCACCCAGCTGAAATCCCAGGCCGAGGAGTTCGCTAAGAGGATAAACGGCTTACTCCTCCATGGCGGGTTGGATAAAAGGAGGAGAGCATCTGTTCTGGAAAGGTTCAAGAACGCCAAATCCGGGGTGCTGGTGGTTACTACGGTCGGAGACGAGGGTATTGATATTCCGGATGCTAACGTTGGAATCCTCCTATCTGGCACTAGCTCTCCCAGACAGTTTATCCAGAGGCTGGGCAGATTGTTGCGGCCAAAAGAGGGGAAGAATTCTGCTGTGCTATATGAAATAGTTATGGCTGGAACAAGCGAAGAATATCAAGCCAAAAGGAGGAGGAGATTGAGGAGGATATAGCGTTTGTAGCTCTATATGACCTCTTTGATTAGTTCGGGTATCTCGAATGGCGTTTTCGCTACCTTTACGCCCGCTTTTTCCAGTGCTTCTACTTTGCCCTTGTAGGTCCCTGTACCCATCATTATTATTGCTCCTGCGTGTCCCATCCTCTTTCCTGGCGGCGCGGTTCTTCCTGCTATGAAGGCGACGACTGGCTTGGTGAATTTGCCCTCTTCTATCATTTTAGCCGCTCTCTCCTCCATGTCTCCTCCTATTTCTCCGACGAGGACTAGTGCTTTCGTTTCGGGGTCTTTCTCGAAGTACTCCATTGCTTCAGTGAATGAGAGTCCTATAATTGGGTCTCCTCCTATGCCTATTACTGTACTCTGTCCTATGCCTTCTTTGCTTAGTGCATAGCCTATCTCGTATGTTAGTGTTCCGCTCCTAGAGATTATGCCTACGGGGCCGGGCTTGAATGTTGCTCCGGGCATTATTCCTACCTTAGCCTTTCCTGGCGAGATTATTCCTGGACAGTTGGGGCCGATAATGACCGTACCCTTCTGCTTCGCGTAGTTTACGAACTTTAGCGTCTCGTGGACTGGTATGTGCTCTGTTATTACTACTACCAGCTTCATCCCAGCGTCTACTGCCTCGTAGACCGCGTCTGGCGCGAATCTTGCGGGGACGAAGATTATTGAAGTGTTAGCTTCTGGATGCTCCTTTACCGCTTCTTCCATTGTATCATATACTGGGACTCCGTGGACGGTCTGACCTCCTTTTCCTGGAGTGACTCCTGCAACTATCTTTGTCCCGTATTCGAGCATTAGCTTAGTGTGGAATGATCCCTCACGACCAGTTATACCTTGGACGATGACCCTTGCATTCTCATCTAACAATACCGCCATCCTAGACCACCTCCTACATTTCAATTACTTTCTTAACCGCCTCAATCGGGTCAGTGAAGGCCGCTATGCCGGCCTCCTCGAGTATCTTCTTACCCTCCTCTGCCTTCGTCCCGGCTAGCCTAATGACTATGGGTTTTGAGACATCTCCTAGTTCCTCGAGGGCCTTAACGATGCCCTTCGCCACCTCGTCTCCTCTCGTTATACCGCCGAATATGTTGATGAAGATCTTCTTAGCCTTTGGATATTCGATGAGGAACGATACCGCCTTCTTTACTAGCTCGGCGCTGGCTCCTCCTCCTATGTCGAGGAAGTTAGCTGGTTTTCCGCCGAACTCGTATACTAGATCCATTGTCGTCATTGTTAGACCTGCTCCGTTGCCTATGATTCCAATTTCCCCGTCTAATTCGACGAATCCTAGGCCCATTTTTCTCGCCTTGATCTCCCACTCGGTATACTCTCCTGACTCCTCTAGCCTCTCCTTGGCTATCTCTGGATGGCGGTATAGCGAGTTGTCGTCTACTATCATCCTTGCATCTAGTGGTATGACCTCGTCTCCAACGAGGGCTAGCGGGTTGGACTCGGCAAGCTCAGCATCATATTCTGTGAATGCCTCGTATAGTGCTGTTAGGAACTTGGCGAAGCTCGCTAGCGCTTTTCCACTTAGACCTATCTTCTTACCGATTAGCCTTGCCTGGTATCCTTTTAGGCCTATGAATGGGTCTACATGTTGCCGTACTATGCTCTCAGGCTTTTCACGGGATATTTCCTCGATGTCCATTCCTCCATACTTGCTTGCGAGGATTACGGGTTTCCTCTCGCTCCTGTCTAGTACTATTGCAGCGTAGAGCTCTGTCTCGTGGGGAATCGCCTCCTCTATCAAGAGTAGCTTTGGCACTATTCCCTTGATGGGCTTGTTGAATAGTTCGTTGACTATGTTTTTGACGTCCTCCTCGGTTTTAGCCATTTTGATTCCTCCAGCTTTTCCTCTCCCAGCTACGAGAACCTGTGCTTTTACAACGACTGGTGGTTTGAGGCCTGCTTCCTCCATCTTGGCCAGTGGGTCGTCTCCAGGTGCAATGAGGACACTTCTTGGTATCTTGACACCCTTCTGCGATAGGATATGTTTTGCTTCATACTCGAACAGCTTCAAGCGATCTCACCTTCCCACTATGCGAAACAGTAGGAGTATGCATTTAAAGGTGCATGTGTATGGCTTATCCTAATATTATCTCATGGCTTTACTTATTTTATTAAATCATTGAAAAGAGAATTCTAATGAAAATAATATATACAGTATATATTCTTCTTTTTATTACTAAAATGCTACTACTGTATACGATAAGAGGGATTACACATGGCAAGAAGAAATATTGAATTAATCAGACAAGCTGGAATAGATGTTGACAAGCTATTGGACCTTCTAGTAAGGGCCGCAGCCGCAGAATTCACAACATACTACTACTATACAATCCTGAGAATGAATGCCGCAGGCCTCGAGGGAGAGGCAATAAAAGAGATCGTAGAGGATGCTAGGATTGAAGATAGGAATCACTTCGAAGCACTGGTCATCAGAATATACGAGTTAGGAGGCCAACTTCCAAACGACATAAAGGAGTTCTCAAGCATTGCGTCGTGTTCAGACGCCAAGCTACCTGACAATCCAACGATCGAAAACCTACTAAAAGTTCTGCTAGACGCGGAGAGGTGTGCCGTAGGAGTATACACTGAGATACTAGAATATGTACAGGGCAAAGATCATAGAACTAGTGACCTAGCCCTCGCAATATTACACGAGGAAATAGAGCATGAGGCTTGGTTCGAGGAGCTTTTAACGGGTAAGCCGAGCGGTCACTTCAGGCGGAGAGCACCTGGAGAGAGCCCCTACACGTCTAAATTCCTTAAAACCTAGACCTGGCCCCGCGTATACCTTAATTTTTTAATTCTTGTAGGAGATATTTTCTTTCCATCAAGCGTTGTTATCTGATCCACTATCCCCAGCCTATTGTACCCATCGTCGTAAACGTAGACGGATTCCGGTTTTTCATCCTGAATCATGACGTGTTTTCCACTGCATAATGGAAAGGTTCTCGAAAGTCCACATGTACATATGGAGATCGTTGATCCGTCCTCAAGCTTGAATCTAAGAGGACCCATTCCCTCAACTAAGACTAGCCGAGCCATTACACATCACCTACGAAAACCATGCTTTAACTAGAGAGTAGAGTTTCTATTTAGCCCATGTTAATACTACTCCACTAGAATCCGGGCCTCATCAGCCTGGTTATTCTCCATGTCCCTGTGTCGGTCCTTACACGTCTCTTCATCGGCCCAATTCATAGAGGGGAGAAGACGAAGAATATAGTTTCTAGCGGGATCAAAATATGCGGGGACTAATAGTTGCCAAGAGTCGATCCGGGCTGGATAGTGCTAGACAGACCATCCATAGAGAAGATCGGATACAGGAAGCTCATGAATATAGCATTTGAGAGTGAAACTTACCTTGTCACAAAGCCAAGTATCGTGACGGT
>WAKH01000070.1 GCA_015523485.1 Thermodiscus sp. | reverse complement strand
GAGCGGTTAATGGCAATGTGGAGTGTGTCACTCGCAATAATCTCGGCAACAGTTATCTACAACGCTTACAATAGTCAACACAAGTTACAATTGAAGTAATAGAATTTTTACTATTGTTAATTATGCATAGCTCGTATAAGGATACTTGATAGTAAAAGCATCCTCATTCATCCTCCAGTGTACTTGTACACTGGCTGATACACGCACATGTCTAGTATTTTGAAAGATTGTGTTATGTGTTTTGTACGGTTTCGATCCATGCCATTAAGGAGGAGTAGACTGTTTGCTGTACTACGGTTTCTGGTAGTGCTCCATCGCCTGTGCCGTCCCAGTCTATGTGTACCGGGTTAAGGACAACTGCGCCCTCTTTGACAGTGTATGACGGGTCCATTACCCAGAACGCCACGGTCCCATACGTATTTGTGCCTGTTGTGTAGAAGGTGGCATTTTCTATTAGATAGGCTGTATCAACTATGACCTGATACTTGAATAAGACGCTGTTTAGCAGGTAGAAAGCATATGCCTTTTTCCTCATGTATATTCCAGCGTCGGTTATATTCCCGGTATAGTTACCTGGTCCATCAACAACCACTCTACTGTTGAAGGTGTATGTTGCAGTAATGTCGCCGAAGGGTTTCCCGAATGGCCATACGAGAACCCAGTGGTTTGCTCTGAGCTTGTCTACTATCGTGTTGTAGTTTGCATTACATAGTCCACCGACGACGTCTGTCGGGGTCACGTTACCTTGGAGCCATACTATGATGCCATATTTCGGCGGGTTAGTTGATAACAGGAGGTTGCATAGGCTGCTTGCATCCCTGATAATAGTGTAGCCGGCGATTCCTGCATAGTTTAATTCTTCGGTCAGCTTGTTTAGGAGGTTCTGCTGAGCTAGTACCTTGGCGGTTGATACGTCGGTTATGTTGAAGGCGTTCATGTAGTCTAGCTCGCCTATGTCGCCGATTTTAGTTGGATCTGGTATGGCTACTATGTATAGTGGCGGGCTCTCCTGGAATAATGGGTTGTATACTCCGTATTCGACGATCATGTGCTCTAGGCTCATTGTGAAGTCGGTCCAGCACTGGTAGCCATAGCCATCCCAGTCTCGGTAATTGTCGTATATCATTATTCCTACACGGTATGTGCCGTTGTGTTCTAATGGGAATATCGCGGTTTTCTGGAACTGTACTGGCTTTTCACTGGTATATCCATAGTTCTGGTATTGGGCGACTTCCCAAGAACCAGTACTATCATTATACTTCCATACGACTATTGAGAACACTTTCAAATGCCTGTAATTCCAATCTGGACAGCCCGTTCTCGTGAATGTTGTCGTCCAGTAGTAGTTTAGCTTCACTGTTACCTTAACGTAATCTACTCCACTTATGTCCCTAGCTACCATGTACGTCCATACAAGAGAGTCTGTTAGATAGTTACCGTCACCGTCTGCATCATTGTTTATCCTCTGACTACTAGTATATGTTGGTCCATTCAAGTAGGAGTAGAATGTTATCTCTTGTATACCGTTTCCATCGAAATCTGACTCCGTAATACCTCTTGAACCAAGGTCGACCGGGTCATAGGGTCCATAATGATAAATTAGTTTACCCCTATCGTCGTAGACTAGGATTTCATATGCATAGCCACTAATGTATGTTCCCCTACCAGTGTCATACGTTCCTACAAACCCATGAATGTAAATCGTGTAATCATAATCGATATAGAGGTAGTCATAGCCATTTGGCGTCTCAATATAGAGGAAAAAGGAATCATATGATCCGATGTCCAGCATGTATAACCCCGGGTACTCTGGATCCTCGTATATGAAGCTATGTGTATAGTCTATTGCTGTTGGGTTAAGCCAATTCCACCAGCTGGCCGAAACTGTCTGGACGAATATAGGAGGCCTCCATGCATAATATGTACCATATTTAGAAAGCTCATTGTATCCTCTCAGGCTGAAGCCACTTTGTGGAGCGAATATACCCCTCCAAAGCCCTTGCACTCCACCAGTGGAAGGTCTGCCAGGATAGAGGGTTTGGGTACCTGTAGCTCCGGCCACCGGGTGTAAAATACCGTTTGTAGATTCTACAAGGACGATAACGTTTGGAGCTATGTTAAGAAATGTTGTATTGAATACTATAAGTAGGGTCTCTCCTGGCTGTAGAGTAATAGCCTGCCCAGTCGGTGGCGGAGGTGAGGCGACACCGGTAGCTTTTACATCTATGAGCATCTTTGATATGTCGGGAGTATTGAGGGGTCTCGCATATTTTAAGTCGTATACCTTGTAAATCGTATCGTTATAGACGTCGACTAAGTATAACTTATCGAGTGTAACACTCACTGTTCCCGTATTGTTAATCCATACTCCGGGAATCCATCCTGCCCTTTGAGCCAACTCGCTGTTTGGATTTACAGGACCGACACTTAGTTTCTCGTTGAAGCTGGTTTTCTCCTGATGTAGTGATGTTTTTACTTCTTCTCCAGTTTTGATCATGGAGTAGTAGGTGTTCATTACCACGGGTATGGCGAACATGAAGAGTAGCGTTAGAACTATTAATCCACCAATGACTTCTGATTGACCTCTCCTCGTTCTTTTAGGCAATAATTGTCACCTGGCTCACTTACTTATACGAGCCCCAGTAGTGATATATTTCACTTGTGGAGAATGTAGATTCATTGATTCGGTTTAAGCATAAAAGGATAATACGACGAGTAGGGCTAAGCAAACATAGGAAGCTGGTGGCTTTGCTATGAATTCTAGCAGGGGCAGAAGGAGGGGCCAGGCCAACGTTATATCACTAATGATCCTAGTCGCTGCGACATTGACAATTGCACTCGCACTCTATGGGTATTTTGCAAGTATATACGCTCAGCAAGGGGTCAGACAATCCCTATACGATATTTACTCACAATACACCAATAATATCAATATCTATGTTGAAGTATACTTGACCAGCAATATCAGCAACGAGTACCAATACTGCACCATGATTAGTGTAGTAAACCGTGCGGGCGATCCAATGAGGCTCTACCTAACGATCCTTCCCGTTGGTACGAGTGTTGGTGGGTTATCGATAGACAACTCAATTCTCGCAACACCCGTAGATTACACGGGCCCCACTCCCGCGAGAAAACTGTATACGTGGCTCGTCGAAGACGCCAACGGTGATGGTATAGTGGAGATGCTCGATGGAGTAAACACTATCGAGTTCAATAATATAATGTCATGCGCAGACCTCTACGACTACTATGCAGCCAATAACCTCAACGGTTTACCTCTACCAAACGACGTGGATGTTAACAACATTGGCTACTACGCATCCAATGTAACAGTCTTCTTAGAGGGAGTCTCATTCCTGGACATTGCGAGAGCTCGCGTTGGAGGGATCCCCGATAACTTGGCGATACCTATGTGGAACATTACACTACAACCCTTCGAGAAGAAATCACTATACTTCTTCATGACTAGTACTGTTGAACCAAGCCAGCTCTCAGTTGTGGGAGCTTTCAAAAACCCAGTTGACGGTAAATACGTGATATTCACCGTTCAGTCAATTAAGAAATAACAAATCCTCTAGAAGGAGTTACACAAGGCCCTCTAATTTATTAGGACACGAAGAAGTCATGCTCATGGATTGTAGGGGATCGGTTTCTGACTCCTATCAGTATAATGAACGGTATAGTACTTCGGCTTCAACTCCTTCAGTATCAAGTCCCATGCCTTCCATGGATCGGCCTCATCCCCACATGTGTAGGCGTCAAACGTAGCATAGTCATAGTTTGGCCACGTGTGTAGGGCTAGGTGACTCTCTAGTACTAATGCTATTACGCTGACCCCTCCTTTTTCACCCTCGATTCTCCAGCTCTTTAACTCTACTAGTGTTGCTCCAGCAGCCTCTACAGCACGCTTCATTAATTCCCTCAAGTACTCCTCGTTCTCGGCCAGTTCTCTCGGTATTCCGTAGAGGCTGCCATACACGTGCTTTCCTACTATGAAGTCGTTAGGCATCTCCTCTTCCCTTATAACCCCGTATATACGTAGTGGAGCTTAAGAGTGTTTCCGTTCGTCCCTATGCTTCTCCCAATGGCTAACTCCGTGAGCCATCTCCCTAGCATGCTCAGCTATCTCAATGATGATCTCAAGAGTTACTCTAACTGCGTCTAGGCTACCTGGAGACACGATAACCAGTGAGGACCCTATTTGGTAAGCCGATACGCGCGACAAGATGGCTCTAAGGCCAACACTCTCCATACTCTTCATACGGTGAATCTCTCCGAAACCCTCAAGTCTCCGGGAAGCTATGCGTTCAACCACATCCACACTGAGATCCCTGTTAGATATACCCGTGCCACCAGTGACAATCACAATGTCACTCCTACTTACAGCGTCGAGCACAGCTGATCTAATCAATGAGGTGTTGTTAGGCGCCACTGCTCTATACGCCAGTATATGATTCTTCTCGGCTAGGTATTTTGATACAAATGGAGTAATCTTATCCTCTTTCTCTCCCCGATACACTCTATCGCTTGTAATAACAAGCGAGAACCTTACCATACTGGGGACACCATCTCTAGGATTTTACAATAACAGTCTAAATAACTCCCAACTATTCGAGAGCATTCACGGAGATGGAGATTGGCGGTAAAACAGGCAATTGTATTACGCCGGGACCTGAACATGGGAAAGGGTAAAGCAGCTGCTCAAGCAGCGCATGCTTCATGTGAGGCCGTATTCTCCATACTCTCATCACGGCGTCGAGAGTGGAAGGAATGGCTGGATAAATGGAGGATTGAGGGGCAGAAGAAGATAGTACTACGTGTAGAAAGTCTAGAGGAGCTATTAGAGATCTATGAGAAGGCCAAGATAGAGGGACTACCAACGAGCCTCGTAGCTGACGCGGGCCACACTCAACTCCCGCCAGGCACTAAAACTGCGGTTGCAGTGGGTCCCGCTCCAGAAGAGCTAGTCGATAGGATAACAGGCCACCTGAAGCTATTCTAGGCCGCTCCTATCATCGATGAGGACCACTTCTTCAACAGCCGGCTCTGCCACCCGGCCTCCGCGAGTAGGGGCACAGTCACAGCGGCCATATTCAAACAATCCCTTAGGCAATGGAAGAATAATTACCTTTACGAAGGCGTCTACATCTATGGGGCTATGCCTAGTTGACTAGCTCAATAACGATTGCCAGGATACTTGAAGAGGTATGGGGGATACGATTCAAACCCAAAACAAGTGTAGTTGTCTCGATAAATCGGCCGACCGGGTTCATAGTAGCAGAGAGACGGATAAAGACCGACAGAGAGGGTCCCTGGCTGGTCTACTGGGTAAAGAAAACGGGTATCTCGACAAAAAGACTGCTAAAGCAAATACGAACCGCTACAGGCGGTGATGTATCCTTCATGGGGTTGAAGGACGCACAAGCAGTCGCTTACCAATACATTCTAGTCTCAAATCCCGAAAGGTATCCACGCCTCATTCAAGGAGAAGATTTTAAGGCATGGCTTGTGGGTAGGCGCGCCAAGTCTCCAAGGCTCGGCTCTCATTTATGGAATAACTTCAGGATAACAGTTAATGTTATTGAAGGCGAAGTAAGGGAGTTCTGCGAAGCCTTCGACAACCTAATAGTGCCGGGCTTCTACGGTCCACAGAGATTTGGAATAGAAAGACCTAACACTCACATTATCGGGCTGTTAGCAGGGTTGCCATCGCCCGGACTACTCTTCAAGGAGTATTTCTTCACGTATCCCTTCCAAATAGAATACCGTGAAGGCTACGAGACAAGTGGAATAGGATCTGTTCAAAGAGAAACGGACCCCTACGCAATAACTCGTCATGTGCCCTACTCTATCGCGAGGGACGCTCTCCAATCCTACATATGGAACCGGATGCTAAGTGCCGTGTATAAGGAGCCGGGAGAACCTCCGCTATATGAGAAAAGGACGAGGGCATTATGTCCTGGCGAAGGGAGAGCTTGGATTGCAAGACTACCATCTAGAAAATTGCTAAACTCTAGAGGCGAGTGGGCAGGGTTGGCGCGAAGAGTTGTGAGGGATGAGGGTCTTCCCTGGACGCTCCTCCCAAAGGATGCGCCGATGAGGCCTGTTGCAGTAGAGGCTTGTAGGGCTTCATGTCGTCCTGCAGGCAACAAGGCGATAGTGTGGATTACCCTGCCTAGGGGGATCTACGCCACTATGGCAGTTAGGACGGCAGGCTATGTCTCCTGGATTAACTAGATATACGGGGGCGAGCCTACATCTCATCACGGTGATACACATGTCTTACATTACTGGACCAGTTACCAGGCCCAAGGACGTTAAGGCCCATGTAGGCATTATTGGTGGGAGTGGACTATACGATCCAGGAATAGTTGAAGACCCTGTCGAGGTGAGGGTCTACACGCCCTATGGCGAGCCAAGCGATTTCATAATAGTCGGGAATGTGAAGGGCGTAAAGGTGGCATTCCTCCCAAGACATGGGAGAGGACACAGAATTCCACCTCACCGAATAAACTATAGGGCAAACATCTGGGCCCTCAAGAGTCTAGGTGTTAAGTGGATCATAAGCGTCTCAGCAGTGGGCAGTCTCCGTGAGGACTACAGGCCAGGAGACTTCGTTGTACCAGACCAGTTCATTGACATGACGAAGAAGAGAGAGTACACGTTCTTCGACGGACCTATAACGGCTCATGTCAGCATGGCGGATCCATTCTGCGACGACCTAAGGGAGAAGATAGTCAAGGCGACACAGGAGCTAGGCTACACTATACACTCTAAGGGAACCTACGTCTGTATTGAGGGACCCAGGTTCTCAACTAGAGCCGAGAGCCGGGTGTGGAAGGAGGTCTTCAAAG
>WAKH01000069.1 GCA_015523485.1 Thermodiscus sp. | reverse complement strand
CCCCCTCGGTGGGGGCCGGGCACGACAGAAAAGTTACCCCGGGGATAACAGAGTCGTCGCGGGCGAGAGCCCCCATCGACCCCGCGGTTTGCTACCTCGATGTCGGCTCTTCCCATCCTGGCGGTGCAGCAGCCGCCAAGGGTGGGGCTGCTCGCCCATTAAAGGGGAACGTGAGCTGGGTTCAGACCGTCGTGAGACAGGTCGGTCTCTACCCGCGGGGGGTGTCGGCCGCCTGAGGGGAAGGTGCCCCTAGTACGAGAGGAACGGGGCGCCGCGGCCTCTAGTGTACCGGTTGTCCGGCAGGGCAGAGCCGGGCAGCCACGCCGCAGTGGGGTAACCGCTGAAAGCATCTAAGCGGGAACCCCTCCCCGAAAAGAGGCGGCCATCCGCCCCGAAAGGGGCGGCGAGGGCTCCCGTAGAAGACGGGGTTGATGGGGCGGGGGTGTAAGCTCCAAGGGGGCTCGGCCCCCGAGGAGTTCAGCCCGCCGCTCCCAATCGCCCGAGGCCGCAGGGGTACTCACCCTGGGGCGGGCTGCACGACGTATAACGATGTAGCCCGTAGCGGGGCCCTAGAGGGCCCAGAGTCATAGGGTGGGCCTAGTCCGCGGGTGGCTGGACGTAACCGCCTAGGCGTGTTGGGCCGTTCCTTGAAGCGGCGCGAGAGGCGTCACATCATCCTCTACTTTGATTATACGGGCAGTATCTGCTCACGGAATATGCTTGTAGATTCATTAAGTCGATATCTTCCATTCTAGCGTCCTTGGTGCAGCTGTGTTGGACTTAATGCCGTCAACGGATCCAATGCCATACCTCATGCTATTCGTAGTGCTAGATCCACTCGGAATACTACCCTATTACCAGGCCGTGATCATTCGGGTAGCCGAGTCTGATAGGCCTCTAGTGCTTAGGAGGGCCATAGTATTTGCTTTCGCGATGCTCCTAGCATTCGCTCTGATAGGCGATATCCTGTTCAAGATCCTACACGTGACAATAGCAGACTTCAAGATTGCCGCGGGCATTATCCTCGGTATATACGCTGTCGCAGCGATATTCGAGATCCACATTGGAGCGTCAGGGGGTGAGCCCTCCTCAGTCGCTATCTTCCCACTAGCAACCCCGCTACTAGCTGGGCCCGGATCGATATCGACAGTTATATACATCAAGTACGTCTACGGCCTGCCAACCGCGCTAGCGGCTACCACACTCAACATAATAATATCCTACCCGATCCTAGCCTCGGCTAGCTACCTGTTGAGGATCCTAGGCAGACACGGGGCGCTATTCATCGACAAGTTCATGAGCCTAATCCTGGCAGGATTCGCAGTCTCACTAATCAGAGAAGGCATAATGGAGATACTCGGCTCAGGGGGTAGTCCCAGTTAGCCTCATAGGCTCGAGTGCCTCGGATTACTAGGCCCTCCTCATCGCCATATTGTTACTAGGATAATGAACTGGGGTTTTATTCAGTGTTAACCACGGCTTCACATAGAAGGGGTTGAAGATCTTGGCCGCGAATCCAGTCGTCGAACTACTATCTAAACTAGTCGAGATTCCAACCGTCAACGACCCCTCCAAGGGCTTAAAGGTGGGTGTTGACGAGGCGGAGAAGATAGGGAGACTCCTCAGAGAATACGGCTTGGAGACTGACTTGATTGTATGGGAAGGGACCCCCTCTCTCCTCGCAGTCCTGGGTGAGGGTAGGCCAGTTACACTATTCCTAGCACACTTCGATGTCGTGCCGCCAGGGCCAGGGTGGAGTATGACCGACCCCTTCAAGCCCCTAGTAACTAATGGGAGACTCTACGGTAGGGGCTCAGCCGATGACAAGTCAAACATTGCGGCGATAACAATCGCCCTCAGAGACTACAAACCGCGCGAGGGCACAGTCATCATAGCTTTCACAGGAGACGAGGAGGTAGGTGGGGCGAATGGAGCCAAGAGAATAGCCGAAATGCTGGAGAAGGAAGGCCTATTCCCAGACTACCTCGTGAACGGGGATGGGAGCCTATCAAGGATAATCATTAGGAGGCGTAATGCCTTCAAGGCTAAGATCAGTGTAAAGAACGAGAAGAGGGTAACTAGAGGCTCTAAGGGATCGAAGTCGTTCGAAACCATTATCAAGCAGAGGAAGACGATGCACTCAGCATACTTCGTTCCAGGCGTAGATACCCATGCCTTCGTTGAAGCCAGTCTTTGGCTCCGGGACAATGAAGTAGAACTGGTAGGCGTAGAGGGGGAGTGGGTGAAGAGCAACGTGCTACCACGGAAAGTCACACTACACTACAACGTTGGCGGGGAGGGAAGCGTAGAGGTAGACGAGGGGTTAACGAGGCTCGTCAAGTCGATTATTCCGATAGTCAGGGCTCCTATACCCACCGAGATGTACAGTGATTATGGAGTTTCAATCAACCCCAACATGTACGAGTACAAAGATGGCTATCACACTGTAGTATTAGACATAAGGGCGATGTTGTCATCAAAGGACAACATCCAAGTAGTCCTATCACAGATATTGAGGGAAACCCTCGATAATGGTAAACTAGAAGTCACGGGAGGCGGTGGATACCTATACACATCAAGAGACGCTCGCATAGTAAAGATAGCCGCACGTGCCAACGCATCTCTAGGACTCAATCCCGAGCCCATAGAGGCGGGAGGTGCAAGTGACTCGAGATTCTTCAGCCCACACGGGGTTGAGGCGATAGATTATGGTCCCCTCGGATATAACATCCATGGGCCCGACGAACACGTCGTCATAGAGAATCTAGTGAAGAGCGTGGAATTCTACAGGAGGCTAGCAGAGGAAATACACGGATAAGTATATCCACATATTATCCACTATATTGGTACCCGATATAAAGCGAGGGTAGATCCTCCATGTCAAAGATAGAGTACACAGAACTCGGATCAACCGGGATAAGGGTCTCCAGGATAGGACTAGGCGCATGGCAGTTCAGCCAGTCCTGGGGAGTAACAGAGTATGAGAGAGCCAGAGACATCCTAGCGAAAGCACTAGAACTCGGAATAAACTTGATCGACACTGCAATAGTCTACGGCCGCGGGATGAGCGAGCAGTTCATAGGTCGAGCCTTGAAAGAGCTAGGTGTGAAAAGAGATGAGATAGTAATAGCCACGAAGATACCGGGCGAAATGCTCTCCTACGACGACGTATTCAAGGCCACGAAGAGGAGCCTCGAGAGGCTACAGACGAGTTACATCGACTTGATGCAGGTACACTGGCCACCCTGCTGGCACAACATACCAACATGCGAGTACATGAGGGCACTGGAGCGTCTATTGAACCTG
Source organism: Thermodiscus sp. (assembly GCA_015523485.1). Taxonomy (GTDB): domain Archaea; phylum Thermoproteota; class Thermoprotei_A; order Sulfolobales; family Acidilobaceae; genus Thermodiscus. The sequence continues at coordinate 23,768 of WAKH01000069.1, read as the reverse complement.
GGACTCATCAACGCGATAGGATTAAGCGACCACCCAGTAGAACTCATCGACTCCGCTAGGGCATGCCTGGCAAGAGCCGACGTAGAAGTAGTACAGGTCAGGTTTAACCCGGTAGAGCTAGAGGCGGAGAAAGAAATACTCCCCTACGTCGAGGAGAACGATATGACTCTACTCGCATGGAGCCCACTAGCTAAAGGAGCAGTTCTAGGCAAGTACACGCTAGAGGACATTGAGAAGCTACAAGACGTTAGATCGGGAGACCCAATATTCCACCCAGACAACTATAAGCAGATCATGAAGGTATCTGACATCATCAAGGAGATAGCAGCAAAATACGAGAAGACCCCGGCCCAGGTAGTCCTAAACTGGTTGATCATGTACAGCGACGTAGTAGTACCAATACCAGGTGCAAAGACCCCGAAGCAAGTAGAGGATAACGCTGGCGCCATGGGCTGGAGGCTCTCGCGAGAAGACTGGACCAGAATATACGAGGCTGCTAGAAGCATCAAGATAAGTAGGGTGGTCTACTAACCCACCCTAAATCAACTCTTTATCCTTAACTATTTCTATCAAATCGTTAAATCTCATGAATCTATATATATCTCAATAAATGAATCCATGATAAAAACAGAACACGAAAGGAAAAGGGTGCATAAATAGTGTCCAGGAGAAGAGGAGCATCCACGACCACGATAATCGCAGTCCTCGTAGTCATAATAATCATCATAGGCGCGGCATACTATTTAATGCAGGGACAAGGACAAGCCACCAAAGTCACCATACTAACTGGAAGCACCGCAGGAACCTATTACCCAGTAGGAACAGCCTATGCAGAACTACTCAACAAGTACAGTGATGGTAAGATTGATGCAAGAGCCCTAGAGGGTAGAGCGAGTGTAGCCAACATAAAAGACATATGCTCAGGCGTCGCGAACGCTGGACTAGCACAGAACGACATCTCCTACTACGCATACCACGGAACCACAATCGCTGACTTCGAGGGTAACGCACAGACATGTATTAGGGCAGCAGCAGTCCTATACCCAGAAACCATACAAATAGTCACCCTCGCAGACAGCGGCATCAACTCAATACAAGACCTAGCTGGCAAGAAGGTCGCTGTTGGAGCAGAGGGCAGCGGAACCTACTGGAACGCAAGGCAGATTCTAGAGGCCGCAGGAGTATGGGATCAGATCATACCTGAGTACAAGAAGTTCTCAGAGATAGTAGATGACCTGAAGCTCGGAAACATAGACGCAGCATTCCTAACCGCCGGTATACCCACAAGCGCAGTCGAACAACTAGCAGCCGAAGTCAACATAAAGATCATACCAGTACCAACAGACATCTACCAGGCGCTAAAGCAGAAGTACCCATTCTACGCCCAAGTCGTGATCCCCGCTGGAACATACAAGGGCGTAAATGAAGACGTACAGACGGTAGCCGTAATGAGCATGCTACTAGTCCACAAGGACGTCCCAGACGACGTAGTATACACGATGGTCAAGATACTATTCGAGCACGCTGACGAACTCAAGCAAAAGGTCCAGAAGCAGAGCGTACAGTACATAAGCCTAGACCACGCCCTAGACGGGCTAAGCATACCACTACACCCTGGCGCCTACAAGTACTACCAGGAGAAGGGACTCTCAGTACCCGACGAGTTCAAGCCAACAGGATAATCGTGGTAATGGGGAAGAGACTAATTGAAATCTAAAAACATAATTTTTTTAATAATAATTATTCTCATAGGCTTCTCAGCATGGCACGTATTAAGCGGAAAACTAGCAGGAAGCACTAGTTCACAGCTAATAATCACATGCGACGAAAACACAACGAAAATACACATCCAGCCCAACACTATCCTCGAATACCAGTGGATACATAGTGTGGAAAAGACACCCATAATAGAAGTATACAACGTCACACCCAACGGCCTAATACTAATCCAGGCAAAATCACAATCCTTCGGCGCAGGACACCCATACTCTGCCGAAGAATTCAACGGAACATTCCACACAGAGAACGGATACCTAGTGTATGAAATCCACTACAATATCGGAAAGGAGATCGAAATCCTAGGCAACCCAGAGTTCAACGGAACGATAGTACTCAAGCAGGATGGCAAGGCAACAACGATATGCAAACAGTTCACTCATGGAGTAATCAAAGTGGAACCATAAACCCGGAAGAGAGCTGGTCCACTGAAAGTTATACTCTTAATAGGACCTAGGATTCCACTCCACTAACGAATAATTAATGGGAAACCAGAGGGGACAACTGTGGCTAACCAGCAAAAAAGTACACAGCTAACCCCATTCTCAGTCGTTCAAATGAGGGCTAGGACTGGAGTAGTCAAATGGGTGGTATTCGGATTAGCTTTATTCATGGCCCTCATAGAGATCCTCTACGTTATGAACTTCTACACGACCTTCGCCCAGTTCATTGAATCACTGGGCTTTCCACAAGTAGCCAACTGGATAAGACAGACGCTACACGTTTCAAGTAGATCTGTACTAGGCCTAGTCATGGCATCCATCATCAGCGTAGGCTTCCTAATATTCCCAGTTAGAAGGCCACCCCTACAGGCATCAGATGAGGAGCTAATAGAATACAAGAAGAAATACGTCGACAGGGTACCAATATACGATATCATACTAGCAGCACTCGCGTTGATAGCCTTCATCTACCAGGCCCATCTAGGCGCATACGTTGAGGCCAATGAGGGCGAACTACCTCCGGGAAGCGAGAATATTGCTCTAATCTTCGCAATGATAGGGACCCTGCTTGCATTCGAGCTCACCAGGAGAGCGGTGGGCCCATGGCTGGCCGGAGTCGTAGCCTTCTTCCTAGGCTACTACCTATTCTACTGGAAAACATCAACATTCCTCTCACCATACGACATAGGCCTCAAGTGGGCCAAGGACATGTACTATTCAAGCTACGGCCTCTTCAATATACCATTCCAAGTGATGGCGGCATACGTCTTCGCCTTCCTATTCTTCGGAACATTCCTTGAGAGGATAGGAATAGGAGAATACATAACCACCCTCATGCTAGGACTCTTCGGCAACAAGCCTGGAGGTCCTGCGAAGGTAGCAATAGTATCAAGCGGCTTCATGGGAATGCTCTCCGGAAGCAGTGTAGCTAACGTATTCACAACGGGAACCTTCACTATACCATTGATGAAGAGAAGCGGATTCCCACCAGAAGTAGCTGGAGCAGTCGAGGCCAGCGCAAGTACAGGAGGCCAGATAATGCCCCCGATAATGGGTGCAGCAGCATTCATCATGGCGAGCTTCATAGGCAGGCCTTACGGCGACATAGTAATAGCGGCATTTATCCCAGCAACTATCTACTTCATGAGCCTCTACTACTTTGTAGACCTGGAAGCAAAGAGGCTCGGTTTGAGGGGGCTCTCAAAGGAACAGTTGCCAAACGTTAGGGCAATGCTCGGGAAGATATACCTACTAAGCCCCATAGTGTTGATCACAGTACTACTAGTCCTAAGGCTACCGCCACAACACAGCGTTGTAGCAAGCCTCAGCCTGGCATTGATAGCTGCTGCATGGGCCCTCGAAGGTAAACTCTCATACAAGATAGCCTACACTATCTCGATAATCGTCATTGGCCTGATCGCCTACTTCGCAGGTATGAATCTGAGGGCAACAGTATACTTCACGGGCATGTTCTTCCTAATCTTGTCAGTTCTGCTCATATTAACCCGAGAATACAGGAAGTTCGCCCACGTTATACTAGACAGTGTAGAACAGGCCGTTAGGAATAGTGTACCAGTGTTTATGGCAGCGGCACTCGCAGGCGTGGTGCAGGGTAGCCTCACACTAACTGGATTAAGCACAATGCTCGGACAAAGGCTAGTGGAATTCGCCCACAACAACATCTACATTCTACTCTTACTCATTGGCATGCTAAGCATACTGGTAGGAATGGGCGTCCCGACGACGGCGAACTACGTCATAACAAGCCTAATCGGAGCCTCAGCAGTAGTCATAGCTGCAACATCAATGCTAGGCCTACCCGAGAAAGCCGCAATACTTGGAGCGCATATGTTCGTATTCTACTATGGAATCCTAGCAGACCTTACCCCGCCAGTAGCATTAGCAGCATTCGCAGGCGCGACAGTTGCGAGATCTGACTTCTGGAAAACTGCTGTAAACGCGACACGATTCGGCTTCACAAAGTACGTACTACCATTCGTATTCGCAGTTAACCCTGCTATGCTAGTCATACCAGTACTAGAAGGCTACATGAGTGTAACTGACTTCATATGGAGCCTAGTAACTATAACAGCCGTAGTCATAACGGCCAGCGCAGGATTTGCAGGATACTTCGGCGGGCCAATAAAGAACAAGGCATGGAGAATAGCCCTTTCAATAATAGGAATTATCGCCGTCACAGGCAACAAGTATCTAGTAGGGCTAGCATTTGCCCTATCCCTAGCAACCTACATTATAGCCAAGAAAAGCTCGGAACACTCCTAACCCAAATACGCACTCTATACATATTACATTGGGACTCGGATTTTTACACTAACTGGCTATGGAGACGAGGGAGCAATAGTGATAGGGCCAGGACCAATAAGGGTGAGAAACACACTAGGCCGAAAAATCGAAGAATTCACACCCTTCAACCCACCGTTCGTAAAAATGTACGTGTGCGGCCCAACGCCATACGATTACACGCATATAGGACACGCTAGATCCTTTGTCGCGTTTGACGGGATCAAAAGGTACCTCCAACTACGCGGGTACGACGTCTATCACATTCAAAACATAACCGACATCGACGATAAGATAATCAATAAATCTCATGAAACCGGTATGAGCTGGCAGGAGGTAGCTGAAACATACACTAAAGACTACTTAGAAGCCCTCACACAACTCAACATAAAGGTCGACCTACATCCAAAAGTAACCCATCATATAAAAGAAATAATTGAATTCATAGAAAAACTGGTAGAGAAGGGATACGCATACGTAGCCTCCAGCGGGAGCGTCTACTTCGAAGTAGACAAGTACCCGAAATATGGAGAACTAAGCGGCAGAAGAACAAAAGACTCATGGACACAGGAGGAAGAATACATCCAAGAGAAGAAGAAGCCATACGACTTCGCCCTATGGAAGGCGGCTAAACCAGGAGAACCAAGCTGGGAGAGCCCATGGGGGAGGGGAAGGCCAGGCTGGCACATAGAATGTAGCGTAATGAGCACACGATACGCTGGAGGCAAGCTGGATATCCATGGAGGCGGGATGGACCTCATATTCCCACACCACGAAAACGAAAGGGCTCAATCAGAAGCATACCTGGGAGAGAGTCCATGGGTCAAATACTGGCTCCACACAGGCTACCTCACAATAGAAGGAGAGAAGATGAGTAAGAGCCTTGGAAACATCATAGCCCTAAAAGACGCTATCCGAGAATGGGGACCCCAAACCCTTAGACTATGGCTACTCAGCGGCCACTACAGGACACAATTAGAATATAGCGAGCAAAGCCTCACCCAAGCACGAAAACTCCTAACACGCCTAAGAGACATGGCCTACAAGCTGCAGAGAAGACTAAGCGAAGACGAACCAGTACACTATCTAGAAGACAAGGACGTAGGCCTCCTATACCAGATAGACTCGATCATATTAGGATGGCATAAGGAGATGAGCAACGACTTCAACCTAGCTGGAGCATTGAGACAAGCGTGGGAGTTAACGAACATCTTCTACAAAGAACTAGAACACTCGGAGAGCAGAGCAGTACTACAGAGAGCCTACACTGGCCTAATACACATGAATAAAGTATACGCAGTCCTAGACGATATCCTAGCACCGGAGGAAGCAGTACGCCCACAGGAAGACCTACTAGGTAACCTAGTAGACTTAATCGTCGAAGTAAGGAGTGAGCTACGTAAGAGGAAGATGTTTGACTTAGCCGACACGATAAGGGCGAGGCTAGGCGAACTAGGAATACAGCTCCTGGACCAGAAGGATAAAACAAGCTGGAGGTGGACCGAGTGAAGTGTCCTCCTCCAGCTAAAGACCCAAGATATGCCCGGCAGATACCAATCATAGGAGAGGAAGGCCAAGAGAAACTGAGTAAGTCAAAGGTGGCAATAGTAGGCCTCGGAGGCCTAGGGAGCATAACCAGCCAATACCTAGCTGCGGCGGGCGTGGGAGAACTGATCATTATAGATAGTGACGTGGTTGAGGATAACAATCTGAACCGTCAATTATTATATGATACTCCCAGCATAGGTCTTCCGAAAGCACCGATAGCGGCTAGAAGACTGAAGAGTCTAAATCCCTGCACTGAGATCAAATGGTATCAAGGCAAGTTAACTGAAGAGAATATCGACGAGGTAATAGGCGAGGTTGACTTAATACTTGACTGTCTTGATAACTGGGAGACAAGACTGGTCCTCGACGACTACTCGTGGAGGAAGGGAATACCACTGTTACACGCGGCAGTGGAGCAATTCTATGGCCAGATCTACTTCTCAATCCCGGGCAAAACAGCGTGCCTTCGCTGCATAGCTCCGAGACAAGATACTAAGAGGGAGGGAGGTATTCCAGTAATAGGTGCAGGGGTGGGTGTCATAGCTAGCCTACAAGCCCTGATAGCAATACAGTACCTAGTGGGGGTCTACAAGGAGCCCGGAACTCTGATCCTAGTTGACAGTAAGAGAGGTAGCATTGATAAGATAAGGATAGATCCCTCCGCGTGTCGATGCTCCACACTATAGCTTATCAGTATCTAACCATGTAATGAGGTATAATTAACGTTTTACCACCTTGACTAAACTATATTCAATACTGAGAAAATCGATGTTTTAAACCTAGAATCCTCAAGGTATCAAACGGTGATCCCATCCTATGAATAGAAGGGGTCTCTCCTCAAAGCTCCTAGCCATCGTACTCATTGTAATAATCGTTGCGGGAATCGGAGTATACCTAATGCGGGGAGGCGGAGAAACTACCACTACCGGTAAGATAAAGGTCCTAGTACTATTCGATGTTGGTGGAAAGGGAGACCTAAGCTTCAACGATATGGCAGTCCTCGGAGCAGAGAAGGCGAAGAAAGAACTAGGCGTTGAAGTAAACTATCAGACACCAGCTAGTGTAGATGCAATGGTCAGCCTCCTCAAGAGCGTAAGCCAATCGAAAGAATACGATCTAATCATAGGAGTAGGATTCCTATGGCTAGATCCAATGGTCCAGGTAGCCCCCCAGTTCCCAGACCAGAAATATGCCATAATTGATGCCGCTCCCGAGAACACTATCCCGAACCTAGCAGCTTATATATTCAGAGAGCAAGAGGTGGCAAGCCTAGTAGGCATACTAGCTGCAGACATGGCTAAGAACATAGGGTCAAGCTGTGCTGGAGCAGTTGCTGGAATGGATATACCACCTCTGTGGAGATTCCACATTGGATATCTCTACGGGATACAGTACTACAATCAGCACACGGGAAGCAACATACAATTGAGCTTCGTCTATACCGGAGACTTCCAGAATCCCTCACTAGGCAAACAGACAGCCCAGCAAATGATAAGCCAGGGATGTAGGGTGCTCTACGGACTCGCTGGCCTAACACATGTAGGTATGTTCGATGCTGTTAAAGAGGCGAGTCAACAGGGGGTCCTGGCATTAGCAATTGGGCAGGATGCCAGCCAGGAATGGTATGATCCAGAGCACATAATCATAAGCGGACTCAAGAGAGTCGATGTAGCAGTATACGATGCAATCAAAGCCGTTGTAGATGGAACCTTCCAAGGAGGGGTACACAGTCTTGGACTGAAAGACGGAGCATTAGGTATCAGCGATGATGAGATAATCAAGTACTTTGCAGAAATCGCCCAAGAGCAGGGGAGACTTCCACAAGGTCTAACACCAGACGATGTAGTGAACATAGTCAATCAGAAGAGAAAAGAATACATCAGTGCTACAGCCTGGGACCTAGTAAATCAGTTAGAGAACGCGATAAAGAATGGCCAGATCCAATTCGTGAATCCTACATCGCACGACGACTATGTAAGCATCATAAACCAGCTAGAGCAAGGTAACCTTGCAGCAGCCACGACATCAGGCTAACCCTCCATCCCAATTTTTACTATCAAGGTAGTCTTCAATGGTGGTGGGAGAAGCCGGTTGGAAGAGACCACGAAACCGCTAATCGAGCTAAGAAGTATAGTCAAGATATATCCTGACGGTGTCAAAGCCCTCCAAAGAGTCTCCCTGAAAGTATATCCGGGCGAAGTGCACGCCCTGCTCGGAGAGAATGGAGCCGGGAAAACAACCCTGATGAGAATCCTTTATGGCGAGATAAAGCCGACCTCCGGAGACATTCTCATCGAGGGTAGACCTGCAAAGTTCAACACCCCGCTAGATGCGATAAGGGAAGGAATATCCATGATCTACCAGCATCCCAGAATGGTTCCAACTCTAACTATAATGGAGAACATAGACCTCTACTTCGATAACGCTGGAATACCTCGCGATGAAAGAAAAAGGAGGCTCTACGAGGCACAAGAGTTAACAGGTTTCGACATACCCTATAATTTGCTAGTCGAGGACGCTTCCCTGGGAGTCCTCCAAAGGGCCGAAATAGTCCGAAGCATAGCAGCGGGTAGCAGGGTACTGATCCTAGACGAGCCGACGACTAACCTGACCCCCATAGAAGTAGAAGGATTATTCAAGGCAATAAGAAATATGAAAAAGAAGGGCATATCGGTCATATACATTACGCACAGGCTCCCAGAAGTAAAGGAGATAGCAGACACCGTGACAGTTCTCCGAAAGGGGAAAGTCGTTAAAGGGGCAATGCCTATTCACTCTGTCTCAATGGAGGAGCTCGCAAGGCTCATGGTAGGCGAACTACCCAAGCCTACCGCTAAACAATCCTATAGAAAGAATAAAAAAATAATAGAGATAAAGAATCTTATTGTTGAAGGTCGTATAGCACTGAGGATAAACAAGCTAGAGCTATACGAAGGAGAGATCCTAGGAATAGCTGGCGTAGAAGGAAACGGGCAAGACGAGCTAGTCAAGGCGATACTAGGAATACTAAAACCTAAACAAGGAGAGGTAAAGCTACTCGGAGAGAGGGTAAAGGGACCCCGAGACTTCCTCCTAAGAGGAGGCGCATATGTCCCAGGAGACAGGACAAAGGCCCTTGTACAATGGTTCAGCATAGCGGAAAACCTGGCATTTTTAATATATGCACATTCCGGGCCAAATCTGCTTACTCCAGGAAAGCTCGCCTCAACATATGAGATGATCCGCCGTCAGTACAATGTAGTAGCACAGTCGCCATGGTCACAGATATCTACGTTGAGCGGAGGAAACCAGCAAAAACTACTTGTAGGTAGCCAGCTCAGCCTCAACCCACGTGTTCTCCTAGCGGTGAATCCAACGAGGGGCCTCGATGTAGCAACCACAAACTATGTTAGAAGCCTCCTTATCAAATACGCCTCCAAGGGAACAGGCGTACTCCTCGTAAGCAGCGATTTGGACGAAATCCTAGAGATCAGCGATAGGATACTCGTATTGTACAAAGGCAGGATTGCTGGAGAACTCTCCAGAGAAGAGGCAACCCCTGAGAGAATCGGCGTATTAATGGGAGGTGGATCGGATAATGGGTGACTTAACCAGGAGAATCCTATCAGAGGTAGGACTCGTTGCAGCCGCATTCGCAGTAGGCCTGCTAGCAGTAGTAATAGTGTCTCTCTACTTCAATGCGCCAATAGGGGGTATGTTAGAAACCCTCCTCCTATCCTGGACGAAGCTACCCGACATGGTGGTAGAGTATACTGCGGTATTGGCACTAACAGCCGCCGCCTTCAGCATCCCACTCTATGCTGGCCTATTCAATATAGGGGCGGAGGGTAGCCTTTATGCTGGGGCATTAGTTAGCCTTTGGGTCGCTATAAAGACAAGCAGTTTACCGCTGGCTATAATCTCGGGGGTCGCGGCTGGATCTGCGGTTACCCTCTTAGCGGGAGTTCTAAGGGTATACTTGAGGGTCAATGAAGTACTAAGCACAATCATGTTGAACTGGATCGTATACTGGATACTCCTCTACGTTGTGGTAATCTACCTGAGTGACCCAGTGACGCCCCAACGTACGCTTCAAGTCCCAGTAGGGGCTAGAATTCCGAGAGTAAACGATATTCCAATGACAATCATTATCTCCGCGGCGGTAATGATACTCTTGTTCGTATTCATCAGAATGACGAGATACGGTATACTACTACGCTTCTCCGGCGCAAACGAAGAAGCCTGCAAAGAGAGAGGGGTCAACACAGCCTATTACAAGATACTGTCCATGTTCCTAGCCGGAGCCTTAGCCGGACTAGCCGGCGCAATCCACATACTAGGCTACTCATACAGTATTGACGTATTAGGCGGTACAGTACGAAACTATGGCTTCAACGGCATAGGCGTAGCATTAATGGGTCGAAACGACCCGATCGGTATACTAGTGGCGAGCTTCGTCTTCTCAACACTCCTAGCTGGAAGCCAATTAGTCGAGCCACTCTATAACGTCCCTAAGGAGGGGGCGGATTTGGCGATAGGCATCATTATCATAGCACTAGCCGCGCCAGAAGCCTTCAAAATACTCTACAGGAGGATTAAGGGGTGGAAGTGATGATGTTAGAGGATGCACTCTTAACACTAGTAATAAGCCTCTCAGCAATGACACCCATTGCCCTTGTAGCAGTAGGCGAGATAATCGCGGAGAAGAGCGGTATAGTAAACATCGGGCTCGAAGGCATACTTCTACTCTCAGCGTGGGCCGGCGCATTCGCCGCATTATCAACCCACAGCATATTAATGGGATACCTGGCCGGCCTCCTAGTAGGCTTAATGCTAGGCTTACTCCACGGAGTCATCAGCGTAAACTTAAGAGGAGACCAGATAATAGCTGGAATCGGATTAAACCTTGCAGCAGCCGGGTTAACCGCGATTCTAACAAGGGCTGTATGGGGTAACTACGGTCAAAGCCCACCAATAGAGCTAAGATCACCAGGCCTAGTCATCATGGGTCAAAGGGTGAGCGTGGCCTTCTTCCTGGCAGTAGCTGTCGCCATAGCCTCATGGTATATTCTCGAGAAGACCACACTCGGTAAGAGACTCAAAGCTGTAGGAGACGATCCAAAGAGTGCCGAGGCACTTGGCATAAACGTGGCAAGGGTGAGGATCATCGCTACCACAATTGGTGGTATGCTTGCAGGCATCGCAGGCGCCTTCCTTAGCGTGGACTACATAGGTAGCTTCGTGAAATTAATGAGCGCGGGCAAGGGGTTCATAGCACTAGCAGATGTCGCATTTAGCGGTTGGAACCCGCTATTCGCCCTACTAGGCGCATTCATATTCGGTTACAGTGACGCGCTAGCGAGATACTTTACCATAACCAAGGGTGCAACGGCAGGCGCGTACTTGATCAACACGATACCATATGCAGTAACCCTACTAGCAATAACAATAACGGCGAAAAGAGCAATAGCACCCAGGTCGCTTGGCAGACCCTACGTAAAAGAGTAACATTAAGGCTTTACCAATACCCTGAAAGCATCTCTCTCCAAACTCCTCTCAAACGCTTCTACAGCATCATCCAATGAGTACACTTTAGTGACTGGCACATCTATCTTACCCGCTGATAGCAATTGGAGAGCTAACTTGAAGTCCCTCCAGTCTCCACACCGTGTACCCATTAACTGAACCTCCTTGACAACAGAGAGTGTCTGCGGATACTCGGCTACTCCTCCAGGCGTACTCTTCAAATGAACAATTCCACGCGGCCTCACCAATTCTACCGCAAGCATTAGACCAGCATTCGTACCAGTAGCCTCTACTACCATGTCATAACCAAGGCCGTAGTCCGTCATTGAACTACCGATTTCATGGGCCTCCTCATAGTGTACAACTTTGAAACCAGCCAACTCGAACTGCCTAGCCTTCACACTACCAGGTCTCGAGACTACAACGACGTTAGCACTGAGAAGCCGGGCTACTTGAGCTGACAGGTAGGCTAAGAACCCGGTGCCAAGAATAGCTATGAAATCGCCAGGCCTCGGGGGTGCAACCCTGAACATATGGAGGACGGCTGCTAAAGGCTCGGCAGCAAAGGCTCTTTCATGGGGCAATTTGTGAGTGTGAAGAGCCCATAGAGGCGCGGTAAGATACTCAGCCATTCCACCATCGAAATCAATCCCCAGGGTTAACTTGTTAGGGCAATGAGTGTATAGGCCAGCCTGGCATACACGACATTTCCTGCAGGCAAAGTTGATCTCACTCACAACATTCAAACCCACTAGATCCCGAGGGCCCTCGACAACGACACCAGACACTTCATGACCTGGTACCAGGGGTTTCTTGAATAAGGGATAACTACCAGTGTAGAACGCCTTATCAGTACCACAAATACCAGCAGCCTTGACCTCGACGACCACCCATTCCCTGCTTGGCCTCTTCAACTCGATATCCTCGACCACTAATTGCTTAGGACCATAGAGTACTGCGGCCTTCAAACTAGTCCACCCGGAAGCTGCCTACCCCTGCACTAGGTCCAAGGGATCGTAGGCCAAGCTCTGGCCCGAGTCAATAAGGAAAACACTCCCAGTAATGTTCCTGGCATCATCGCTTGCAAGATAAACGACAAGTCTTGCAACCTCAACTGGATCAACAAGGTCACCTGTTAGCGTATACTTCTCCAAGAATCTCTCAAGATCGAGGTTCAATGCCTTGAAGAAGCTCATACCCATATCGGTCTTAGCAAACCCGACGGCTATGGCGTTAACGGTTACGCCAGTGTGTTTCAGCTCCTGTGCTAGAGACTTTGTGAAACCAATCACGCCAGCCTTGGCAGCGCTATATGCTGATAGGTACCTCACACCGCGGATGCCAGCTATACTTGTTATGTTGATTATCCTCCCCCACTTATTGTCAAGCATGTATGGTAATGCTCGCTTAGTGCAGTAGAAGACCCCGTTTAGGTTTACCTTAATATGACGCTCCCAGAGGGAATCCTCCATAGTCTCAACTGGAGCCAGGAATCCCCATCCAGCATTGTTAACCAAAACGTCGACGCCACCGTATCTATCCCGGATTTCTTTGAACATCGAATCAACCTGGCCAGGATCGGATACATCAGCCTTTACAACAAAGCCGTCTCCACCAAACTCTCTTATCTGTCTGAGGGTCTCAAGAGCCTCACTCTCACGCTTCCTATAATTAACCACGATATTGTATCCCTTCTTTGCGAATTCTAAAGCAATGGCTCTTCCAAGACCCCTACTACTTCCAGTCACAAGAACTGTTTTCCCGGTTATCGGGATTCACCTCTCGTTATTACTCTTCTAGTTCCTTGACCTCCTCTTCTCCCTTACCCATCATTTCCGTTATGGACGGGTCGCATTTTCTTAGCAGGTAGAGGAACTCTCCGACATGCTCCTTTTCCTCGTTAGCGACATCTACAAACACTTTCTTGGCAAGAGGATCTTTCACCTTCTCGGCGAGCTGCATATAGAATGATATCGCGTCGAGCTCGGCTATAATAGCCAACCTTAACGCGTCACAGAGCTTCTCTCCCTCTAGCTCACCGGGAAGATCTACTGGGTTCTTCGCGAACATTAGCTGGTCACCTAGAATTCATCCTCGTGTAACATGATTGTCTTGGAACATAATAAAGTCATGAGGCCATTGTGCTAGGCGAGTCCCGGTAGCTAGGAGAAGACGCTCTTATGAATGCCTCTTCGAGTGAGCTAGCCCGATACCTCTCCAAGGCCTCATCTACTCTCCCACTAAAGACAACTCTCCCATTAACGATGAAGGCGATGTGGTCTGCTATCGTCTCAGCCTCCAACATGTTATGGGTCGTTACGACAACGGTTTTACCACGGCGTACAAGGTTTCTGATCCATTCCCTTATCCTATACGATGAGAATACATCGAGTCCAGAAGTAGGCTCATCAAGCAATGCTAAGTCAGGGTCATGCATAAGTGACATCGCTAGTAATAGTCGCCTCTTCATCCCCTTACTGTACTCGCCAGTCTTCATGCGCAGCTCCTCATGGGAGAGCCCCGACAGCTCGACCCCGCGCTCAAAATATTCTCTCGTTTTAGATTCATCGCCCATAGCATAGAGTTTGGCGTAAAATAACAGGTTCTCATAACCAGTTAGCCTCTCGTAGGGTGATGCGTCTTCTGGCAGGTAACCTATCCGTTGGAGCACACCCTGCCATCTTTGGCTACGAAGCCGTCTTCCCAGGACCTCCACGCGTCCCGAGTTGGGGCTATATAAGCCGAGTATTACCCTAATAGTGGTAGTTTTACCACTCCCGTTCGGGCCAGCTATAACATACAAGCTCCCATTAGGAACCCGTAGATTAATCCTATCCAGTATTACCTTATCCTTGATCTTCTTCACAACCTCCTGTAAGATTATGGCATAGTGCATTATGCGACTCCTCGATATCGCCTCATATTATTGTGAATTCTTGTCCAGCTGAAATACTTGTCTATCCCATGATGTATACTAAATATAATCCCGGTGATAAATGATAGGATTCCATGCAGGCACAACCCTACAAGTACAACAGTTGAGGGGCCGACAACTTGGTAGTCGATGAATTCATTGCAAAATACGGAGAGCGAGGCTACCTTGTACTAAAAGCAATACTAGAAGCAGCGAGGAAAGGTAGACGTCCATTCAGTTTAGGCGACTTCAACTACAAGGACGTAAAAATAGCCCTTAAAGCCATGGGGATAGATTACAACCCGGCCCCTCTACTCTCTAAGCTCGAGAAAGAATACGGGGTAATAGAAACCAGCTATAAGTCAAGTAACCAGCATTGGTGGAGGATACTGGACAGGGAGCTAATAGAAGCCGTAGTCAGAGAGTGGGAAGGAAAACCAGAACCCGATCCAGAAGATCCAAGGGTGAGAATGCTAAGAATCCAATTCTATTCCCTATCACCCCACGAGATCCTAGACCTACTAACTAGGCTCTCAAAAAGGAAGAGGCTAACCAGCATGGAGAGAGCCAAGCTAAAGAAGATCGCCTTCGAGGAACTACCACTGCTAGTAGACTTCATAGAGAAAGCCTCCAGTGAATATCCAGACGAATTATCTGAGGAAATAGCTGTCGCTGAATCCATACTCGAGCTCTTCGAGGAAATTGTGTACGGTGGGGCGTCTAAAGCTAGATACTCAGTTAAAGGGAGGGAGAGATTAGAGGATTCCCTTAGATACCGCGACAGAGAGCCTATCTAGTAAAGCTTGAAACGCCATTGAGAGAATCCTCCTATTATCATACTTGTCAATAATAGCAATGAGCTCACTTCTCTCGCGCTCCTTCAACTCTCTAACATAACTGATGATATTCTGGGTAGCTCTGATCGCCTCATCGACAATAGTGATATTGGCCTTTTGGGCAGTCCTGCTGAATGGGTTAAGGTCGATTGCAGCAACCTTCTTACCCCACGCCACCAACGCCTCAGTTCTATCGCCATCCTCAATGGCAAGTAATACAAAGTCAGCAGCAGCAATTCCATCCTTACACACTATACCTCTCTTACTCTCGAGCCCTGGGACACGAGTCTTCCCGCAATCCGGTGGCAGAATATTACGTACACCGTGATCGACTAGGAACTCGTAAATTTTCCTGATACGCTCCTCCGTCCTGTGGAACAGGTTGACTTCAACCAGGGCACCAGTTTCCTCTGACAGGATTCTAATCTCGTCGGGTGCTAGGGCGGCATAGTTTCCATTAACCGAGATAACTGGTCTCCTCGACACAAGTAGTAGTGCGGCGGTCACACGCTCGGCTTCTAGCGCGAACTCGTGGCTCTTCTCACCTAAGAGGTAATCAAAAGTCTCGCCGCGACCATGGGCTATCAGTCCCTCGGGAACTACGAGGCCTAGCCTGAATCCCGCCACTAACTTCTCTCTCTTCACTAGAGAGTGGTATCTTGGATGACTTTTTGGTATATCGAATCCTGGCAAGCTTAGCTCCACCAGATTCTAGGCGGTCCGGTTGATGCCTCTAAAATTCTTGGCCTATAGCCACTCCTGGAGAGCTCTACAATAGCATCGTGTAGCCATTCGCGTTCAATGAGTAAAACAACTACCTTCTTCTTGCCGTAGATGCCTGCCACGCCTCTAAGGACAGGTAACTCGCGACCTCCTAGGGCGGAGTTGAGCATGCCAGACTCTTTCGAGAACCACGTAGATATGCTGAGAAACTCTTCAATAGTGAACTCCTTTGCCAGTCTCTCCAACGCTCTCTTCGCAAGCTCATAGACCCTACTACTCATATTTTCGAGCATGGTCCGAGTATTCATGACACCGGTCTCAACGGAAACTATACCAAGGGTCCCTGGAAGCTGCAGACATTCTACCTCTCCTTCTCCAGGAGCGCCAGCCTCCTTCCTGAGAACAACGCCCACACCGCAAGACAACGCTAGCACGTCTCCCAAACCCGTACCTTCATAGAGGTCAGCCAGATGGGCGATCTTCATAGCCTCCCTGTATCCGTACCCGATCGACCTACCTATGACGAGGCTCGAGACTATCGCCGTAGCGGCACTAACGGCGTACCCTACAGAGTGTGGTAATGGATTCACGAGCTCGACGCCACGAGTACTACTCAAGCCATAGAGACGTGATACCCTGTTTACGATAGGGTTATCGTATGTGACGTTTTCAGAGCATCCTCTCAGACGGGGTTCGACGGCTAAGCCAACTCCTAGAGAACCTGTTTTCAGAGGATCGTTTCTCTTAACAGGATAGAAGATGCTGGTTATATGATGAGGGGAGTCGGCGCACCACCTGCCCGGTCTCATATCCGTGCCTCCTTTACAATATCTAGCGGTGGAGTTGGAGGTGGGACCCTCTTGTGCTCAGACTTCCTGTATAACTCCATTATCCTATCTACAACAACCTTAGGGACCCCTGTGGCTTCCGGTACCTCTTCGGGCTTCATTCCCAGGTCGAAGATCGCGTAGAGTACTACATCGACTTGCTCATACTTCACTCCAAGCTCTCCTTCAGCCGTCTGCCCAGGCCATAGCCGTGGACTGCTCGGTTTCAACGCGATCTTTTCGGGGACTCCAAGATGGAGTGCAAGCCTCCTCACCTGGTTCTTGTACAGGATCCCAATGGGCAGGATATCGACGCCGCCATCACCGTACTTTGTATAGTATCCTATGAGGATTTCGCTCCTGTCACCCGTGCCCAGCACGAGCTTGTTGAGCTTGTTAGCGTAATAGTAGAGGAGACTCATCCTAATCCTAGCTCTCAAGTTCCCTAGGGGTACCTTGTCTTCCTCGCCACCCTTGTAAATAGGTAGCGAGGACTTGTACACCTCCACGATGGGCGTTATGTTAATGATATGAGGCTCTACTCCGGCCATCTTACTAAGGGAGACCGCGTCATCTACATCGGCTTTAGGCGTAACCTCAGAATCCGGCATGACGAGTACAGTTATCTTATCCTTACCCAAAGCACGGAGTGCTAACATGAAGGAAGTGGCAGAATCGACTCCACCGCTCAACCCGACTACATAACCTTCCACACCAGCCTCTTCGACCTTCTCCTTGAGGTAATCACTTATCCTTGAGGCTATCTTCTCATAATCCAGTCTCAGGACGTCGTCGAGCGTTACCCTCGCCATCACTTTTCACCTTCGAGTTGCAGAGCTGTATCAAGAATAATTCTAGCAAGGATTTCTTTATCAATCCTACCAACATACTCCTTCTGTATTTCACCATTTGAACGCCACATTAAGAGCGCCTCGAGATCCTTTGAGGAGAACCCCACGTCTTTTCTACCAATCACGTTCGCTACAACGATATCGGCATTGTACTTCTCAAGCTTCTCTAGAGCGGCTAACTCGAGCTCCTCACTACTCTCAACGGTTTCGGCCGCGAAGGCAACAAGGGTCTTGGTCCTCCCGCTGATTACGCCGATGACTTTCGGCGTGGGCTCCAATTCAAGGGTTAACCCTGTTATTCCACTCTTCATTTTCTTCTCCATCGCCTTGACAGGCTTGTAATCGGCGGGGGCAGCAGCTGCCACGGCAATATCAATCTCTACCTGGCCGAGTATCTTATCTACGGCCTCCGCCATATCCTCAGTAGTGTCAACCTCATATCGCCTCACCATGTGTGGCAGTACATGGCTTGTGCTGCCATGAACCAGGTATACATCAGCGCCACGAGCCCAAGCTTCTACGGCCACCTCAATACCCATACGTCCACTACTCGGATTGCTTATGAAACGGGCTGGGTCAATCCACTCTCTCGTTGCACCAGCAGTAACGAGTACTTGTTTGCCCTCTAGATCCCTTCCCCTGGCAGTGAGAGCTGCCGCGGCCCGGGCCACAGTCCACACGTCCGGATACTTAGCAACGCCCTCCTCTACCTTTGGAGGTAGAATAACTACACCCTGTTCCTCTAGCTTCTCTACTATAGTCTTGTAGACGGGGGAGTTCATCATGCTCTGGTGCATAGCGGGTACAACCATTACTGGCTTCCCTTCGCCCAACATGGATATAGCGGTTAACGCGACATTGTTGTCCACTATACCATTAGCTATCTTCGCCATAGTTGACAATGTAGCGGGGGCAACGATCATCGAGTCACAATCCTTAGAATAGAGTATGTGTTCAACCTCCCCAGTATAATCAACAACTGCCTTCTCTCCAGTAGCCCAGTGGAATAACATTGGTGTCACAAGCTCTGAGGCTGGCCGTGTCAAGACTGGTATAACTTTTGCTCCGCGCCTCATGAGCCATCGGGCCACATCCACAGACTTATACGCAGAGACGCTGGCAGTAACCCCTAGAACAATACATCTCCCAGCAAGATAGTCATTGACGCTGGCAACAATCGCCTTCGACGGGTGATCGCCTGGTAGACGCGCAGCCATTGCTTACACTCTCCCACATCCAGTACTCCTTGATATTACCCTTAACCATAAATGAAATACCTTGGTGTCCCTGGGCTTGGAGTCACTTGAAGCGAAACGACACATCAACTTTAGGGTAAGGCGGGCGACGAGGGAAGACATTCCATCAGTAATGGCTGTAAACCTGAGGAGTCTACCAGAGAACTACTGGTATGGCTTCTATGAGTATATCTTAATGAACTGGCCAGAATCCTTCCTAGTAGCCGAGGTTGACGATGTTATAGTGGGCTATGCAATGTCAAGGGTCGAAGACACAGGAGATCCTCTTCTACTCGGCCTCTTCGACGAGAACATTACACCGCTATACCGTCAATGGCTCGAACCTCGAAAGGCGGGACACCTGGTCTCGATAGCCGTACTCAAGGAGTACAGGGGGAGGGGGATAGGTTCGGCACTACTCTCAGAGACGATCGAGGTTATGAAAACTGTATACAAGGTTGAATCCCTATTCCTCGAAGTCAGGGTCTCTAATACGCCCGCCATTAACTTGTACAAGAAATTTGGGTTCAAAATTGTGAGGAGGATACCCTACTATTATAGAGATGGGGAAGACGCGTATGTGATGGTTATTAGGCTTGCTCCTAGATCACCAGGTGACTCCTAGCTTCCCCTTGTACTCCTTGTAGAGGGCTTCTACCTTCTCCACCCAAACTGGTAGCTCGTCTGGCGATTCAGGGTAGTTTAAGTACAGCTCCTTAGCCTTCTTCATATACCTCGATACCGTTACTAGTTCTTGGAGCATGCTCGGTCTTCCAAGGAGCTTTATCAGGAGCTTAACCTTGTCTAAAACGCTGAAGTCGGCCTTCAACTCTCCAGTCACGCTGGTGGCGTATGCATCCTCAGCCTTCATTATACCGTTCTTCAGTCCCCATTCGATCTCGTCGTTGCTCAACTCCTGAAGGTAGATCCTGAATATATCAAGGCTTGCCTGCTTAGCGCCTATGCCTTTCATGTATCCTAGGTTTGCCTTCCATAGTGGGCCGTATCGTGTGAAATCGTTGGCTTCAAACGCTTCTATAATGGCCTTAGCCGCGTGGAAAGCGGCGTTCATCGCATAACCCATTCCACCACCGTGTATTGGGTTAACCGTGAACCCATTGTCTCCTATGCCGAGGAAGTTATCCCAGACGAGCGTATTGGCTGGCCTCCTCGTGGGGACCGCTGCTCCAGCATCTGCATAGACCTCCTGCTGGCTTCCAACATCCTTCCTCTTCATGAGTATTTCGTCGTAGATCTTCTTTGGATGAGGGTATCCTCTACCGCCCTGCACGCCAAGTCCTATGTTGGCCACATACTCGCTCTTGGGGAAGAGCCACCAGTATCCTCCTGGGGCTATCTCTTGGTTCACGTATATTCTAATGTAGTTGGGATCCTCGATCTCCTCTCCCAGCTTCACTATACGCCTGTATGCTACGTTCATATCAACGGGCTTCAGCACCTCATTGACGGGCCACTCTTTGGGGAGTCGTCTCCTGAGGACACCACTACTACCTGTTGCATCAACTACAACCTTCGCCCTGAACTCTATTTCCTCGCCGTTCGAACGTGCTTTTACCCCTACCAGCTTACCAGCCTCTAATATTGGATGGCTCACATAGGTCTTCAAGTACAGGTCTACTCCAGATTTCTCAGCTTCACTCAGGAGCATTCTACCATACGCGTTCCTGTTAATCATGAAGCCAGTACCTTTTACTCTCAGCCTAACCTCTTCGCTAGGGCTATACAGGTCGATTCCCTCTACCCTATTCGCGACAGCTTCGCCGGATGGAATAGGCATGTTATTCTCATGGAAATGGTGTTCTCCGATAGCGTCACCACATGGTTTGCCCCAAATACCGTCAAGGTCGACGAGATCGATACCAGCAACCTTTAGGCCCGACTTCCGGAGCTGGTAGGCGAGAGAGGAGCCAGCTGGACCGAGACCAACAATGACTACATCGTAATTAAGCTGTTTAGCCACTCGCACTCACCAGGCCACACTCTCGACCATACAAGCCCTCCCAAATAAATCTGAATCCAAACCCTGGCGGTGTCATTCACGGTTAATTGGTTTACATGTCTAAACATTATAACTCTCGGGAACCAACACTGAACATAATATGGGGTGATTAGGAAGATGAGCTGGTTTAAGAGGAGGAAGAGGGATTACTTCGACGATATCTTTGAGGATATCTTTGAGGAGTTCAATAAGATGGAGGAAATGATAAGGAGCCTGATCCGTGAGACCTTCGCAAGGGACCTTGAAAAGGTAGGGGCGGAGGGCAAGCCACTGATCTACGGTGTAAGAATAACCGTGGGTCCCGACGGGGTTCCCAGAATCGAAGAGTTCGGCAACGTCAAAATGACAAGAACAGGTAAACCGATATTGAGAGAGGAAATCGAGCCATTAGTCGATGTAATGGAAGTAGACGACGAGGTATGGGTAATCGCAGAGCTCCCCGGCGTTGACAAGGAGAAGATAAAGGTGAGAGCGACAGAAGACAAGGTCTATATCAAGGCAGAGAACGACAGGAAGTACTACAAGGAGGTAGATCTACCAGTTGAAGTAGATCCAGATACTGCGAAGGCGTCATATAGGAATGGAGTACTAGAAATCAAACTCAAAAAGAAGAAGACCAAGAAGGAGGAAGGCAAGGAGATAAAGGTAGAGTAGCATCTAGCTCCAGGAATACATCCACTCTGGTTTCTTCCCACTACAATACTCGTCTAAAGGCTCCTCTATCACATCATCGCCCATTATCTTGCTAGCCCCCTCATAATCACAAATAACAAGGGTGAACTCCTCCTTGCCATCGATAGCGCGCTCTAACCATTTCTTGTTCCCTAAGCATCCGGGCTCCTCTTCTCTACCCTTACAGGCGACTTCGAGGGCCTCCATAAACCTGTGAAGAACCCCTTCAACCGTGGATATGAATCCATGGCTAGCTGGGCCCGGTATCATCTCATAGTTCTTCTCCAAAATTGATAGATAAGCGTAAGATGACTTGACGAGCAGATACCTTAACTCCTTCTCTCCCTTCACGCGGAGCACGATCTTTTTAGGTTTAGTTGTCTCGGCTAGCCTAACGTCTTTGTAGACATAGCCACAATTAGTGCACTTTCCCGATGAGAGGAGGATCCTGCCAAAGTATGGGACTTCATAGAGATGCTCCTCGAGTTCGAGGCTCTTCTTCCTGCACACGGGACAGGTGACTACGCCCTTATACAGTAGTATTGGTTCCTTGATTTTGTCGAAGTAGCTGCCTAGCTCGTCTCGATTGGTATCAACCACCTGTAATCACCTTACTATATAAGGGAGATAAGCCTGTGTTAAGCTTATAGTGTTTATATTCCACCTACGACGGGTATTGTTATTCATGCAGGGGAAGCTTTTCGGATTCTGTGGTGGGGATGCTCATGGTAGGGGGCATGGCCAGCAAGGATTACAATATCGGGTTCTCTTCCAACGGTTTATCAAGAAATGTAACGATAACTGCAAAGATAAATCAAAAAGAACACGAGAGAATAAATAAGATTGTTTCTCGCTTGGGAATAACTAAGAGCTCATTTATAAGAGAGGCCGTTATGGCCGTCGTAGAGCTGCTGGAGTCGAGTCAGTGTAATCTCCGGGGTACAGACGGGATCGACATGTTTCTAGAGAAGCTTATAAAAATTTGCAATAATAATAAGTAATTTAATTAATATGGTGGGTAGGATGTTCAGGCCTGTAGGCTATTAGCGATATCTATAATCGTTTCCGCAAGATCTCTAGACACCCTTTCCATCTCCTGTGCTATGCACTTACTAATACAAGTCTTGACGCTTTCAGTAGGTTGATCAACGCATTTCTCATATAGGCACTTTTTCCTAATTTTATAAGGATTTATATAATATACTACTATGTTTCCTTCCGCATGCCTATCAATATAGGCGTCGAACCCGGATAATCCAATTATACGCTTCACTATCCTGGAGTCAATCAGTTTATTATCGTATATGAATGCACGTAGGTCAGATGAGAATGACTCCGCCATCCTGACAGCTATCTCTCTTGGATCGTTTTTCAAGCTAATCCCCTTCCCTTTAGCTAAAGTTGCTAGTTAAACTTTATTACGGGATTTTGGGTGTCATAAAAGTGGCCTCTTCATAGGGGTGTGTCCAAGTATGGCAGATGAGGGCAAATTAATAGACATTGTCACTTATGGTAGTGTTTCCGACTTCTTCAAAGACCTAGATGCTAAGCTAGTTGAGATGAGGAGCAAGCTAGGAGAACTACTAAGGAGGCTAGAGGGAGCCAAGGCCAAGGCCGAGGTCCTAGTACGACTAGAGAGTCTACTCGCAGAGACAGCAAGCGGTGCAAAGATAGGTGGCACGGAGATCTCGCTGGGAACCGCTAAAGCTGTAGTGAACCCCACACCCAAGCAGGAGTTCGACATACTAGTAGATGTAGTTAGGAGCCTCCAGAACAGGATTGTAGCAATGGAGAGGGTGAGGAAGGAAGTAGAACCACTAGCAAAGCTAGGAGACCTCGAATTAAAGCTAGAGGTAGTCTACGAAAACGGCCTACCGACTAGGATTATGATAAGAATGTAGCCGTTTTAACTCATTATCAATTAATTTTATATATTAAAACAAGGTAAGATTGAATAACCATAAACCCCACCCGAGTGGGTGGGTGACCATTACATGGGACTACCGAAGAAGAAAGTAGCTCTATCCATCCTAGTCATCCTCATACTCATAATCGTAGTGATTATACCAGCCTACATAGCATACGCCAGTCTCCACCCACCACGCTGCGACTATAAT
>WAKH01000068.1 GCA_015523485.1 Thermodiscus sp. | reverse complement strand
TAGCGCCGAGATGCCAGGCGTGGAAGCTCCTCAAGGAGGGATACTTCGACAGGGACGGAGAGCTTCCGACAAGCCCGAGCGGCGGACTATTAGGGGTAGGAAACCCGATTGCCGCTGCTGGACTAATGAAGGTAGCAGAGCTATTCTGGCAACTACGCTATGAGGCCGGCAAGAGGCAGGTGAAGAAGCCAGTCCACAAGGGAGTCGCCCAAGCATGGGGCGACCTGATGCAAGCTGGCACAGTGATTGTTTTAGGAAATTAAGGGAGGTGGAGTGTGATGAGTGGAGAAGGTGGAAAGCCGAAAACGCCCCTGCCAGGCACCTATCTTAAGAGAGACGAGTACATGAAGCTCCCAGGCCTAATCAAGTACAAGCCCGTGGCTAGATACATGTTTTCGGCAGGACAGGCACAGTCACGGTTCCTACACGGCTTGAAGGAAGGCAAGATACTCGGAGTACTGTGTCCATCCTGCAGGCGAGTCTACGTGCCGCCAAGAGCATACTGCGAATACTGTCACACGCCGACCTCAGAATGGGTCGAGCTCCCAGGAACTGGAACAATACATACAGCAGTAGTAAGCTACATAGCAACCGATAGAAGTCGGCTGGAGGAGCCGGAGATCGTTGGCGTGATAAGGTTAGACGCGCCTGGCTACAAGGAGGATCAATACGAGTTCGCCGGACTATTCCACAAGATATGCGGTGTAACGCCTGAGCAGGTTATGGACGGCTCTGCCATTGGAATGAGGGTTAAGCCGCGGTGGAAGCCGGCTGAAGAGCGTACCGGTAGTGTTACCGATATAGAGTGTTTTGAGCCTGTTGAGGGGTGATTGTGGTGAGCTGGGATAAGAGGGTTCTGCCCGGAGACATAATACACTACCCCGGTAAGCAGGAGGCGGACTACTACCTCTACCCTCCGGGAATCCATGGCAAGGAGGCGGCCGAGCTGCTGAAGAAGGGTAAGGTCCCCGGAATGCTATGCGGAGACCAGTTATTCCTACCGCCGAAGACCTTCTGCCCTGACGAGGAGATGAGTGAAGGCACGGTTGTCGAGGTTGAGGGACCCTTCCTAGCCGCACTAGTCACAGTGATATACGAGGACTTCTATGGTAGGAGTCTTGAAGAGCCACAGGTGCTTGGCTTAATCACAGTACCTGGCGCTGTCGGTGGATACCTGGGCGTGATAAAGGCCGATCCAGAGATGGTATTCCCGGGTATGAGGGTGAAGCCAATATTCAAGAAAGAAGAGGAGAGGACTGGAGCCATCACCGACATACTCTACTGGGTCCCTGAAGGCGATTAGTGTACTGAAGAGTGTAAGCCTCCGCTGACCGGTATCAGTGCCCCGGTAATGTATGTGGCCCTCGGGGAGGCTAGGAAGGCGACGAGCCAGCCGATATCGGTTGGGTCGCCGAGCCTCCCGAGAGGGACCCTCATCGCCATTTTTCTCAACTCCTCATCCACGCTAGTCCCCTTCTCCTTAGCCCTCATTCCAGCAACCGATACCAATCTATCGGTCTCGATATAGCCTGGAATAACGGCATTCACCCTTATACCATCGGGGCCCAGCTCCCTCGCGAGTAGTATAGTCATGGCGTGGAGACCCGGTCTCAGCACGCTGCTCGTAGCGATCTCTGGCAGGGGCTCCCAGGCCGCGATACTCGTGATAAACGTGATGGAAGCATTATCAGAGTCAATAAGGTGGCTATAAGCCGCGGAAACAGCCTCGATAGCCGCTTCGATAAGGAGCCTGTAGCTCAGCCTCCACAACCTCATTCCAAGAGCCATGAACCTACCGCCGGGGACGGGAGGCGGTACGTACACCAGCGCGTCTAGCCCGCCTAGGAAGTCTACCGATTCCTTAACGAAACGCTCAGCCTCACCCTCGTTGGATAAGTCAGCTGCCACGCCGTGGACTCGATCACCATACTTGGAGAGCTTGCTGAGAGCCTCTTTTACACCCTCCTCCGTTCTACCATTGATGACGACCTTAGCCCCGCACTCTAAGAGTATCCGGGCGATACCGTTTCCAATACCCTTGGTAGAGGCAGTAACTGCTGCTCTAAGACCTCTTAGACTTAACTCGCACTCCATAGACGCCACCTCTTTGAGAATGCAGACATAATACTCGTGCTACGCCATTCCCTACATTGTATCAGTCTAGGATAAAATGAATAATGAATACGCTCTACTACGCCGGTTTTCTCAGCACAATATTGATGCCGCTCCTTCCAGGAATGTATTCTTTGAACTCGACCAAGTCATGGTAAGCTGCCTCCAGTCTCCAACCCGCCTCCACTGCGAGGTCTATCAGCTCGTTGATAGAGTATATTCGGAGGGTGAATTCATGTTCTCCTAGGAATTTGAGATCTCTGTTCTCACGCTTGTAGTATTCCCACTTATTCCTCAACAGAGAGTTTACTCCATCGAATTCTGGCCGCTCTATTACTAGTATGTCTTCCCATTCTGAGATCACTGGTATGTTTCCCCTCTCGCAGATTCTTCTAGCCAATACAAGGTCTCTGTTTACGGTTCTGAGTATAGCTAGTAGGCCGTTCGGTTTCGTTATACGCTGGATTTTCTTGAGGAGTTCCAGGTCCTTTTCCTTTTCCTTGTGGTATCCTATGAGCGTAGTCCATATCATGTATACTGCGTCGAACCTGTTCTCTGGAAAGATCTCGTCTATCCTCCACGCATCTGCTACTATAGCATCTAGCACCTCTTCTACGCCTTCGCCTCGCGCCCGACTCCGGGCTTCATTAATGTACATGTCTGATATGTCGAGGCATGTTACCTTGTATCCCTTCTTTGCTAATGGTATCGCGACTCTTCCTATCCCGCATCCCAATTCTAGTATCTCTGCCCCTCTCCGTATTCCGTGCTTCTCTAGTAATCTATCGAGGTTCTCCGCGTCTTTGACTCCGCTCTCGTACATGTGCTTGAGGACTAGGAGGAATAGGTGGGCCTTGTCCACGAACATATCCTTTATCCAGTTATTCTCAGCGGACGATCCCAGTTCACCTATCCATACCTATTACTCTCTATCTATATATAAAGTTTAGAGCTTGTAGAGAGGCTCTTAACCGGGCAGGGACGAGGCGACCTTTACCCATTTAGGTATTCCTAGCTTCCTGGCAGTCTTTGGATCCTCATCAAACCATATCAGCATAGCTGGTTTTCCTGATTGTATTGTTCCTAGTTCCGCTACGGGCCCCCCTGAGGCTAGTGCGCTGGCTCTTGTGTAGTAGTATATTGATTCTCTCCGGGTCAGCGCCTCCT
Source organism: Thermodiscus sp. (assembly GCA_015523485.1). Taxonomy (GTDB): domain Archaea; phylum Thermoproteota; class Thermoprotei_A; order Sulfolobales; family Acidilobaceae; genus Thermodiscus. The sequence continues at coordinate 20,977 of WAKH01000068.1, read as the reverse complement.
CGGCCCTGCATGTCGGCTGACTACACCTTGATTCAGCCGCCATAATTGTCTCGATCGGGTTGATGGTTTCAACTGGAGAATCTGTTGAAAACGCTATTCTCACGCCAGCATCAACCATTGTCTTGAATGGATATGCCCATCTGACCCTCTCCTTTCCTAGCCTATCCTCTATCCACCAATCCGATACTCTAAAGCGCGGCTGTACGACTACGTGTGAGCCCAGAACAGCAAGCTCCCTTATGAGGCTGGGAGGAGCTACGCTGGCGTGCTCGATCCTACCATCTCCCCCTATACCAATCTCTTGATAAGCCTCTATCACTTCGGATAACGCTGCATCGCCTATGGCGTGGATAGCTAGCTTGAAGCCCCTGTTTACAACTCCGTCTGCGAGTCTCATTATATCCCTCTTGGTCAAGAGTAGGAGTCCCCGGTTTCCGGGTTCATCGTTGTATTCTTCTGAGAGGTAGGCTGTTCTAGCGCCAAGGCTCCCGTCTGCAAAATCCTTTACACCGACAACCGCCGCGTTTCGGGCATCCCCCAAGGCCTCGAGGGCTTCGGCTAGATGTTGTTTCCTCGGATAGCAGGCTACTCGTATAACCAGCTCTCCTACACTATCGAGTCTGGCTAATGCTTGTGCCTCGCTCACCGGACATGACATGCTCGATACTCCAGCTACTCCATGCCTCTTGATCTCCATTACAGCATCCTTTACGATCTTGGTCACGTCTATTTTTCCTAGTATGCTTTCCACAGCCCTGTAGACGGCGTCCTCTCTCACAATCCCTGTCTCTTTATCAACGAGGTCTGGGAATACCTCGTAGATCCTGGTTAGCTCTAGCGCCATAGTATTCAAGACTGCTAGGTGCCCGCACACTCTAACAGCTATTGCCGGCTTATCCGGTATATACCTGTCAAGCAACTTACGGGTTGGCAGGGTCCCTCTCTCCTCAAAGCGCTCCTGATCCCAGCCACGACCATAAGCTATCCCGGCCGGGGCGAGTGAGAGCTTCCTAGCAAGATCCTCCGGGCTACGTACACCGGATAAGTCAACGCCGTTAAGCGCCAGGCCTAACCATGTAATATGAAGGTGGGCATCAACAAATGCGGGGACTACATGTCCATCAACGTATACGTCCTTAGCATAACTTGCTGACCCAAACCTCTTAATTACACCATCCTCTACAAGGATCGTATCGCTAATGTAGTCTAAGTACTCATTGTAGATACCAAGAGCCCTGACATTATATGAGGCCAATTTAATACACCACGCATTAACACTCGAAGTAATTCTGTGTAGACCTAGATGCGTTAACCAACATTATAATTCTCTTACTCGTGATTCCCTTGAAAACCGTATAGTTACCTATATCATGTAGGATAGACTATTGGCATCATAGAGCATTAACGCTGGTCCACCCTGAGTGGTGCTAGTAATTGATCCGAGTTGGAGTTGATGTAGGAGGTACTTTTACTGATATCGTGGTATTCGACGAGGACAGGAGAATCATCGCTATACACAAGGTTCCAACGACACCTAAGAGGCCTGTCCGTGGAATCTTGAATGGATTAACTAAAGCCGTAGGGGACCCCTCCAGGATAGGAGTGCTTGTACACGCAACTACCATTGGAACGAACATGTTCCTGGGTCAGATGGGAATTGAGCCTCCCATGGCGGTTCTTTTTACAAATGATGGATTCCGCGACGTATTGGAGATTGGTAGACAGAATAGGCCTAGCCTATACAATGTCTTCTACAAGCGTCCAGAACCGTTGATTCCAAGACAGCGGAGGATAGGGATAAGGGGTAGGATCGATAGTAGGGGACGTGAATTAGAGCCCCTTGATACAGATACACTAAGGATCGAGGTTTTGAAGTGGTGCGGTAAGGGTGTTAGAGTTTTCATAGTTTCATTCCTACACAGTTACATCAATCCTGCACACGAGGCTTTAGCGAAGAAGGTGATTGAGGAGGCATGTCCGGGATCGATTGTTGTTTTGAGCCATGAAGTCGATCCCCAGCCGATGGAGTATGAGAGGACTAGTACGACTGTCGTTAACGGTCTTCTTAAACCAGTCTTATCGAGATACCTTTACGAACTGGAACAGGAGCTAAAGTCGCTCGGCTTCAAGGGAAGCCTGCTTGTTATGCAGAGTAGTGGTGGTGTCGCGGGGATACGGGAGGCGTTGGAAAAGCCCGCTGCCTTCATAGAGAGTGGGCCGAGTGCTGGGGCTGTAGCTGTCGCATACCTGTCCAAGCTACTCGGCGTGAGTAATGCTCTTGGGTTCGATATGGGTGGTACAACTGCTAAAGCGTCGAGCATAGTTGACGGTGAGCCGGAGGTTGTTGACGTCTACGAGGTAGGAGGCACTGTCCATATGGGGCGTCTAGTCAGGGGTAGCGGGTATCCGGTTAGGTTCCCTCACATCGACCTCGCGGAGGTTAGTGCGGGAGGAGGTACCATAGCTTGGATCGATCCTGGAGGGGGGTTGAGGGTTGGACCGATAAGCGCTGGCGCGGATCCTGGGCCTGTCTGCTACGGTAAGGGTGGGAGTGAGCCTACAGTTACAGATGCAAACCTCCTACTAGGCAGGCTCCCAGGAGTGATCGCTGGTGGGATGAAGCTTAACGTTGGCCTGGCCGAGGAAGCCATTAGAGAGAAGATCGCTAGACCCCTCGGGATCGATGTTGTCGAGGCTGCTTGGACGATAATCGGATTGGCCAACACTATAATGGCGAGAGCCCTAAGGCTGGTCAGCATTGAGAGGGGACATGATCCCAGGACATTCACGCTTTTCGCCTTCGGAGGAGCGGGACCCCTACACGCAGTAGAGATCGCTGAGGAGATAAACGTCTCTAGAATAATAATTCCACCATATGCTGGCGTATTCAGCGCCTTAGGACTACTAGTAGCCGACTACAAGCACAGCTTCCACACAGCGGTCGTCAAGCCATTAGACCAGATTAGCGAAAAGGAGCTCGAAGCCCTCTATCAGAGTCTAGAGAGGAAGGCAAGTAAGTTGCTGGACTCAGAGGGGGTCCCCGAAGATAAGAGGAGGTTTATCCGGTATGTTGAGGCAAAATACTGGGGCCAAGCCTACACCTTAAGGCTACCCTACCGTGACAGCCTTGAGAAGCTAATTGAGGAATTCCATGAGCTACACATAGCCAGGTATGGGTTCTCGAATCCTAAGGAGAGGATTGAGGTTGTTGTTGTCAGGTTAGAGGCTTACGGTTTAACAAGCAAGCCCGTACTCCGAGCTGTTCCAGAAGAGGGAGATGCTGTCATTGGCGAGAGGGATGTTTTCTACCGCAATGGCTGGTATAAGGCTACAGTTTACTCCCGGGAGAGATTGGGGGCTAATGCGAAAGTGGAGGGTCCCGCAGTTATTGAAGCGAGAGACACAACTGTAGTCCTGCCTCCCGGCTACACTGGCAATGTTGACGAGTTTGGCAACATCATCGTCGAGAGGTGAATCGTGTTGGACAAGCTCACTGTTGAAGTAATAAAGAACGCGGCGATATATGCGAGCGAGGAGATGGGTATCGTGCTAAGGAACACAGCTTATAGTCCAAACATAAAGGATAGACTCGATCATACATGCGCCATATACACTCCGAGGGGAGAGCTAGTAGCGCAGGCGGAGCATATCCCGGTCCATATTGGTAGCATGGCTGTCGGCGTTAGGAACGCGTTAAGGTACCTCGAGGAGAACTCTATCTACTTGGAGCCTGGAGATATTGTTATGGTAAATGATCCCTTCATCGCTGGAACACATTTGAACGACATCATGTTGATTAAACCGGTCTACTATAACGATAAACTAGTAGCACTAGTCGCCAACAAGGCTCACCACGTTGATGTCGGGGGCATGACGCCTGGCAGTATTGGTGGAGGAGCAAGGGAGTTACTCCAGGAGGGTATCGTAATTCCACCCATAAAGGTAGTAGAGCGTGGTGTGCTTCAAAGAGAAATTATAGAGCTAATCAAGTCTAATGTGAGGACACCTGAATACTTCGAAGGCGACTTGAAAGCTCAGATAGCTTCACTGAACGTCGGAGAACGCAGGGTAATCGAGCTAGCCGAAAGATATGGTCACGAGAAGCTCCTAGAGGCTTGGGGCGAAATCCTCGACTACACCGAGCGGTATACTAGGGCTAGGATCAGTGGTTTGAAGATCACGGGTCGTTGGAGTGCTAAGGACTACATAGAACTCGACTCCCAAGATGCTGTAATAAGAGTGACATTGAATATCGCCGGCGATTACATCAGGGTAGATTACAGTGGTACTAGCCCACAGGTTGATGAGCCTGTTAATGCTGTTTACGGCGTAACTGTAGCGGCGACGATCTACGCGTTGAAAGCAGTCATAGACCCGGATCTCCCAGTCAACCACGGATTCTTCCGCGCCGTCGAAATCTATGCTCCTCCCGGGAGCCTAGTAAACCCACATCGCGGAGCCCCTGTTAGCGGTGGGAATACGGAGACTAGTCAGAGGATCGTGGATGTAGTGTTTAGGGCGTTAGCCGGGGCACTCCCCGAGAGAGTGCCTGCCGCCAGCTGTGGTAGTATGACTAACGTCATGATAGGCGGATACAGTAATGGCAGAAGGTGGGCGTTCTATGAGACGGTAGCTTGCGGCCAGGGAGCCAGGCCCGGATTGGATGGCGTTGACGGCGTTCATACAAACATGACGAATACTCTGAACACTCCTATCGAGAGGCTTGAAGCAGAGTACCCCATACTCTTTGTAAAATACGAGTTCAGACCGGACAGTGAGGGACCCGGCAAGTATAGGGGAGGGCTAGGAGTCACTAGGGCATTCATGTTAGTAGAGGGGAAGGCTACGCTGACAATTGTCGCGGAAAGATGTAGACATAGACCCTGGGGATTGATGGGTGGCGGTGAAGCGGCCCCCGCCAGCCATTATGTTGTTAGAAGATCGGGTAAGGTGGTAGAGCTTGGTTGTAAGAATAGCATTGTTCTTAGTGCTGGCGATATAGTATACATCAATACGCCTGGTGGAGGGGGTTATGGTGATCCCTGCCTCCGGGATGGTACTATGGTATTAAGGGATATTGAGGAGGGTAAGATTAGCTTGGATAGGGCTATCCCGATCTATTGTTACGGTATAAAGAGTAGACTCTAGCCTGGACTCTAAATAAGAGTTTATTTAATACGATATATCTCTTTGATTAGTCAGGTATTTTACCCTAGACATGCTTTAGGATCCAATGGTGTAGGATTAAGTTGACCTCCACTAGTATGATGCTAGAGGTACCATGGCGTATAGGGCCAGGAGAAGAGATACAGCTAGGCGAAGCCACGATAAAACGAACGGAAGAGGGAGATCTCGAGGCATGTGACAGGTACGGATGCGTGAGTGCAAGGGTCCCACCAGAGAGATTCGTATACGTAGTCCCTATCCCTGCGATCTATAGAGTGCTATCCGCAACCCCATACATCTACGTTGACTTTATGAAACGCATACTCATCGAGGAGGACGAAGACTACTGGACGCTAGCACCTATAGAATTAGAAGTTTATGCTGGAGAGCTAGCCCTAGTACGTCTCTCCCCAATAATGGTTAAACACACGTTGATAGGAGATGTGTTGGAGGGAATACTTTCAAGGTATTACAAGGCGGATGCCGTGTTCGACGAGGACCAACTAGAGTATAAGCTCGGGACCGCTATTGTGAGATTCATTGTGAAGGGATCGAGCGTGTTACTCCCAGGCGTTGGCTTCAATGCTAGCGGCGTGGAATTCTACGTTGACGAGCAGGGAAGACTCTACTATCCGTTACTGGAGGTTAATGTTGAGGGAGGCGTAGTTAGTGTGAAGAGAATGGATGAGCCCCCGAAGAAAGGATTGAAACCTGTTAAACTCGAGAGTTATAGGTCGCGGAGGGTCCCTCTACCCGTTTCACTAGCCTATGCGACACCATTCACTATGAAGGTCGATGTAGTGAGGAGGTATCTTCCACAGCCTTAATGGGGTGAGAGTGGTGTTGTTGGATATTAGCAGTGTGAGCAGCTTCCTGGATACTCTCGAGGCAAATGCTGGCAGGGCTTTGAAGGCCGCTATAATCTTCGCTGTTGGTCTATTCATCGCAGTACTTGTGAGGAACATCATGAGGAGGAGCCTATCGCCCAGACTACCTCCCCATGTCTATAAGCCGTTGGAGACTGTAGTCTACTATTCTCTATTGATACTAGCTGGTATGGGTGCGCTCTCACCTTTCGGTATAAGCCTTACATCCCTCGTCATAGCTGGAGGATTCGCTGGCATAGTCGTTGGTCTCGCCACTCAGAGCACTCTCAGCAACCTCGTTAGCGGTATCATGCTACTAGTCGAACAACCCTTGAGGATAGGTGATCCAGTCAGCGTTTCCGGATATTCCGGCGTTGTCGCCGGCATCAATGTCTTCTCGACTCAGATAAGGACATGGGATGGACCGATAGTTAGGATCCCTAATAATGAAGTATTCAACACGATAATAACAAACTATTCCAGGATGAAGGCAAGGAGAGTAGAGTTCAAGATAGGAATCCACTATGATAGTGATCTGCAAAAGGCTATTCAAGCCATCAAAAAACTGATGGAGGATCACCCACTCTGCCTTGTCAATCCTGGGCCAGAAGTATTCGTTGAGGATTATGGCGATAATGCCATCCTGTTGAAGATGAGGTGTTGGGCTCCAACACAAGCATGGTTCGCGACAAAGGTAGACCTACAGACTAAACTAAAGACTGCACTGGACGAGGCTGGAATAAAGATACCCTATCCACAGCTCGATGTCCACTTCGTCGAGAAACTACGAGTCGCCCTCGAAGAAGACAGAGACAAGTCGAAGTGATTTCCTAAGAGAAATCATTCATTTCGTATATAGGCCTCTTAACTATACCTATACTACCCCATTCATCCTGGGGCTGACGATTGCACCACCACGAGACTAATGCGAGCATAGAAACAATAGAAGGGAAGCTGAGAGAATGCCAACGCAAGATAGTACTAATCGGTGCTCCCAACGCTGGTAAAAGCGTATTATTCAATACACTTACAGGCAGGAGTTCTACTGTAGCAAACTGGCCTGGAGTAACAGTTGACCTACACATTGGTACTCTTGCAAAGTCCGATAAGAGAATCTGCATAATAGACTTGCCAGGGGCCTATGGACTCGTTCCAACTAGCCCGGAAGAGGAGGTTACACTTGAAGCAATCCTTACATTAAAGCCCGATTTGATAGTTGCGTTACTCGATTCAACAAACCCTGAGGGTAGCCTTAATCTAGTAGTCCAGCTCATAGAAGCAGTACCCGAGAGAGTAATTGTTGCATTAACAAAGCACGCAATAAGCCACACCCTAGGAATTCATATCGACGTGGAGAAACTATCTCGTGAACTAGGAGTGCCAGTAATCCCGGTATCAGCACTCGAAGGTGAGGGCTTAAACCAGCTAATAGAATACATAACGGGAGAAGAGGGTATCATTACTAAACCCCTCGAGATAGACTATGGACTACTAAAAGACAATATTGACAGGCTCGCCGGCATGGATGTAGTTAGAAAGGCGGCTGAACACTTTAATGTCACGCCTAAATGGCTAGTCCTACAATTGATTGGCGGAAACCATTCTCTGAGCATGATTCTGGAGAGACACGGATACCACGAGCTACTTGAACTGGCAGATAGAGCGTATAGAGAAGCATGGAAGAAGGTCGGCATAAAACCAGAGCTATACCTTACCGAGAGGAGGCTTAACTATGTGGAGAGACTTGCCTCCAGTGTGATAATAAAGAGGGAGCCTGCAGGTAGTTATTGGCAGAGAATAGCTGATCTAATCCTACACCCACTGATAGGGCCCATAGGGAGTCTCGCCGGGCTACTGGCCACGTTCGCCCTAGTATTCTCGGTGAACACTGGCTTCCCTCTAAACATGATACTTAGATTAATGGGTGCCAAGACAGCTGCTCAACTATTAGAGGAGTATAACTTATCAAGCCTCCTAGGGAGAGTCTTCTCTTACCTGTCAAGCCTGGTACATGCACATCTATCCGGTCCACTAGCTGGTCTCATTGGAGACGGTATACTGGGAGGAGTGGGCTTTGTTTTGAGCTTCCTACCACTAGTCATCCTAGTCTACTTATCCCTGGGCATACTTGAGGACTCTGGAATAGCCACGAGGATGGCCATAAGTTTCCACCCATTATTCTACAGGTTCGGGCTCTCCGGCAAGAGCGTCTTTCCACTCCTACTAGGCATGGGGTGTAATGTACCAGCCGAGTATGCTACGAGGAGCCTGCCTGAAGAGGAGAGGTTTAGAGCAGTATTCGCAGTACCATTCATCCCGTGCCAGGCCAGGCTAGCTGTTATCATAGCGATAACCAGCGTGTTGGTACAGGGTGTTCTAGCACAAACCCTTGCGGTCTCGATAATCTATCTCGAAGCCATGGCGGCAGCGCTGCTAACTAGCTTGATCGCTTCTAGAATAGTACAGCCGAGACTGCTGGGTAAGGAGTCGTTATATTATCAGGCTAAGCCAGAGTTAATTATGGAACTCCCACCAATCCATAGACCTCATTGGAAGGTGGTATGGTGGTACGTCCGTGACAATACGTTGCACTTCCTCCGTAAGGCTGGCACAGTAATTTTCCTCCTGGCGATCATAACTTGGGGACTACTATCATATGGGCCAGGAGGCTACACTACCAACCCTGCAAACAGCTATGGCGCCATTATGGGTGAAGCAATAGGCGAGATAACAAAACTAATCGGTATTGGAGAGGATAAGGATCAGATCCTCGGACTAGCATTACTAGACGGATTGATTGCTAAGGAGGGAGTACTCACAGCTATAGCGATAAGCCTAGGCTACAGTGAAGAGACGAGCCAGATAGCTATCAGCTCGCTAGGGTTGACTTTTCCGCAGGCATTGAGCTTTCTGGTTATGATTACATTGTACTTCCCATGCATCGCGACTTTAGCTGCGATGAAGGGGATAATCAAGAGTTGGAAGCTAGTAGCCGCGTATGCCGTTTACTCGATAGTTATAGCTATTGTCTTTGCAACACTCACATATAAGGTGGTGGTACTGTTTGTCTAGCCTACTACTAAGGTTTATCACGTTGATGAAGAAAGGATATGGTTTGAATCAGATTTCGAGAGAGCTCAATATAAGTGTGAGTAGAGCTAGGCTCATAGCTGCTACACTCGCGGCTAATGGCTTGGTGAAGACTATTGATCCCTACTCGTTTAATTGCGATTCTTGCTCTACTTGTCCTCTTCGCAGGGTTTGCGGTTTTACTCCAATCCGACCTTCTGAGCAGTCTTAACCATTTCTAGTGCTGCTATTGGATACCTCATTATAGTTGCATAATTGCCCTTCTCTACGACGAGCTTCCTCCTCATTATTGCAGTCAGCGGGTTTATCTTGCCAGTGATTATCTCGAGCCAGTCGTCGAACGAGGCTGTTAGTATGAATGGGGCGTCGGCCTCACTTGAATCATCGTACCATTCTACTCCCTCACACTTACCATTGTTTAGTTTGAGGATGAAGCCTGGCTTCTTACCGCCGAACTTTTCCTCTAGGTCTTTCGGCAGCTTTGTTACTTTGAAGAGGATTGGCCATACCCATCCCTTACCGCTACGAGCATAGTTTGGATTGTTATTCAACTCCCTACAGTAGGCTTCTGCCCATTCTTTACTAGGAAAACTGGGCATAGTGATCCACCACTTGATTTGATTAGTTTAACTGGTATTTGGGTTTATTGATTGATTAGTATAGTCTATTGAGTAGAGCTTCGAGTTCCTCGAATGTCGGCAGGACAGTGGCGAAAGCGATTGAGGGATCATGGAATACTTCTTCTAATACTTTCCCTTTCACGTCCTTGTACGCTTCCTGGTCTATTCCATAATCCCTTATTTTAGAGGGGAACCCGATCTTCTCGTAGAGTGCCCTTATGTGGTCGGCAAGTGATTCCCTCTTGGGCCATCCATGTATATTCTCTAGGATCATCTTTACCCTGTTGTATTTCTCTTTGAGTGTGGGGTCCTTCGAGTTGAATTCTACAACGTGTGGTGTTACTATCCCAACCATTGTTCCATGGTGTATTTTGAGATTCGCTCCTAATGGATGTGCGATGGCGTGGATTAAGCCTAGTCCCCCGTTTGTGAATGCTATTCCAGCCATTGTTGCGGCGAGGTGTACTCGGGCCATTGCCTCTAAGTCGCCTTCAATGGCTTTGGGCAACCATAGCATAATCTCTTCTATTGTTTTTTCAGCTAATGCATCCGTCATAGGATTGGACTGGTTGGCTGTGAGGGCCTCTAAAGCATGGCCTAGGGCGTCGAGGCCTGCCCCGATTATCAATCTTCTCGGTGCTCCTCCCGGTAATCGGGGATCTAGGATTGAGACGTAGGGGATTACTTCGTAACTTGCTACGTCGATCTTTTCTCTCTTCTCGGGGGTCTCTTTTGTCAGTACGATTCCGTAGCTTACATCGCTTCCTGTTCCAGCGGTTGTTGGGATCGCTATCAGTAGGGGTTTCTTCATTTCAATACCTAGGGGATTGAATGGTGCTACATCCTCTATGTTTACGTCTGGTCGTAGTAGCTTGATTAGAGCTGATTTGGCCGCGTCTATCACGCTTCCGCCCCCTATAGCGAATATTCCGTCTAGGCTGGTGTCGCTGGGTAGTGTTGAGACTATCTTTTCACCAATGTCAATGGGAGGTTCTGGTGGAACTTTCTCGTAAGTGTATAGTCGTGCTCCAGCGTCCTTGATAGCGTTGATTATATTGTTGAACCATTCAAGCTTGGATAGAGTCTCATCAGTTACCACGAGTATTGTTTTCAGACCGTATTCGTCTATTATGGACTTGACAATGTCTTCTACGTTCTCGTTCCAGTAGATCTTTCGAGGTAGGACTATTATGGGCACTTCATGCACCCATATACTAGTGATTTGCTAAATAATAATATAAAGAGTGTCCTTCTAGTGGGTTTAAACATGTTTCACTGGCGTGGGGGCCTTACTTTCCCGAGTAGTGCTTTTACTATGACCATTTTCTGGACTTCGTTTGAACCATCGCCTATCTCTATCATCTTTATGTCTCGATAATATCTTTCTATTGGGCTCTCCTTGCTGTATCCTATGCCTCCCATAACTTGCATAGCCATCCTTACGAGGTCAACACCCCAGCTTGCGGCAGCCAGTTTTGCCATGCTGCTCCACATAGGGTAGTCCGGCTCATTGTTATCGACCTTGACTGCTGCCGTGTAGATTAGTTGGCGGGTCGCTTCCAGTAGTAGTTTCATTTGTGCTATCATGGATTGTATCATCTGGTGTTCTATGAGTGGCTTGCCCATGGATTCCCTCTGTTTGCTATACTGCAATGCCTCGTCGAATGCCGCCTGCATTATGCCGAGGCCCGTTGATGCTGTTATTATTCTTCCCTCGTTTAAGGCGTCCATAACGATCTTGAAGCCCTTGTTCACCTCGCCCACTATGTTCTCTTTGGGTACCCTGCAGTTCTCGAATACTACTTCACTTGTGCCGCTACCACGGTAACCCATCATCTCGAGCTTGGATATCTCCATGCAGTCGGACTTATCGACTACGAATAGGGAGATCCCCCTATGCCTGTCCTCCACCTTACCAGTCCGGGCGGCCACTAAGAAGAACGATGCATAGGGTGAGTTGGTGATGAATACTTTCCTCCCATTTATGATCCACTCGTCTCCCTCTAGCTTTGCAGTCGTAGTGATAGCGGCTGCATCGGTGCCACAGCATGGCTCTGTTAGGGCGAATGCACCTATCTCACCCTGGGCTAGACGCGTTAGATACTTCTCCTGCAATTCCTGGCTACCATAGTGTACCAGGGGATAGGCGACCATCGTTCCGGAAACCGTGGCCATGATTGAGACTGCACTCGAGTACCTGGCTAGTTCCTCGACTACGATAGCGCTTTCAAGTGTTGATAGACCTGGACCCCCGTATTCTTCGGGGACCCTCAACGCGAAGTAGCCCATATCAGCCACAGCCTTAATAACATCGTCGGGGACCCTGTTTTCCTCATCGATTTTCTTGGCGACGGGTGCCAGGTATTTTTCGCCGAATTCTCTAACACTATTCCGGAGGAGTCTAATTTCTTCTGTATCATATACTCCAGTCATGACAGAACCCTCTGCTCTGTCTTATAAGGGCATGAAGGTGGCAAGATAAAAACTTGAATTAAATGAACGTACTAATATGGGGCTGTGAGGTAGAACCCGGGAACCGAGAGATCTCGGTGACGACTGCTCTAAGAGCGCCGAGCCCCTCTTCTCCGCTATCACTTATAAGGGGTCTTCCATGTACTCGCAATTGTGGGTGGATAAGTGTGAGCGTAAACTATGCAAGCCTCGGAGAGTTGAAGAAGGGTAGCTACATTGTTATTGACGGAGAGCCTTGCAGGATAGTCGAGATCACGAGGGCAAAGACTGGGAAGCACGGTAGTGCAAAAGCCCACGTTGTAGCCATTAGCGTGTTCACCGGTCAGAAGAAGACGCTGGTCGCGCCAGTAGATACAAGGGTCCAGGTACCTGTAATCGAGAAGAGGCTTGGCCAGATAATCGCTGATATGGGGGACATGATTCAGGTAATGGACATGGAGACCTTCGACACCTTCGAAGTCGAGAAGCCTGAAGAGGAGAACCTTGCCTCGAAACTTGAGCCTGGAGTCACCGTTGAATATTGGCTAATAATGGGTAGGCCAAAGATAATCCGTATCAGGGATAGGCAAGCCTAGCATAATCCGCCCCTCTCAATATTATCTAACACTATATTTGCAATAATAGCAGTCCTCCATATCTCCCAGCCAGGTACATCAATGACTATCTTCGGAATTAGAGGACAGGCAGCCAAGGAGTTTGTATAGCAAAGGGCTAATGGTAACGATAAATCGAACAGCCTGGATAAATTCCCGGCTCGACCACCACCATGGTGATGTAATAATATAACGTTCCCGGCTTCGATTAGATGATCCATTACTACCGCGCCTAGAGGTCTTCCTCGAAGTATGGCTTTTACCCATCCTTCACTTGTATCTGCATCGGGCCGTAAATGACGTAGCTTGTCGCCAGGAGCGATTATCCATTTGCCTCTCACGTTGACAATAGCCACAGTATCCTTCCTTATGCCGTTGCTGATTAGAAGTGCCATTGTGAGGAATCTGGCTGCTTCTCTTATCTGAAGTGGTTCCGGGGCTATGTGTATCCTAGAGTATTTGTCTAGGTCTAGGTTAATCCCAGTCTCCGCAGCAATCGCTTATCCCTCTTTAGCCTCTTCATCATCATTTTGAGGTTCTTATAGTATGCTAGTAGCTCTCGGACATCTTCTGTAGAGGTGCCTGAGCCTAGTGCTAGCCTCCTCATTCTGCTTCTATCTATTATCTCCGGCTTGTCTAGCTCCTGGTAGGTCATGCTCTCGATTATCGCTAGCCATTTCTTGATCTTTTCTTCGCCGAGTCTTGCGGCTTCATCGTTTAGTTTTGTCATGAGGCCGAACCCAGGCAGCATTTGCAACACTTTCGATAGGGGTCCCATCTTCCTCATACTCTTCAGCTGACGGTAGATTATCCTCATGTTGATCTTTCCTTTCAGCAGGTCTTGAGCCGCCTCTTCTAGCTCCCTGGCCTCTTCGAGTGTCTTGAACTTCTCGAGTAGGGCCTCAAGGTCTCCGAGGCCGAGTATCCTGCCTACGAATTTTGCTGGCCTGAATGGTTCTATCTCGTCTATCTTTTCACCTGTACCAATGAACTTTACCGTAGCTCCAGTCGCGGCTGCTGCGGATAGTACTCCTCCGCCTCGAGCTGTACCGTCGAGTTTAGTAACTATGAGGGACCCTATAGGGGTTGCTTCGTGGAATTTGCTGGCTAGCTCGTAGGCTTTCTGTCCTATTGCGGCGTCGAGGACGAGGATTACTTCGTCTGGGTTTATTGCTTTCGCGATGGTTTTCATCTCTTCGAGTAGTGCTTCCTCGTCGCCGAATCCGTGTCTTCCCGCGGTGTCTACGATGATTATTTCGGCTCCTCTGTCGAGGGCGTACTTTATGCCCTTAGAGGCTATCTCTGCAGGATCCCCCTTGTCCTCACCATAAAATATAGCTCCAGCTCTCTCCGCGAGAGTTCTTAGCTGATCGAGTGCTCCGGGCCTGAAAGTGTCTGTTGATATTAGCGCTACCTTGTATCCACGCCGTGTGTAATAGTATGCTAGCTTACCAGCTGTTGTCGTTTTACCGCTACCCTGTACACCTACTAGAAGGATTATCCATGGGGTCTTTGGTGGTAGTATTCTCGGTTGCTTATCCCCTCCAAAGAGGTTTGCCAGCTCCTCATAAACTATCTTCAGGAACCATTCCCTCTTACTGGCTCCTGGAGGCGGTTTTTCCTTTTGGGCCCTCTCTTTTATCCGCTTGGTTAACTGGAAGACTAGCTTTACGTTGACGTCAGCCTTGATCAGCTCCTTTTGGAGGTCTTTTATGAATTCCTGGACTGCTTTTTCATAGGTTCCGCCTCCTTTTAGGAATTTGGCAACAGCCTTTCTTACGCCGTCAAGCACCAATTCAACTCCTACCTCACTAACCTACTTGGCCCGTGGTAGTCACTCTCTACCTTTACTATCCATATGACTAGTTTGTATGGTCAAGGAATTATATCGTAATGGTAAACAAAGCCGCTAGTGGGGATAAGGCGTTGATACTTGTAGCGCTACTAGCCATTGGAATTGTTATAGGATACCTTGGAGCCAGGACTAAAGCGTCGAGTATACTTGTGAAAGCTGAGGATCTCATGACCTTTTCAGTGTATGCTATAATATTGATAGTCGGAATAGAGGGTGGGCGTTCACTCACACGATTATCTGGTTCTCTATGGGATTTCGGAGTCATAACAGTTACACTACTTTTCGCCGCTATGGCTGCTAGCTTTGCGGTAGCCATCGTATTAAGGAGACTGAGGTGGATGTGTAAGTGAGGATCCCCTATGTTTACACGGTATTCATAATACTTGGAGCTGGAATAATCCTGGGAGCACTGTTCTCGATAGAAGCCAGTAACGCCCTGATAGAGTTCCTCCTGTATATCCTGATATTGAGTGCTGGATTGAGCATGGGAAGGTTATGGGCTGAGAAGGGCTTTCCCTCTGGGAAAACAGCTTTCCACGGCATAGTACTTGGAGTTGGAGTTATGGCTGTAGGTGGGTTGGTGGGTTTTATTATAGGTGAGCTGGTCGGCGTCGACCCTGTATTGACCGGATTCGCTGGCCTGGCTTCGGGATGGTACAGTATAGCTGGCCCTATAGTATCGCTTTATGATCCCGTGATAGGATTAGCAGCATTTACAGCCAACTTACTGAGGGAGGTTCTCCACATTGCAATTTATCCGGTGCTGGCTCAGAAGGGTTACAGGTGCGAGTCAGTCTCCCTGGGTGGAGCTACGACTATGGATACAGGATTGCCTGTTGTAATAAAATATGGGGGGTTGGATGCGTCCCTTCTCGCATTGAGCCAGGGAGCCGTGATTACTGGTCTAGTCCCTATAGTTGCTACACTCTTGTTCTCTTGAACATTGATTATTCGCTTGTTATTCCTATCTCGCTTATCAACAGGTGTGGTAGTAGGCTTGGTAGTCTTACCTCCCACCACTCTATTGGCCATCTAGTCTTTCCGACTGCCTCAACGTTCTTTATGAGGTCTAGCATTGAGCCTGTGATCCTGGCTCTCGCTGCACAGCCTGCTGGTTTTCCATTCTTTACAACGATAAGTGCGTCTCTTGTTACCGTTGAGAATAGACCTTCGGGATAGTTCTGGAATCTAGTGTACCAGTTGTTGGTCGCGTATAGACCGTTTCCTAGAATTTCCATCATTTCTTCGTCATTCAAGTCCCCTGGTACTACTTCTATATTGAAGGCCGTCGGCCATATTATACCGGCGTTTCCTGTCGTCTCGGCTTTCAAGAGCTTCGCCGTCTTCGAGTTGTGAAGTAGCGTTTTCAAGACTCCCTTCTCGATGATTGGCTTGTCTCTGGTTGCCACTCCCTCATCGTCGAACGTTGAGTATCCTGGAAGAATTTCCATGAGTGGTCTATCTATTATGGTGAGTTTCTCGCTGGCTAGTTGTTGTCCTATCTGATCGGGCCTGAAGAAGCTCATTCCGAAGATGACCGATGCCCCGGAGGCTGCTCTGATAACGCTTTCGATTAGGTTGCCCGCGACCATTGGTGATAGTAGCACCCTGTACTTTCCAGTCTCTATTTTTCCGCGGGGTAGTTTCTTGCACTCTTCTGCGAGATTCACAGCGGTTGATATGGACTTCTTTGCTTGGACAGGATCATACTTCGTGGATGTCCAACTCCATTGACCACTGGAGTCGTCATCGGCGAAGATCCTCATGTAGCCATTGAAGTGGGTTCTCGCCCCTTCCAGGTCGGCTCCATTGCTCGTTCTCAATACTCTCTTTTCGACGGAGACCGATATCGCTCCAGCTGAGTTTGACAGTTCTCCTAGCTCTAGGTCCTCTATTAGGCGAGTAACGTCGCCTGTTATCGCCATCTCCGCGAGTGTCTTGTCCACCAAGCTGTAGGGTTTTCCGCTTGGATCTGGTAGTGGCGCGTAGAGTGGGGAGGGCTGGAGCTTGTCGATAATCTTAACTGTCTTTTGAATTGCCTCGTCTGGCTTTGAGAATCTGAAGCTTGATGCCATTATCTTCTGGTCTTTCGCAGCATAGAGATCAACTTGGTACTCTTTCCATGACTGTACTACGCTTGGCTGTCCATTCGCCATTTTCAGCATCGTCGATGTCTTCTCTTCAAGGATCACCACATACTCTGGGACTGTATCTTTTACTATCTTTACGATCTCCTCTACTAGTTCAACTACGTTCATAAGATCCTCACCCCTCTGAGCCTAATGTGGGGGCCACCAAACCAGACTGGTACTCCTTGCCCGGGTTCGCCCTTGCCACATGTGCCTGCTTGGAATTCCAGATCTCTTCCGACCGCGTCAACGCTTGAGTAGAATTCTAGACTGTTGACTTCTAGAGCAGGATTCTTTACAGGCCTTACTAGTCTACCATCTTTTATCTCGTAGGCTTCTAAGCCTACGTATCTTGCCACCCATCTATAGTCGTCGATGTTCCACTCCATGTACTTCTTTATGTAAATTCCGTGTTTGATGCCCTCGATTAATTCCTCGAATCTATAGTCTCCGGGGGCGAAGTATGTGTTGGCCATTCTGACTATGGGTTCAGCCCACCATTCCTTCGCTCTAGCGCTCGCGTTACTTTGTGTATTCATCGCGTAGGCGGTCTCTCTGTTGTGTAGGAACTCATCGAGGACGCCGTTTCTTATTAGGTACCGTGGCCTTGCAGGGACCCCTTCATCGTCATATAGGTAGAATCCATAGCTTCCCGGAATGGTTGGATCATCTATTACGGTTGCATGCTCACTACCTATTTTTTCGCCTGTCTTCATTCTCCGCCTATAGCTTAGACCGGCCTGTGCTGCCTCTCTACCCATCACTCTGTCTGCTTCGCTTGGATGGCCAGCGGATTCATGTACAGCAAGCCCTACTACTTCAGGTCCTATTACTACATCCATTTTCCCTCTGGGCGGTGTGCCAGCTTCAACCAGGTATATCTTGAGGCTTCTTAGATCATCCTCGAGATTCTCCTTCAGCTTCAAGGTTTCGATTAACTCTAACCCGCCTGTTCCACCTAGCTGATTCCATCTATTCGCTCTCTCTCCACCACGCTCGGCGGTTATCGAGTAGAACATGTTGACCCTAGGAATCCTAGATTCGATGAAAGCACCATCGCTTGTTACTATTATCTTATCCTCAATGTTATAGGTGAACCCTAAGAGGACATTCTTTACATCAATGCCTATGTTCATGTCTAAAGACTTGTAGATATCCTGAATTGTCGTTATTATTTCACTATCATCGACCGAACCAATAGGTTTCTGCTGCCTCACCTCATACTTTGCGTTTCCGAGTCTCTCACGGGATAAACCAATCCTGTCTTTTACAATAGTCGATGAGGCCCTAGCTCCCTTGAAGGCCCTGCTAACGGATTCTAGCACGTCGTTCTCTTCTAGGGAGTCTGTTGAGGCGAAGCCTAGGCCTCCGTTAACTATTGTTCTTATCGCTACCCCGGTAGAGTCCATGTAACTGGCACCTATCAAGAAGCCGTTCATTAGGGTGAACGAGAACCCGGTTACCCGGTGGTATCGTGCCTCGGCGTATTCAGCTCCCATTCCAAGAGCTTTATCGACTGCTTTCGTGAGGAGTTGTGGATCTACTTGTACCTCCTTCACCAAGACAATACACCTTGTCTATGTAACCAATATATCGGTAAGGATTACTTAAGAGTTTAGATTAATACCAGATTCAAGGAGAAACCCGGTTGAGTCTCCTATACCTATCCCATAACACATCGCCGGATGACGTAGAGTCAACCATAGATTGTGCCTCGCCTATTAAGCCTCTGAAAAACGCGGGAAGACCCTTGGATAAACCAATTGAGTACCCACCCTCAAGTATAGCCACGACTGGTATTCCCATATCCCTAATCTTCGCGCCAACATAATGGAATCCCCTATCGGTTATCCTCATAACCGTGTAATCATTATAGTAGGCATCAAAGCCAGCCGAGACTACTAGAAACTCGGGATCATACTCTACTATTTTCTCAAAGGCTCTATTAACGGCATCCATGAATATATCGTCCCCTGCGCCAGGTGGAAGCAATATGTTTACGAGGTTATCGTTAGCCCCCTTCTGCCAGGGAAATCCCGTACCAGGATATATCGTGGATGGATCCTGATGAATGTCAACATGCAATATCTCGGTGTTCCACAGGATTTCCTGCGTACCATTCCCATGATGTAAATCAAAGTCCAAAACAGCCACCTTCGCTGATTCCGCGAGCATCTTTGCTATTACTGCTGCCGTGTTGAAGATACAGAATCCCAACGTGGGTGCTCCAAGTGCAGGACCTTTTATCCCGGCATGATGCCCAGGGGGCCTTCCTAAGATAAAAAGGTATGATTCTCTCTGTGAGACGAGTTCAATAGCTTCGCGAACAGCGCCGGCTAGACGATTCAAGGCCTGTATTGTTCCATTAGTGACATATGTGTCGGGGTCTAAGAAGATTGGACCAGCAGACTCAGCTATCCTATAGATCTTCTCAATATAGTCTTTAGAATGCACTAGACTGTAGATTTGCCGAGCATCGTGTGAATCTGGTTCTCTCCAGACAATTTTGCTGAGCCCGGATAGACTGCTTACAGCCACTTCCAGTCTTGATGGATTCTCTACATGATAGTAGGGAGTTGGGGAATGTAATAGGAAGTCCTCATGATATAGGATTGTGACGCGGGCGGCCTTCGCGATGCGGAGTCACCTCATCGCCTTGGCTCGGTCATCGGGGTTCCACTGCATAGCCGCCCACATATATTATATTCACATGACTTATCAAATTTACTGGGCTTCCTCTTTGCCCGTTTCATTGAACTTGGTTATTAATGCATGACATAATATGACGTTTTCCGCGATATCAATTATCCGGGCGATATCAATTATCTTCGCTAGGAGATACGTGAAGGCTGGCGTGTCGTTCTCTACTATCTCCCTTATGTTACCTTCAAGGTCCAGGATGCTTCTGACCTTCCAGTAAGACTCCTCTGCCTTCTTGACGCTCGGTGGTTCCAGGCTGAGGACAACAGTAGATACTGCAACCTCAAGTATTTGTAGTAGGAAGGCTAGTCTCTGCTTCTCGCTTGGTTTAAGGTAGTCTATCATGTAGAGTAAGTCTAGACCGAATTTGTATACAGAGTCATTAACTATTCCTATGAGGTTGGAGGCGCTTACCATGTACTTGGCTTGTCTCTCTTCCATGATGTCGGTTGTCTTTACACTATTTGCTGTTCTTAGTAGTAGATAGTTTAGCTGGAGTAGGTTGTTGTATTCGAGGTCTAAGTCTTCCTTTGTTAAGTGCACCTTACCCTCTAGGAAACCTGATAGTCTGTTTAGTACTCGGCTGATGCTCCTACCATAATTCACTAGGAGGTCGAGGAGATCCCTGTCTTTCTCGCCTAGTTCAACTATTATCTTCTGTTTCTCTTCTACTGAGACTCTCGTTCCGGGTAGTAGGTGTTCCATTCTACCGATTCTGTCGATTACTGGATCCTTGATGGTCTTGTTTGATTTGAATGTAATCTTGTCAAAACCGAATACATATGTGCAGAGGGTTATCCTAGGAGCATGTTTCTCGACACTGAAGTGTGAGAGGCTGAATTCTAATGAAACTTTTAGGGATGCATTCTCTGGAGCTATGATAAGTTTGTCACCGTCATCGTAGATATGTAGCATGTCTCCGACGTTGACTTTGTTCCTTCTAGCCCAGTCCTTTGGCAGGGTGACTATTAAAGAGGAGGCTCCGAGTCGCTGGATCTTTCTCTTGAGTGAGACCCCATTTTGACCGGCCAAGCTATTACACCTTATATTTCCATATATGGACAAGTGGGATTCTGCCCTTATAACTGTACTTTGTTTTATAAGCAACCCTATCGTTTAAGTATGTACGTATTACCAGATAATAATTATATAATAATACGATAAGAATTTTAGAGACTCTTAACGATAACCGAGATAGATATAAACCCTTGATCAAACGGTATTATAATAGTGGTGCTCAACCAAGAGGTGAATAAGCTATGTTCGAGGATAGAAGCTGGAAACTAGTATTACGCAGGACCGCCAGAGGCCCGGTAATACAGTTTAGAAGCAGCACGCCCCAAACTAGAGAGTCAACCATGATACGTATGGGGGGACAGCTAGCGGAGGACGTCTTCAAAACCATGGTAGAGGTCCTCAAGAAATATGACTACATTATCGCCGAGGGAGGCGACGAGTCGAGATACAAGTGGTATAGACTAAAGCC
>WAKH01000067.1 GCA_015523485.1 Thermodiscus sp. | reverse complement strand
GGGGTCCCTCAGGCCTTCCACACTTACTGCCGGGTATAAACTTCATTCTAGGCCTTCCCGGTGAGACTAGTGAGACGTATAGGTTGAACAGGGAGTTCCTCAAGGAGATACTAGACAGGGGCCTGCTGGTTAGGAGGGTTAATGTGAGGCGCCTCCTAGCTCTACCGTCAACGAGAGTCTACAGGATGAAGTATGGCGTGCGTGGGAGGGTTGAGAAACACGCCCGCTCCTTCACCTACTGGGTAAGGAGGGTTTTTGAGAAGGAGATGCTCTCGAAGATAGCCCCTCGAGGGACCCTCCTTAGGAGGCTATGGGTCGAGGATTGCCGGGACGGCATATGTTATGCGCGGCAGACTGGGAGCTATCCCTTAATGGTCGCCGTGCCATGCGGGTCCCTCTATACCGGCCAGTACCTTGACGTTGTCGTGGTTACAGGAGTGCATAGTCCGAGGAGTCTTGAAGGCCTCCCACTGCCTATAGGCTCGGGGAGTAGGTTGAAGGCGAGGAGGAAGCTCGAGTCCCTTGGGCTCGATAAACATGTAGTCGATGACGTCTACGTGCCCCGTTGTTAGCCTCCGCTGATGTGTGGGAGGACTGATACGGTATCGCCGTCATTCAACTCGTCATCTGGTGATGCTGGTTTTCCATTCTTGAGTATGACTACTTCCTCGATGTCGAGGTCTGGTGGCAGGACTATTACATCCTTGATCTTCGACCCTTCTCTGGCCTCTATCGTTTTTTCCCGGCCTCCAGCATGGTCTGCTAGGTAGCCGAAGTATCTTACAGTTATCTTCAACTCCCTCGTACCCCGTGTTGTATGGCTAGTTGGTTACGGTGGAAAATAAGGTGTGTAAATATCGTCCTGCCCGTATTGTCCAACGTTTATAGTGGTCCATGCTTAGATTTCTAGGTGGGTGTTATTCCTTGCCTGGAGAGCCGCCTAAGGAGTACATAGACCTATACTTCCTCGAGAGGAGGAGGATAGTCGAGGCGTTACTGAAGGCTAAGGGGATGGATGAGATAAGCGACTTGATCTATAAGAACTCGCTCCTACTAGCACCTACAGTCGCGACTTGCGGCCCAGCCGGGGTTAACGCTGCTCCATTCATGTTATCCTTCATGGTGAAGGAGGAGTACTTGGAGGAAGCAGTCGGGAAGATGAAGACGATAATAGATGAGATGTATGGTAAGGGTTGGCGGGCTATGTTGGAGGCAGCAAAGTTCCTCCTCGACTACGTCTACAACCTGGAAAAGAGTGATCCATTGACGCTAGTATCCCATCTGATGTCTAAGGGGCATACGTATAGGAACCTCGTCGATAACGGTAGGGCGACGATATCGATACTTATCCCTCCCGACCGGGGTGCGTTCGAGCTTAGAACGCGTGTCGAGATAGTGGAGGATGGCCTGGTATACGAGTACGCGAACCTCCTCCATGATATGATACATGTGGCTCCGGAGGGTGAGAGGAGTCATCCATGGTATCCGGCTCTCGTCTTCCACGTGGAGGAGATATATGATAATAGCTTCCAGAAGCTTGGCGTGAAGATATATCCTTGAATACCTCATTATTTTGGCTATGTACTCTTATGTTGTTCTATTAATATTCCTCCTCAAATACATGTATTCGTGGATACAAAATCGGACTATAACCGGGGGTTGATTTATGCCTAAAGGATGGTGGGGTAGGCTACTCTGGATTGACTTGTCGAGGAAGGAGGCTAAACCCGTAGAGTATCCTAGCGAGTGGGCCCTCGACTATCTAGGCGGTAGGGGGCTCGCGGCGAGGATCATATGGGAGTACCTAGAGCCTGGCACTGACCCATTGGGTCCAAAGAACCTGTTCATAATGGCTGTGGGTCCACTAACCGGTCTACCATTACCAAGCAGTGGCAAAATGGTTGTGGCTGCGAAGAGCCCTCTAACGGGAGGATACGGTGATGGAAACGTTGGTACATGGGCCAGCGTTCATATGAGGAGGGCTGGATGGGACGCGATAGTCTTCACGGGAGCCGCTGATAAGCCGACCGTTGTAGTGGTAGAGGATGACAAGGTATCATTCGAGGATGCCGACGACCTTTGGGGTCTCGACACATGGAAGACCGAGGAGAAGCTGAGGGAGAGGTATGGAAAGAACGTTGGAATAGTAGAGATCGGGCCTGCCGGAGAGAATCTAGTCAAGTACGCTACGGTAATGAGCCAGGAGGGCCGCAGTGGTGGAAGGCCTGGAATGGGTGCAGTCATGGGATCTAAGAAGCTTAAAGCTGTCGTGATCAAGGGCACCAAGGAGATACCCCTCCATGACGCTAAGAGGGTTAGGAGTGAGGGTGCGAAAGCCTATATCGATGTGAAGAAGGCTCAAGCCTACGACTTCTGGATGCGCCAGGGCACCATGATGACCATAGACTGGGCCCAGGAGGCTAGTGTTCTACCAACCTATAACTTCTCTGAGGGAGTGTTCGACGGCTTCAAGGGTATCAACGGCTACAGGATGGAGGAACTCAAGATAGACCAGAGGGGATGCCCGTACTGTAACATGGTATGTGGAAACGTCATTAAAGATGCAGAGGAGCTCCCCAGCGAGCTAGACTACGAGAACGTTGCAATGCTAGGCTCAAACCTCGGCCTCGACGACCTCCAGAAAGTGGGTGTATTGAACAGGCTCGCCGACAAGTACGGGATCGATACCATCAGCGTGGGTAGCGTGATGGGATGGGCTACTGAGGCAAGCCATAACGGCCTATTGGACGGTGTTAAGCTAGAGTGGGGAGACTATGAGGCCTACAAGACGCTCCTCGAAGACATATCACTAAGGAGGGGAGAGCTCGGAAACCTCCTAGCAGAGGGAGTCGCCAGCGCCTGTAAGGCTAAGGGAGGATGCGACTATGCAATACACGTTAAGGGACTGGAGGTTAGCGCATACGACTGCCACGCCGCTCCAGGCATGGCGCTAGCCTATGCCACCAGCTCGATTGGAGCACACCACAAGGATGCATGGGTGATTAGCTGGGAAGTTGCAACCGACAGGTTCGCCTACAGTAAGGAGAAAGCCGCTAAGGTCATCGAGCTTCAGAGGATTAGGGGCGGCCTCTTCGAGAGCTTCGTGGCATGTAGACTGCCGTGGGTTGAGGTTGGCTTAAGCCTAGACTACTATCCCAAGATACTGTCAGCCGCAACTGGAGTATCCTATGACTGGGAGAAGCTCTACAACGTCGCCGACAGGATCTACGCCTTGATCAGAGCCATATGGATCAGGGAGCTCAACGGCTGGAGCAGGGAAATGGACATGCCACCAGCTAAATGGTTCAAGAAGCCATTAACAAAGGGACCCCACGCTGGAGCAAAGCTAGACTACGACAAGTACAACCAGCTACTCAACTACTACTACGAGCTAAGAGGCTGGGACGAGAGAGGAGTCCCGAGGAAAGAAACATTGAGAAAGTTGGGTCTAGGATTCGTCGAGGACACCCTGGAGAAGATAGTAGGTTTGAACTAGATTATGTAGCCAGCCTCCCTCAACATCTTATCAATTTCTTTATACCTGTTCCTCACAGTAACCTCTGTTACCCCAGCTACCTGTGCAACCTCCTTCTGCGTCTTCCTAATACCATGCTTCAAAGCCGCCAGGTACACTGCCGCCGCGGCTAGACCGGAGGGATCCTTTCCAGCTGTAAGTCCCTTGCTCCTAGCCATCTTCACGATCTTTATCGCCTCGGCAACCACGGGGTCCGGTAGGCCTAGTGATGATGCAATCCTGTAAACGAATCTCTCGGCGTCAATGACGGGGATCTTAATATCGAGGTGCCGTACTAGTAGCCTATAGTTACGGGCGACCTCCCTCTTTGCATCGATCTCCCTCATGCTCAAGTTCTTCGCTATATCATCTAGGGTACATGGATATCTATGTTTTCTACAGGCGGCATAGAGTGCTGCGGCGACCATGCTCTCGATGCTCCTTCCCCTAGTTAGTCCCTTATTCGCAGCTTCACGATAGAGCCTAGCAGCTTCCTCCTTGATCTGCCTAGGAAGTTCTAGTCTAGCTGAAATATCGTCGATATACCTGAGTGCTTGGTTAATGTTTTTCTCCAGGCTGGTTAGAGCAGCTTTACCCCTCAAACCCCTCGTTCTCAGGTAGTCGAGGCGTTTAGACAAGCCGCGGATTCTCGAGCCCCTCGAAGCCGATATGTAAACGTCTACTCCAAGGTTTGGCTTGGAAAACTGGATTGGGCTTCCGACCCTCGTCCTACGCGCCCTCTCTTCGGGCGTATATGCCCTCCACTCCGCTTCGTCTCCGATCATGTCCTCTTCAATGACTTCTCCGGTCTCGATGCAAATCTTGATACCCCTAGCTGGGTCGTATGCTATCTTGTCTGGAGGACACCTCCTCTTTACGGGAGTTTCCTCTCCTGTGTATGGGTCACTCACGACTCACACCCCACTTAGGTATACATAACACGTTAGGCCCGGTAATACCGGGACGCAATGCTTATATCCCCCTAGCAAGTGTATGATAAGGGTTTTTAAATTTTTCGCTATTGCTTCTCAAGCCTAACGCCATCAACGCCTATAACAACGTCATGAATACTCTTAACCATACCCGACAAAGACTCCCTAACCCTACCAACGAGATCCTCGCTGACAAGAGCGATAACAGACCCTCCCCAACCGGCACCAGTCAACTTAGCGCCCACAGCACCACTACGCCGCAACGAGAACACTACGCGCTCGATAACCTCGCTCGACGCCCCCACAGCGTTCAGTAACCCCTGGTTTAGATTCATCAACGTCCCAAGCAAGAATGCATCCCTATTACGCAGCGCCTTCAAAGCCAAGTCTATAATCTTGTCAGCCGCCCTGTAGACGTGCTCTGAAGCCTCCCACGTCATAGAAGCAATATTGAGCACGTGTTCAACGACGCTCCTTGTATTCCTAGGGACCCCCGTATCTATGATTAGTAACCTATAGCCAGGCGGGAGATCAACCCCTACATGTTCGAAGCCAACCCCCCTCTTGTAGATTAACCCACCACCATACACGGCAATAGTGTTATCAACCCCGCTAGGATTACCATGAGCCACCTTCTCGGCTTC
>WAKH01000066.1 GCA_015523485.1 Thermodiscus sp. | reverse complement strand
TGGAGTAGACAAGGG
The DNA here is from genome assembly GCA_015523485.1 of Thermodiscus sp. Lineage (GTDB taxonomy): Archaea > Thermoproteota > Thermoprotei_A > Sulfolobales > Acidilobaceae > Thermodiscus. The sequence goes on along the minus strand of WAKH01000066.1, from coordinate 6,351 downwards.
CCTCCAGCGCCTCTCTCTCCATGAAGAGTTCTGCTATCCTCCATCTCAGCCCTTGGTAATCGATTAGCTTCTTTCCGAAGATCACTTTGGTTGAAGCGTGTTCAATTATTATCTCGAGTGAGGCGTCTATGATGCCTAATGCTATAGCGGCATAGCCTAGCCGGCCCATATTGATCCCGGTGAGGGCCTCTTTCAACCCCTTCCCAGGCTCACCTACCCTTTTCGCAGGCGTGCCGCGGTAGACTACTCTGGAGCTCCCCGTTCCTCTTAGTCCTAGGAGGTCTAGGGGCTCGACGTATATCGAGTCGTCCTTCTCGGCAAGGTATAGCGTGGGACCCTCGGGCCCCTTAGCTAGTATCAGGAAGTACTTCGCGTATGGTGCGTTGCTTGTGAAGAGCTTCTCCCCGCTTATTACCGCTTTCTCGCCGTCCTCTTCAGCAAGGGTCTTTAGGTTGCTGAGGACGTCACTCCCCCCTCCTGGCTCGGTCATACTAAACGCCACTATCCCGTCATCTACTTCTAGTCTCCCAGTGAATACCGATGTCGAGTGTACTAGGATTATGTGGGCCATGCCAGGGCTATGCCTACTAACATGCCTCACAACCTGTACAATCCCTAGGGGTCCCAGGTCTCCCGCCCTAAAGGCTCCAGCACTAACGAGCTCATTCAACGCCTGGCTCGGCGCTAGGTTATTCTTGTCGGTCTCCTCGGCATACTTCGAGGCTATTTCTTCGACCTTCTCGAGGAGATCGCGGGGTGCATTAGGCATGAATATATCAACCTCCACCAGCTAGTGGGGCTTGGAGAGAATTTTAACTCCTCTCTACCTTGAATCTAAATTCATGGGTGCGGGGGTGCCCGAGCCTGGCCAAAGGGGGCGGGCTCAAGACCCGTTGGCGTAGGCCTGCGTGGGTTCGAATCCCACCCCCCGCACCAATTAGCAATCTCGCTTCTCAATTCTTCGTCTATGTAATCCTCGAGTATCTTCTTGATGGGGATGTGTAGGAGCTTCTTCCTCTTCCCATTTCCAAGGTAGCATTCAATAACTAGATATCGGTATATTTTATTCCTTGTTTTCACACGCTTTATATACGTATACATGTTGGAGTCGCCTGCTTGAGAACGTTGCTGTGGTATTCTATTTAGGGGGTTATTCTCTCCAGCTGCTTTCAGCCTGTCATTATGCTTCAAAGCTTTCTCACCTACTCGACTCCAAAGGATTCTATGGGTGTCGAGCTATCGCTAACTCCTCTCTAACTTTCTTAACCCATCTATAAGCTGTGACCCTGGAAACTCCTTTCTCCATTAACTCTCCTACAACTTCCCTTGTCGTGTATTCCTGTAAAAGCATCTGCTTTATCGCCTCAAGCTCTGACTGTTTATTATTTCCATCTTGCCTTCTGTTTGCCTCGAGTGATTCCTGTAGTCTGTTAAAATAATAGGAGAGGGTTTCTTTCCTCTTCTTTCCCTCATACTCTGAACGGACTGGAACAACCTAGATCCGATAGTTTAACACTCATTAACTCAGAGCTTAATAATAGTAGAAAGGAGACTAGCACCTTTATTATCTGCCCTTTGAGGATAAAGAATGGGAAACATTTATGGATAAGAAAAGGATAAGCTGGGAAGAAGCATTAGAAGCAGCATTAGAGAAGTATAGGAAAGATCTTGATAAGCTGAGAGAGCATGATCTAACGGTTAAGCGTAGAGCTACTACTTCTTAGTGGTCTTATAATATCTATAGGCTCTTAGTAGCCACTTATACACGTCTTCTCTGCTCCATTCCCCGCCTGCGATTTTAAGTGCAGGCTTGTAAAGGTTTTTCGGGGTAGGTAGATCGTTTTTTATTAGAAAAGCGCCTAGAAGGAGTGTTGCAAGCCTCTTATTACCGTCTACGAGCGGGTGCAGGGTTATAAGCTCGTAGAAAAGGGTTGCAGCTGCAGCTAGCTTTCTCATAGTGCACGCTTGTCCCTTAGAAAGCTGGAAAGCCCACCTTGCAGCAGCTACTGCCTGCTCTGCTTGCTTCCTACCACTACCCTTCCACTCTATGAGATCCGTAGGATACAGGTTCTGTAGCATATTTACGGCTCTCTCAATAACCCTAAGAGTTGGATATGAAATGACACACCGTTTCTTCCCTTTCCTCATAGCACCCTAACCTGGTTATCCCTTACTAAGTCGTATCTCAGCCTTCTCCTATGCTTTCACTACATGCTTTTCCAGGGTCTCAAATATTTCCTCGTCTGCGGGAACATATAGGTCTCTTATGCTAAGTATAATGTATGGCTACCGGGGAATCAGTCCTATGCTTATAGTTTGTATAAACAGAACTTTTCATCGATCACGTCAGACTCGGGATCGAGCTGGCTGTATAGACAGTTTTTCAGTATATTACATCCTTTGGAAATTCAGTCGGGTGACGAGATCTCTTACTACTCGTAGGCATGTCTTCTTTCCTCGAACGTTTACTGCGAGATATAGCCAGTACATGTCTTTTAGATATATTCCAAGCCTGTACTCTTTTTTACTGAATGCTACCTGTTGGAATTGCAATGCATACTACGGGCTTGCCATCGGTTCCACTCCTCTACAAACTCCCTATTTGCCCTGGAGGGGCGATCTACAAGTTACACAGGAAGGAGAAACATTAGGTTGGAGTCTGCCTAGTAGGTTCAACATAACGATTCTCAGCATCTACAACAACTACGGTTATAGTGCCTACACTGAAGTGGGCTGGCAATTGGCTTTAGCTGATTAACCCAGACCCAGAATACGACTAGCCCCTCACCCTACTATCTGCCAGACCTGTTAGAATGAACTTACAATCAATGTAGTGGTGTTATAGGCTTCAGGGACCCGTCTTGTTATATGGGATGATCCGCCTGTGACGAGCGCTCTGCCCTGATCCCCGGTCATCGTGGGGGAGATGTAGAAGAACGGGTCTATGTAGGCGGTGACCGCTTAGCGGTCGCGGTAACAATTATACTAACTAATAAGGTAGTTGAGGTGAAACTATTGATGATCTGGTAAAATAAGAAATATAGTAATATATTTATAATTTGATAAAGTTCACTACTCACAAACTCCCTTGTCATCTTAAGATCGTTTAATAATTAACGGGCTGGATTCATAGCAAGACGAGCTTAATTCGAGTACCAACTAATGATTAAATACGTAGGATACAATTATCCCTATAGGGTGGAAATATGATTCCTTCAGCATTATTAGAGGAACTAAACAGACAACTTAATAGAGAATTGTATTCAGCATACCTCTACTTATCTATGGCCTCCTATTTTGAGGAGAGGGGTTTGAATGGATTTGCCCACTGGTTCAAGTTACAAGCCAAAGAAGAGTTAGAGCATGCAATGAAGTTCTACAACTACATACATGAGAGAGGGGGCCACGTAGAATTCTATCCAATACAAGAGCCAGCCTCAAATTGGGATAACATCACAGGACTAGTAAAATCGGCTCTAGAACATGAAAAGGAGATAACTAGGCACATAAACCATCTAATAGATTTAGCGAGGAAGTTAGATGACAAGCCTACTGAAGTGTTCCTATACTGGTTCATTACTGAACAAGTTGAAGAGGAAAAGGCATTCCAAGAACTGCTCCAAGTGTTGGAGTATGCGGGAGAGACGCCGCAAACAGTATTGATGCTCAACGCCAAGCTAGCCCAGCGAAAGTAGCCAGTGGTGGGATTATCATTTATTTTTATTATTCTATTAAACCTGTTTTCTTGATTTAAGAAAATTATATTCTCCAGAGAGGAGTGGTTTGAGAGTTTAGTCGGTGACTGCTAGGCTATGATGTGTGGCAGGCTTGTGAGTGGTTTGAAGCCTGTCTTGGTTACGAGGACTAGGTCCTCTACCCTTATCCCGTATAGTCCTGGCATGTAGATTCCTGGTTCTATTGTTACTATCATTCCGGGCTCGAGGACTGTCTTGGAGGCTGGCCTTAGATAGGGCTCTTCGTGGACGTCGAGGCCTACTCCGTGTCCTAACCCGTGTATGAAGTATTTAGCGAGGCCCTTCCTGCGTAGAACGGTTCTGGCAGCGTTATCTACGTCGCCCGCTACTACGCCTGGGCCTAGAACGTCGAGCGCCGCGTTAACTGCCTCTACTACATCTTCGAGGTGCTTCATGAATTGTCCAGTGGCTTTCGACCCCCACCATAGGGTTCTTGTTGCATCGCTTCTATATCCGGAGAAGACTGCTCCCCAGTCGATCAATACGGGTCCCTCAACGCTCAGTTTATCTGTTCCAGGCGAGTGGTGGGGGTAGGCTGTATTGGAGTAGAATGCCACAATTGTTGGGAAGGCAACATCCCATCCACCCCCTCTGACGATTAGGGAGTAGATCTCAGAGGCTAACTCAGCCTCACTAACCCCCTCACCCAGCAGTTTGAGGGCTTGAGAAAACGCCTTATCAGCTAGCTTAGCGGCCTCCTTGATCAACTCTATCTCTGCATCGCTCTTTACCATCCTAATCTTAGATATACTGCTCGCCGCATCCTCCGCTGCTAGTTTCTCGACTAGGGATTTGCCTGTAGCATAGCTAGCCGCTCCCAAGTCCGCTATGACCTTCTCCTTACATGCATCGAGTAGCTTGGATAATGCCTCGATAGGGGTCCCCTCAACTAGCTTCTTGGCTGGTATATCGGCTTCAACCCCCTTCTCTCCACCGCGGTAGAAGGCGTATACCTCCATGTCATTGGGGATCTTGTCCTGGATCCTGTGATAGTCTAGTAACGGGACTATTATGAAGTCGCCGCATTTTTCTGAGAGGACTAGTATCCCAGAGGGGTCTCTCACGCCAGTGGCATAGATTATGTTAGACCTCCCCGTTAGGACCAGGGCGCTAGCGTTTTTCTCGTCGAGTAGGTTCTTGAGCTTCCTACGATTCTCTCTCCACAAGTTCAAAAGATGCCACCATTAATCGTGTGGTTGCCTATCGAGGTATAGAGGTTTTACTACAAGAATAGGGACCCGCTCCTCAGCTAGTGCCTAGCTTTTGCCTCCTAATGAGGAGGTAGGCGGCGACTGCATATGTCAACGCGGCAGTCAAAGGCAATAACTCCTCCACTCCCTCTAGCACTGAGAGGCCTTCTACTACCTCTATCATAGCCTCCCAGGTCATCCAGGACCCTATCAACACTAGTGTGCCACTCATGATTGTGAAGAACTTCCCGATTGGCAGCCTTGTACCATAAGTGTAGATAGTGAATGCTATGAGGGCTGATGCGAGGGACCCGGTAGCTAATCCTGTTATAGCGGCTATGGGCTCATCCTTTGCGAGTGGCAGGGTCATTAGCGAGATCTCTAAGGATTCCCTGGCCACGAAGATGAAAGTCAGTAGGCCTAGGATCTTCACGCTTCTAGCCTCATTTACTTTGCCCACCATGTTCTTACCACTGGTTGAGGACCAGACTGCGACCCAGAGTACTATTGCGGCGGCTAGTAGGTATGATGTTGTCTCCGCTATCCAGCTCTCCAGGCTACTTATTATTATCTTGTAGGATGCGAGTCCGATCGAGAACCCTGCTACTAAAGCTAGGATTGTTGGCACGACTATGTATTGTAGCGTTTGGGGATTCTTCTTTCTCGCCGCGATTAGGATTATCGAGATTAGTAGTACAATTTCAAGTGTCTCCCTTAATCCTATTATCGCTGATGCGGCTAGCGTGGCTTCGTCCATTTTTGTTATCCTCATTGTTAATGTTGGTGGCGGAGTTTAACGGTGTTAATGTATATTTTCCCACTAGGAGCCCACCAGTACGTTCTAATAATAGATGCCGGGGAAGGATACCTAAGGCCCGGGATTATGACTTATAGGTGTAGGAGGTGTTACGCGTCGGTATCCTAAGGATTCTTGGTTTAGACTACGCGGACCCTGTTAACCTTCTTTGTCTGCCAACTATACCTCCTAAGCCTTCTGCTCCTGCCGAAGCCGCAGTGGGCGCAGTATCCCTTGGCGACGTTGAAGGACCTTCTCCCACACCTCCTGCAGACTATGTGTGTCTTACTCCTACCATGTTTTCCGAACGATGCTGTTCCCTTACCCATCTATTGTCCCCTCCCCGGAGTCTTACTTTGCGGGGCTTATGACTATTACGTTATCTCCGCGTACCAGTACGGTGCCTAGCTGCCTGATCCTGTCACCCTCTATCTCCTCAGCCTGCCTCAGCAGGACGTTGAGGTGGTTGTCATATGCCTCTAGTATGCCTTTGAGCATCCTCCCGCCCTTGAGCTGTACGAGTACGTCGCTCTCTAGGAAGTCCTCAAGCACCTTTAGCGTCTCGCTACTCATTCCCTATCCCTCCATATCGTGCTAGCCAGCCCTTGAC
>WAKH01000065.1 GCA_015523485.1 Thermodiscus sp. | reverse complement strand
TCGGCACTCGCATCTTTAGGCGGATAACCTACGATAGCCCTGATCACGCCAGTGGCTGGCTTCAATCTTTCCCGCTCAACAGCCAACGCGACAGCCACTAGACCTACCGCTGCCAAGCCTAAGATGCTAGGGCTAAGAGGAGATACGTGGATAGATGGGGGAGTAAATCCTCCACCTCCTGTCTTATTCTGGTATTCTATCCTGGCCTTCTCTGCCTGCTTAACCACTCCTTGTAGATTAGTGAGGAATGATGTTAGATTGACCTCTACTTCTTCCTTCGCAGTACTATTTGATGGTTGTGTCAGTATGGGTGTTCCGAACCTATCCCTGTATATCTTCAAGGCTTTAGCATAAGTATCCCAATCTATTAGACCCCTCTTTGCATAATCGTTTAGCGTCCTGAGCGCCTCTAGGGCCTCTGTTTTCGATCCATTCTGTATGCTTATGAATAGCTGCTCTATCATTGTCTCGTTGACTTGAAGGTTGCCTTGCTCAATGGCTTGTATTATATCCCATCCTAGTTTTCCTTGCAGGATGGACTGTATCACACTAGAGTATGCCGCTACCTGTGGGATGTGTAGAGCGGCGATGATGTATTTTCCCTTATATGTTGAGCTCTTGTTAAATGTTAACAGTGTAACCATACTATCTAGTGCTGATTGTAGTGTAATCTGCGTCTCTGGAACGATACAGTCCTGTTTTGATGGGAGGTCGTATGGATTAGGTGTCAAGTAGACTGTGACTGTTTTTCCATTCAATTCTATATCATGGGAGCAGACTGGTATTTGAATCGGTTTTCGCATTGCGAGGTCTCGAACGTCTCCTGCTGCTAGCTTCTGTAATAGTTCTCTGAGAGTTTGTAGTCCTTGTTCCGCCCCGTTGATATCGTTGTGGAGGAAACTGAGATGTATGCCGTATAGGAGTGATGTTATTGGGCCTAAGCTAGAGATCCTTTTTCCGGTTATGTTGGCAACGTAGCTTGACTGATAGTATGCTATGTAGGAGAGGTAGGCTAAGTCATAATTGTCAACTAGTACGGTCCCTATGGGGACTATTGTCTGCCGTGGTATAACGGGCGGGTGCCTGGGGAGTTCCTGGCTAGCTGCGACTGGTGATATGACAACCATGATTACTAGTGCCACGAGTGCTAGTTTCTTGATCAATGCTACATCATCCTTGCAGATTCTATATCGGAGCCTACTCCTCTACAAACACCAGTGTCTTCAGCGGTCTTAAGTACTAGTCTAGCCGCATAGCGGGGTATGCTTTTCCTCCAGACCTTTCCTAGTAGTCTAGCTATCAGGGGGAGGTTTAGTTTTGCTCCAGCCGCCCGAGGGTGGCCGCCTCCTCCTAGGGCGGAGGCTATTATCTGGACGTTGACACTTCTACTTCTGAGGCTGAGTCCCCCATTGTTTCTCACAATGACTGCTATGTCACTGTTGTACCGGGATAGGAGGCTGGCTCCGATGAAGCTGTTGGAGGGTGGGCCTCTCTCCTTGTAGGTTGCAGCAACTACGCACTCGCCCTTAGCAACGTAGGTTTGGGCTAGGATCTTGTTGAAGTTTGCAAGTTCCCTGTTGAGGTATTCTGAGAGTTTCTCTTCCATCTCCCTATCCCAGAGGATTCCGTTGGAGAATTTCTCGATGAGACGCCTCCTCCACTCAACGGGTCCCTCACCATACCTTGTGTCTGCCACGCGGAAGAGTTTCGGCGCCAAGGGGTGGTCCCACCTCCAAAGGTCTGCGGCGCACACCGCGGATTCCAGTTTTTCAAGGTATTCGTCTCGTTCTCTACCATTGTATTGTGATGCATATCTTGCAACGACTCCGGTTGCACAGGTTGATGTGTCGATTGTTAGTCTGACACCTATAGACTTCATGGATTCTTGCCAGTCTTCTGGCCAGATGTGGTGATCGTACCAGTCCACACTAACTCCTTTCCTTACTATATTCTCGAGTAGCTCGACTGTCTCGTCTATCGATGTCCTGTTCGGCCCTAGGTCTGATAGGACTAGTACGTCGCCTTTTGTTACATGTTCGACTATGTCTCTGATTACTTCGTGGATATTGTAGGGTTCAGCGAATAATATGGTAGCCTCCTCGATCTTACGCTCATACGCTATCAGCGCAGCTGCCGCTGACCCGGCCCCGTCGAGGTCGGTATGCGTTATTATGAAGAGGTGTCCCATTCCAGTCCTTCCTCCCTTATTACCTCCATTACCTTGTCCGGTAGGATACTTTTCAGTTTCCTGTAAGTATCTTCTAGTGCCTCTGGGACCACCTTTGTACCCGAGAACATCACTGTGAAGTTCGTATCACCGGTCCAGCGTGGTAAAACGTGTATGTGTACGTGTCCCGCGATTCCTGCACCTGCCGCTTCACCGATATTAACGCCTATATTGATGCCGTGGGGCCTGTATGCTTCCTTCAACGCCCTGATACTAGCTTTTAGGAGGAGCATCATCTCGGCTAGTTCCGCAAGATTTAGCTCGTCGAGGCTGGGAACATGCCTGTATGGTACTATCATGATGTGGCCTGAATTGTAAGGATACCTGTTTAGTATAACGTATGAGAGCTTCCCCCTGTAGACTATCAGTGCCTCCTCATCCTTCTGGCTCGTTACATTGCAGAATACGCAGCCCTCAAACCGCTCTCCACTAGTTATGTACTTGATCCTCCACGGTGCATACAATATCTTATACCATGGCTTCGGCCACTCGCCCGTCTTGTCCCCCAACCACTACACCCAGTTATCTGCATATACTTTCACTATTTAGAGGTCGATTAGTAGCTTATTCCACCGGAGAGTGCAGAGCATTGACTTGCTGGCGAGGAGAGAAACCAGAATGTAAGGCCAAATGGATAGTATGCGATGAGAACCTAGTGGAGGGAGCCCAGGACTTCCTAGACGTATACAGCCAGCTCTCAGTTGATAACGTGAACGTTCGCATGGTCAATGACGGTGAACTCGTGAGATACGCTTATAT
>WAKH01000064.1 GCA_015523485.1 Thermodiscus sp. | reverse complement strand
TACGGGGATCTGATCAAGATCAACTGTTACATGCGTGTAGCTAGAACACAAGCAGGACTCATACTCCAGGTTGCCAAGGGCAACGAGCAGAAGAGGAGAATCACGCTTACAATTACACTCGCCGCCATAACACTATTAACCGTCTACGTATCAGGCCTCTCCTTCGCAAGGGAAAAACCAAATCTGGCATGGAGCCCGGTAGGCTATCTACTCGGCTTATTAGTACCGCTCCTAATACACGAGGCCGGCCACTACCTTGTAATGAGGAGACTAGGCGTGCCTAGGAGCCTGCCATACCTCCTACCAGCTCCTCCACTCCAGCTGGGATTCATTGGCACCTTCGGAGCCGTCATTAACATGCGCTGGTTACCCCCTAGAAACAGGCACCTCGCACTAATCGGAATAGCAGGGCCCATAGCGGGATTCCTCGCCGCAATACCAGTAGCCTACTATGGAATAATGAATTCCGTAGTAAAGCCTGCGACCGGCCTAGCAACGTTACCCCTAACACCCCTCATCATGCTACTCTTCCCCCTCCCCAAGACCCCGGGTCCCGGCGAGGCAGTCGTACTCAGCCCTATGGCTTTCTCCGCATACATAGTATTTTTCGTCACGTTCCTGAACCTGATACCCGTAGCCATGCTCGATGGAGGACACATAGTGAGAAGTCTATTAGGCGAGAAAGGACATGCTATAGTTTCCCAACTAGTACTGGCCTTACTCCTTCTAGGGTCCCTCTTCGTCCCAGGACTACTCCTATTCACCTTAATCGTACTAACCCTCCACTTCATGTCACGGGGGAGACACCCAGGATCAGCAATCAACGACAGGGAACTGGATAGTGTAACCGTAATTATCGGGATTGTATACATGATACTCCTAGTGCTAACCATACCAGTTCCTGCATGAGGGACCCCAATGTATAGGCGATCAGGCTCGAGAAACTGTTACCTAGGCTATGGATACACGATAATAATAGCAGAGAAGCCTAAAGCCGCTGAAAAAATCGCAAGGGCTCTAGGCAGGCCTATCAAGTGCAGGATGTACAACATTCCCTACTGGATCCTATACAGAAACGGGGAGAGAATAGTCGTGGCATCAACAGCAGGACACCTGTTTGGAATCCACACTAGCAAAAGAGGATTCCCGGTCTACGACTACGTCTGGAGACCAACATGGGAGTATGACCGGAACGCCAGCTACCTCAAAAAGTTCTACTACGTGCTATCACGACTCCTACCTAACGCCTCCAAATACATCAATGCTTGTGACTATGATATCGAAGGCAGCGTAATAGGCTACATGATAATAGAATTCCTTGGCAACGTAAAGAGAGCCTATAGAATGGTGTTCTCAAGCCTGAGCCCCTCCGAGTTAAGGCAATCCTTCTCAAACCTTAGACGACTAGACATCGAAATGGTGGAGGCAGGTAAGACAAGGCACGAAATGGACTGGCTCTGGGGCATTAACGTGTCTCGAGCACTAATGGATGCTGTTAGAAAGATAACTGGGAAACGAACGATCCTCAGCGCTGGGAGAGTGCAAAGTCCTACCCTCGTTGAAGCCGTCAGAAGATGGCGCGAGGTAAAATTAGCCGTTCCCATCCCAAGTTTTAACATAACAGTCACCTTGAGGAAGGGGAATATGGACTTCAACGCTTATCCCGACGGCTGGTCGCCAAATACAAGGAAGGAGGCGATACAAATCACGAAGCAGCTAAGGGAAACCCCCTGGCTCAAAGTAGAAAACATCACGTGGAAATCAAACACGATAAGGCCACCACCAGCTTTCAATCTAGGCGATCTACAATCAGAAGCTGCTAGGCTCTATAGGTTCTCGCCAATGAAAACACAGAAGCTGGCCGAGGACCTATACCTCGAAGCGTTAATAAGCTATCCAAGAACAAATAGCCAAAAACTACCTCCCACTATAAACTACGCTTCAATAATAAAATCACTCGCAAGTATACCCACATACTCTGAACTTGTCCAACAACTGGAAATCGAAACAAGAGGCGTATTCAGACCCGTGCAAGGGAGAAAGGACGATCCCGCCCACCCAGCCATACACCCTACAGGCGTTAAGCCTAGAAACCTAGATCCAGATCACGCCAAGATCTATGATCTCATAGTTAGAAGATTCCTTGCAGCATTCTCAAAGCCAGCCCAAATAGAACGAGTCAACGTCAAGTTAACGGACCGTCACGGCAGGATGTATGCGGCTAAAGGTATCAGGGTAGTCGATGATGGATGGTGGAAGTACTATCCATACCTAAGGCCTAAAGAAGTCTACATCCCAAAGCTTACCCAACACGAGAAAGTCAAGATAGTCAAAGTTGGATACACTACGAAATGGGTCTCTAAGAAGCCACAATTATCGAAGACAAGTCTACTGAAATGGATGGAATCACAACAAATAGGTACCGAGGCCACAAGAGCCCGGATAATCGAGATCCTATACAAGAGAGGCTATCTAGAGTCCAGAGGGGGGAAAACCATAGTCACAGACCTCGGGATGTACGTTTCGGAGGTCATCGAGGAACTCTTCCCGGATCTTGCAAAGGTAGAATTAACTAGGAGATTCGAGGAATACATCGATGCGATAAGAACTGGAAAGACGACTCGGAAGAAGGTGATCGACGAAACCATACGCGAACTCGACGCATTAATAAGAAAGTATAAGGAAAGACTCGACCACGTCGGTAACAAGTTAGCAATAGCCCTTGGCGCCCTTGAGCCCCAAGTAAAGTGCACTATTTGCGGTCGGGAAGCGGTTGCCCACAGACCATTTACCATGTGTAAATATCACAGAGAAGCCTATGAGAGGTTAACGAAGACGATACCTATCATTGTGGAGAAAATGAACGTAAGTGAAGGAGAGGCATTAAGACTAATAGCGTCTAGAAGGGGCGAGGCCGGCCTATGGGTTATTGAAGTAGCAAAACACCTTCAACTTTTATCCTCGGAAAAGTAGTGTCAGCCCACCGAGATACGGGATCTTAATCGCTATACCATCAGGGGCGAGCACAACGCCTGAGATCGCTTCATAAGGTATTCCTCTGACACCATTCTTGTAGGGGCATGGAGGAAGTCCTGGATCCGGAATTGGATTATTGTCGCCTTTCACAACGTAACAGGTTGTTCCCGCGGCCTGGTATATTGATATTACCCGGTGTATGATGTACTTTCCCGGTTTCGCCTCATAAACTACTATATCACCTACCTTTATCTCGCCGGGACCCTTCTTTTTCAGAAATACCACATCTCCAGTATGGAATAGTGGCTCCATACTCTGTCCTTCAACAATAGCCATGCTCCTTACTCCTGAGGCAACTATGAGTATGAATAAGAGCACCACTATCAGTATTCCAGCTATCTTACTGTACGATATCCCCCACTCGTTGATCCCGTTCTCGCCCAACACAGTTTCCCATCAACACATTACTGGACAGTTAGTTAATTAATACTAGGCCAGCAGAACGCTCACGTCGTTACAATAGGCGATCCCGTAACGGAATCAAGAAATATGCTTTCTCTGAAACCAACCTTTTCAAGCTGTGTCTTTGCATCATCAAGAATCTTCTTCCATATCCTGTCGTTTAAGAACCTACAGAAACTGCATCCGGGATTGGAGCCGGTATAATCGAGGTAAACCACTATTCTACTCCCGTCAAAGCTAACTCTAATCTTGGTAACCACCCCGCTAGAAACGATGTCCACATCATAGCCTGGAACAATGACCCTAGACAAAGCATTCATAGCATCATTGATTCTCTTCTCCATGAACGGGCTATAAACCTGTATCCTACGGCCCCCGCCCTCACGCTGCCTTTTCCCTGTAAACCAGCCTATCAGACCCACGGTAAACACACCGAACTCTACCCCGCATTATGGCCCAGACAACCAGAGCGTATATGAGTTTAAGTCCCTACATTCCATGAGAATCCATGGGCTGAACGGATTGGATGTTACAATTGACAATCAGTTAAAGAGTTATGGCATAAGAATAGGTTACCGTGTCATAAAAGGGGTGCGCGTTTCACCTTCCTCTGAAAGACTACTCAACGAAATAGCAACGCTCGTGGAAGAATTCCGAAAAAGATACAATAGCCTCGAAGAACTTAGAAACGACCCTACAGTTCAAGCATATAGGAAGGCTATGTGGAGGTTAGGCATTGACCCCACGAAGATAAGACCAAGTAGCGAGGCATTAGCTAGGAGAGTTCTAAGGGGAAACTCTCTACCTACGATAAACAACGTCGTTGACGCTGGTAACGCCTCAAGCCTAATCAACCTCGTGCCAATCGGTCTATACGATCTGGATACGTTGAGTCCCCCGCTAACTCTAACACTATGCAAAGACGAATGCATATTTGAGCCAATAGGTGGTGGGCCTCGAAGGCTGAAGCCTGGGACCCCAGTACTCATGGATTTATCTGGCTATATCGTGCATGTATATCCTCATAGGGATTCAATCAAGACAGCGATAACTTCCAGTACAAGGAACGTGCTAGCGGTCTCAGCCGGAGTAACAGGAATAGATGATGAAAGGCTAATACAAGCCCTAGACGAACTAGTTAGATTACTACTAATAGATGGATTGAACATCGAATACACCACGGTTGAACTAGCCTAACATCGAGGAACAGAGGGTAGAATAATGGAGTACGCTGTTGAAGATCTAAGGAGGGTTTCTCTTAAGATAGCCAGCGAAGCGGCAGGATTATTGAGGGACATGTCATGCACATCAAGTGCCACACGAAAAGTGGGTAAAGAAACCTTCAGAGCCGATATTGAGAGCGAATCCTACATCTTAGACGCTTTGAGATCCGAGGGTATCAGGGGAAGGATACTTACCGAGGAGTCAGGCGTAATCGAGACTGGCAACGACCTAGTGATTCTAGTGGATCCTCTCGACGGCAGCCGTAACTATGCGAACTGCATACCATGGAGCTCCGTGTCAATAGCCATAGCGCCCGGTAATGCAATCGATATCAGAGAGGTAATAGCAGGAGCTGTTGCCCCAGTCTTCTACGGCGATCCGGTATCGTTTGCAAACAACACATGCTACCTTGGAGGCAGCCGGATAGAGCCTCCTACGGAGAGTGAGAACTTCGTATACGTTTACGTTGAGCACCCTGAGGCAGCTCGGCTACTCTCCGACATTATAATGATCCTAGGAGGAGGTTTCAAGGTAAGAAGTCTTGGGAGCGCAGCGCTGGAAGTATCCTATGTGGGGATAGGCAGAGGGAAAGCCTTCATCGATCTACGGCCAAAACTTCGAAACATTGACATTGCAGCAGGCCTAGGCATAGTGAAGGCGATGGGAGGCACTTACCTCGGTAAGCGGGGAGAAATGCCGAGAATAGGTTTGAGAACTATTGAGAGAGTGGATACGATAGCTGTTTTCGCAAGGGATGTTCCATTAGAGGTTATCAGAGAGATAAGCCAAGGACCGCTCAGTAGCGCCGGCCAACGCCCATAGCCCGCTCACGGGCTAGCCGTGGGGTAGAGTCCCTGCCTCCATCATCGCGGCCGAACTAGATTTTATTAGAGTTTGGGGTTATAGATGCTTCATAGGAGTAAGGGTGTCTGATTTGAAGATCGTAGCATATGTGCTTGTTAGGACTGAGATAGGAGGAGAATATGATGTTGCCCACTACGCGAGATCCTTGAAGCCGTCCGTGACAGAGGCGCTGGTAACCTATGGTAGCTATGATGTGGTTGTTAGATTGGAAGTCAACAATCTGGCCGAGCTTGACGAGATCGTGACAAAGCTTCGAAAGCACCAGTTAGTCAAAGAAACAACGACTCTAGTCGCCAGCGTTTAATACCCTAGCGCTGGGTGGGACAGGGAATCTTAGAAGAGCGACTATCCCACCCATCATCCAGATCCTCTCGCCAATAGGAGAGTCACGGGGAATAATTACTACCTTACCGCCCCTCTTCTCGACCTCATCAAGAATCTCAGACACCTTCCTCCTCACATCGTCATCGAGGGCATAGATCAACTCGTCCACAACAACTATTCTATCAACAGCCCCCATCCTCGACACAACCAGTGTTTCATCGACACCCGTAGCCAGTCTCTCCCCACCATGAGCTGCTTCCTTCATAGCTTGAGCTAATACTTCCTCGGCCTCCGCAATAGCATATTCTTGCAGAACAGACCATATTGACGGCCTACGCATAGCCTCCTCTACACCAGCCCTACCGCCCATCGAGGACTCGTCAACAATTAATCTCAGGTTGGGGGCCATGGCCTTGACCTTCTCGGCTACCAGTTTCTTTAGGAAACCTGGACCCACAACTACTGCTACTGGAGCCTTGTACTCGGAAGCGGTACGCACGATAAGGTTGGCAATTTTCTCAACGAGCGATCTAACCTCTTGCTCCCTTGAGGGATCATCTTTCCCTGGTAGACTCGTTCCTGTATCAACGATAAACTTTACTCCATGTGGAGATAATACTGCTATAGCATATTCATCGTAATCCGCGGCGGCGATAACGGTTCTCCCTCTCGGACCAGCCTCCTTCAGCTTCTCAATTACCTTATTCGACCATCCACCCTCTCTCTCGATGACTACTTCCTTACCTGGAACTAGCAGGATTGACTGGTGTTTACCCTTAACACCATACTCCTCGGGTCCCTCAACTATGACCCCGAAGAGTCTAAGTTTTCCGGTGAATGGTTGGAACTCAACATTCTTGATTGCTATCTTAACGATTATCGCTCGTTTCTCCTTTTCGCCCTTACCCCCCTTCGCCACATCCCTGTAGGTTTTGCCTACAACATAGTCCCCTGGACGCAGGATGGTCTTTAGAATCCATAAGTCCTCCTCAGACTCAGGTCTCACCCTTAGCCTCTCCC
>WAKH01000063.1 GCA_015523485.1 Thermodiscus sp. | reverse complement strand
CATCGCCTCCCTTGACGTTTAGTATGACTCCTCCGACGTCTGACTTGTGGATTATGTCTGGGGATACTATCTTTGCCACTAGTGGCTCGTCTAGCCCGGCGGTACAATATTGGACCTCCTCCCTGCTGGTTGCTAGACAGTAGTTCACAACAGGGACCCCGTAGGCTTCGAGGACGGCGAGGGCCTCGTGTTCTAGGAGTTTGCTTCTACCCTCCCTCATCGCCTTCATTAGTATTTCTTCTACTACTGGCTGTGCCTCTATGCCTCCACCTAGGGGGCATAGTGGTTTGGATGCCTCGATTATCGCGTAGAGGGAGCTTGCGGCACGGTCGGGCATAGTGTATGTGGGGATTCCCCTAGAGTCTAGGTAGTCTTTTACCAGGTCTCCATAGTCTGAGCCTATCGTCATTGCTACGCCAGGCTTCTTATTCTTCCATATCCAGTCAGCTATGATATCGGCTACACGTATGCTCATCGTTGCCGGCTGGACCGGGGCGAGGACTAGGATCGAGTCGAAAAAGTCTTCTCCCTCCAGACTCTCCAGGACCAGCTTGTAGTCATCGTCTGTGGCTTGACCGGTTAGGTCTATGGGGTTCGATAATGCAACTATTGGTGGAAGTTTCTCCGCTAGCCTCCTCTTTACATCCTCGGGTATGGGCGGGATGCTTAGCCCCTTGAGTGCGAGGGCATCGGTAGCGATTACTCCTGGCCCTCCAGCGTTCGTTAGGACTAGAACTCTGCCCTCAGCCTTTAGGTGCGACATGTACGCTAGGGCTTTAGCCCAGTCAACGAACTCCGTCGCGTTCCCGGCCTCGACGGCTCCCGCCTCCCGTATTGCCGCTTTGAATACATTGTAGTCTCCTGCCAGTGCCGCTGTATGGCTTTTCGCCGCCCGCGAGCCTGTGGTGGTCCGGCCTCCCTTCAGTATGACTATCGTCTTCCCATTGTCTCTGGCTTTTCTTATCGCCTCTACTAGTGGGCGTCCCCGTCCCGGGGAGACTCCCTCTATGTACATCATTATGGTTCTCACATACTCCTGTGATGCGTAGTAGTCTATGATGTCTGCCTCGTCCACGTCGGCCTTGTTACCTATGTTTATTGCCTTCACTATGCCTACTCCCTCGTTGGCGAGCCAGTCCATCATTGTAGTTAGGAAGGCGCCGCTCTGGCTCACAACCGCGATATAGCCTCTCGGGGGCCTCTTCATCTTCTCTGGTGGGAGGAAGAACGTATCTAGCCCGTTGACTGTATTGTATACTCCTATACAGTTGGGCCCGACTATCCTTACACCGTACTTCCTGGCGGTCTCAACTAATTGCTCCTGGAGTTTTACTCCTTCACCCCCCGTCTCGGCGAATCCCCCTGCTACGATTATCGCTCCCTTCACTCCCTTCTCGCCGGCCTCACGGACAGCTTCGATTGTTCTATCGGCTCTTACAGCTATCACCGCTAGATCGACTTCGTCGGGGATGTCTAGTATGCTCGGATAGCTCCTCACTCCAAGGATCTCCTTGTATTTTGGGTTTACTGCGTAGACTCGTCCCTTAAAGGACCTGGTTAGGTTTCTGAGCATCTCGTGACTGAAGGCTCCGGGCCTACCTGATGCTCCTATGAGCGCGACGGTTTCCGGGTAGAAGAATACCTCTACTGTCTCGTTACTCATACCATACCCCAGCCATCTCGTTCAGAGGGCCATAATAATAACGATGGGATTATACAGGCATATACCGGGCTTGTAGGGTGTATACTCGTGGCCGCGGGCTATGTCTCGACGAGGATGGTTAAGGAGTTGGAGCCGGGTTCTAGGGTTAAGGTTCGTGGCTGGGTCTATAGGCATAGGGATCTCGGCAGGAAGGTTTTCATCGTATTGAGGGATGCCGACGGTATACTCCAGCTGGTTGCTGACGAGGCCTATACGCCGCAGAAGTATGTTGAGGAGGCTAGGAACGCCTCGATAGAGTCAAGTATTATCGCTGAGGGCGTTACAGCCAGGGACCCTAGGGCTCCTGGAGGCGTAGAGCTTCGGCTCGAGAGGCTGGAGATTGTGGGTCCCTCTGTGGACTTCCCGATTAAGGGTGGTGAGGGAATAGACTACCTCCTAGAAAATAGGCACTTGTGGATTCGGAGTAGGAAGCTAACAGCGATGTGGAGGATCAGGCAGACTGCATTCAAGGCGTTCCGAGAGTTCTTCGAGTCCAGGGGGTTCTGGGAGGTCAGCCCACCTATGCTGACCCAGGCGGCTGTTGAGGGTGGTGCTACACTGTTTAAGGTTGACTTCTTCGGCAAGCCAGCCTACTTGACTCAGAGCAGCCAGTTCTATCTGGAGGCGTTGATATTTAGTCTTGAGAGGGTGTGGACTCTAGCCCCTAGCTTCCGTGCCGAGAGAAGTAGGACGAGGAGGCACCTCTACGAGTACTGGCACCTGGAGGCTGAGGAGGCTTGGGTTGGCATGGAGGGTGAGATGAAGCTGGTTGAGGAGCTAGTCGCTTATACTACTAAGAGGATTCTTGAGGAGAGGCTTGAGGAGCTATCACTTCTGAAGAGGAAGACGGAGCCCCTTGAACCCGCCTTGAAAACCCCGTATCCGAGGATACGTTATGAGGAGGCCATTAGGAGGCTACAGGGTAAGGGAGTGAAGATTGAATATGGCGATGACCTAGGAGCCGATGAGGAGAGGCTGTTAACAGAGGATTTCGACACGCCATTCTTCATAACACACTTCCCAATGGAGTTGAAGAGCTTCTACATGAAGCCTGACCCGCATAACCCAAGGGAGGCATTGGCGTTCGACCTTCTAGCCCCCGAGGGAGTGGGCGAGATAGTGGGTGGCAGTGAGAGGCAGGACGATTACCAGGCGCTCTATAAGCAGATAGAGTCGAGAGGATACAACCCAGAGGACTACCAGTGGTATCTCGACCTCAGGAAATATGGTAGCGTTCCGCACAGCGGTTTCGGCCTAGGAGTAGAGAGATACCTAATGTGGGTAACCGGGGTCAACCATGTGAGGGACACGGTACCCTTCCCGAGGTTCAGGGATAGGATATACCCGTGAGGGTCCCTCAATGACTCAAGACCATATCGTATTCAATCCTATTGGCGTCGTCACCCGCGGTATAGACGCCATTGGTAAGCATAGTATACGCTCGAAGATAGAGTTTGTTGGTGAGGTAAGGGTCTTCGACGAGTACTTGGAAGCCCTCATGGGGATAGAGGAGTACTCACACGTTTACATTATATCATTCCTCCACAGGGCTGAGAGGCGGATAACCACAAATGCCTCAAGACATGGGGGTCCCTCGAGGATAGGCGTGTTCTCCACCCGTTACCCCGGGAGGCCCAATCCTATAGGGTTAAGCCTGGTTGAGATAGTAGGAGTCGATGGAGGGAGGCTTTCGCTTAGGGGGTTGGACTTGTACACAGGGACCCCTGTTCTCGACATTAAGCCCTATGATTACCACTCTATAGTTTGTAAGCCACGGGTCCCTAGATGGCTTTATGAGATGTGGGCTGAGAAGAGGAACATATACGAGGAGTATGGCTGGCCGGGTCCCTTCTGCTCCTAGTGCCTCTACACGGATATCCCTATGGTCGATCAAACTATTCGCGGCCGATGCTTGTAGAATCCGTTTGGCTCCTTTCGTCCTTGACCATGTATTAGGCTTTACCACAATACTGTTATAAAATAAAATTTATTATAGAGAAGAATTGCTAGATTGATAATGTTCACATATGCTAATCCGTTTGTTTTAGTTTGTAGTAGTCTATGTAGATGAAGATTGACACTATGTCTATGACGATTATCCCGTATGTCTCTATGACCGCGGCGCTCGGCCATCCGAATATGCTGTCTAGTATGATGGCTATGGGGAATGCGGCAAGCGAGGATGCGAATCCCGCAAATGCTAGTGCGCTGCGGAGTCTCTTCCATAATCCTAGTGATGTAATTATGAGTGCTATATCCGCTTGGATGAAGAACCATGTTGATACGAAGGTGTGTGGCCGGGTTCCGCTAGGGAATATGCCGATGAGGGCTAGAAAGACTCCGGCCACTATCATGTATGAGCCTCCCATTACCTCTATCTTGTTAATGGCTAGTCCTGTGATTGATATGCCATAGAGGCCTAGTAGTAGACCTACGAGCATCAGGCCGTAATTGTATAGTTCTGGGCAACAGCTCATTGATCCGCCGAAATCACTGTATGCATGCTTTGTGAATATGAACCAATCGCTGTTCAGATGCCAGGATAATCCGATTACTATCCATGCTACAACTACTGCTATAGGACCTGTGTGGAGTAGCGTCCTCCAATACTTTTCCATCCTATATGCACCGGTTGAGAGTCGAGATAAAATATATTGATTTATGGAAAAATAATGAGTATTAATTGTGGCTAAGCGGGGCCTAGGATCCTGGCGATCTTCTTGCCCGTGTATGGGCTTATGGCGAAGGCGATCTTCACCTTCCTGCCTTTCTTGGTTGTCCTGATCTCGACAGTGTACTTGTCGGTCTCGAAGGGCTTCTTAGCTACGATATCGAAGAATTTTAGCTTCTCTGCCATACCAGTCCACCTCGTGTTCTTCATTATACTATCGCTAGGCGAGAGCCGATATAAGCGTTACGCCATGATATCCCGGCTATCGCTATAAATGACGACATTCTAACACTAAATTATAATAATTGTGGCTTGAAATAAGTAGAAACACCATATTACTGATTACCAAGAATACCACTAATCGAACAAAAAAGCATACATAGAAAAAAAGAAAAAAGAATAGGGGAGCCACAATCGCATAATACTCAGCCCCCATTTACCAAGAAACTCAACTATCAAATATTAATTATAACCCCAATTAATCGGTATTACAGAATAGAGGTTATTGTAAACTGGACTACAAGCATAAGTAGAGCGATCTCTCAATACAAGTAAAATTATTCAGAAACGACTAGGATATCTGATGCTGGTGGCAAAACCTTGATAAGCCCAAAAGTACAAGGACCATAAGCGGTGGGCCCGTAGCTCAGCCAGGACAGAGCGCCGGCCTTCTAAGCGCATGGAAGGTCTGCCTGTGCGGGAGACGCCGGCGGTCCCGGGTTCAAATCCCGGCGGGCCCGCCATAAGCGCCCCTCAATCATCAGCTAAGGTTATGGAGAACAGGTGTCGAAAAGTCAAGACAATAAATAGAAGTCAGGCAGTTCTTACGCTAAATAATTCAGAATGATAATCGTGAAGAGGGGGATACCTATGGGATGACCTTGAGCCGGGGTATCCTTCTGAAGTCCTTGTCAAATGTTATTATGATGTCTATGCCATAATGCCTACAGGTTAGTGCTATGATTGCGTCGCTTGGAGTCAGCCTGTATTTGTTCATGGTCTCTAGTAGCT
The DNA here is from genome assembly GCA_015523485.1 of Thermodiscus sp. GTDB lineage: Archaea > Thermoproteota > Thermoprotei_A > Sulfolobales > Acidilobaceae > Thermodiscus. The sequence goes on along the minus strand of WAKH01000063.1, from coordinate 6,194 downwards.
CCTTGGGTTTCTGCATAGTCCCTCAAGACTGCTATGTCGAATTCGTGGAGCATCTCGGTATATCTCTCTAGCATGTCTATTGCGAAGTCTAATCCTTTCTTTCTTATGTGTTCTTTTAGTTTACTGAGCTTTCTGATACCAAGTCTCCTCTTTGCTAGGCGTCTTATTATTACGAATTCTACCTCATCTATTATCCCGGCGGTCACAGTCGGGTCAGGGTATGAAGCTAGGAGTCTTTCAGCTTCATCGGCACACTCTCCGTCAAAGAGGTATTGTACGAAGATATTAGTGTCTACTATTTTCAACAGGTAATCCTCCCTTTAGAGGCGCTCGAACTCGGCTTCAAGTAGAAGTTCCCCTATCTCCTCCTTGCTCGCCTTACCCAGTATGCCCCGATACTTCCGAAGCCTTCTCACCCGGTCCTCGTACCTCTCTAATCTGACAAATACCTCCTCACCTTCTTCGAACTCTACTGGCTCTAGAAGCTTCAACACGCCATCCTTATATATCGCCCTGACTACCTTAGGCAGCCCTCTAGACACCCAGGAACTATTACGAGTCTTCAGCCCAATATGCTTTTACTGTCTTCCACAAGAATTTTTCAAGGGTTATCATAATGAATACCCTAGCTGACAATTACAAAACTAACTAAATTCTCCAAAGATCCTCCGGTATAGTTCCTCGGTGTAGCCCCTTTTCTCGGGTTCTCCGGGGATTATCCTGTAAGTGCGTGTACCATCCTCTTTTCTCTCTGCTTTGAGAAATATTGTATCATATCTCCTGTTCTCTAGGAACCATCTCTGGAGCTCGTAGAAGTGAGTTACGTAGATTATCCTAACACCACTATCTGAAAGTGCGCAGAGAATTTCTCGTGCAATCTCAGAACCCTCCTTCTCATTGGTTGATGAGAATGATTCATTCATAAGTAGCATTGATCCACGCTTTAAGTGATCCACTATCTCGCTTATTCTCGCCAGCTCCTCTTCGAGTCTTCCCTTGCCGAGATTTGGTTTCTCCTCTGTCTCAAAGTGGGTATACACTCCTGTTGAGATTGAGGATTCGTAGTGCTCTGCAGCCACATACATGCCAGCCATCATCATGAGCTGTGCCTGGCCTATGCTTCGAAGAAATACGGTTTTCCCACCCTTATTTGGGCCAGACACTACTATTATCATCCTTTGCTTTGAGTCGAGGGTGTTAGGAACAGGCCTTCTTCCTATCCTTAATGCAAGTGATACCTCAACTAGGTCTTTGAAACGCAGAACCCTCTCACCAGTCTCGCGTGGAATAGGGAACGATGTTGGGGCTCCAATTCTTTTGAGGCGATCCCACAGGTTTAGGGCCCCAACATAGAACGCTAGTTCCGTCCTAAGCGAATTAATGAATTCGATAACGTGCTGATAGGCTATATTGAGTATTTTAGCGGGCTTCTCGAGAGCCAGGTTCTTTATGTTCCATAGCTCATCTTCCCCTGCCTCATCTCGAGGGGGGAGCTTCCACGTATATTTTCGTACTGATATCTTGTCTATGATTCTCTTTAAACCGGTGGTCGATTTTTGGGAGGGTTTGACGAGTTTGAAGCCCCATAGTTCTGCACTCCTGGTTAGGCCCATCCTTAATGTCATGCCCTCGTGGGGGGAAAGGTGTTTCAGAGCCGTCTTGAGAGATTTAGTGTATTCCTTATTAAAGTACTGCTCTAGCGTGTTGATCAGGGATGTGAACGCCCTGCTCTTGAATCCGGACTTCCTTGGCAGTAGAACATCCCTAATTCTTTCTAAGCCAGTAATGTATATCTTTAGGAGCTTCACAGAATAGGATAAAGTGCTAACTGGTGATGAATTCGAGCGTGAAAGCCACCACATTCTTTCAGCACTATCTATTGTGTCGTTGAGTACCTGGTAGGCTATACGTATTGTCTCTGAGTTTCCTATTGCATCCTTCAGAGCTTCTTGCCTATATGCAATGTCCTCTATGTTCGCGACTCCCATTAATAATACCTTCCTGGAAACCTCTTTTATGAAGTTATCGCCATTACCCATTGTATCTAGTATAGGTTCTAAGTCCAGGTCTCTTATGAGCTGCTCAGCTCCCCACGGATCTTTTTCCTTTAGACTGAAGAGGTTTTCTCTGAACAGGAGGTGTATTCTCATTATGTCACCCTCGAGATCACGTCTTCGTATGTGAGCCTATACCTCTTCGCGATGAGCTTTGCGTATGTGAGCCCGCTGGGAGGCCGCCTCAGAATCTTGTAAGTTCTAATCTTGGGATCGTCAGGAGATACCTGTGCAACATAGCTTTCAACATATTCTAGTCTGGCCAATTCGTCGATAAATGTGACGTAGACGCATCTACTACCGATTTTATTAATTCGTTCAATTATCTTCCTCCCCAGGCGAGTAGCGTCATAACTTGTGGTCGAGCTAAAAAGCTCGTTTAAAATAATTATGCTCCTCGGTGTGACCCTATCAAGTATCTGTTTTACCGCAACTAGATCCTCTTCTAGCCTACTGATCATATTCTCGACATTCTCTCCCTGAGGAAAATGAGTATATACACTGTCAACAAAGAACAGTTGAGCATCGCGGCCGGGAATTGGCACCCCCAGCCTTGCTAGGTAATAGATCTGGCCTATCATACGAGCAAAGGTTGTCTTACCCCCGCTGTTCGGACCTGTTACCACGATTATCTTCTTTTTAGGTGTTATCCTGAAGTCATTTGTGATCACTCGCTTACCCTCCTCCAAGAGCCGAGTGGCTAGGACCAAGTCGAAACAGTCCAGGCAGTACTCTTCTCCTCCTTCCTTCTTCAGACGTGGTAAGGTAAATGGCAGCCCGGCCTTCCTAAGTGGTGCTATGAAGCTGAGATATGATAGGTAGAATTGTATCTCGTGGTAAAACTGGAGAATCACCGCATCCATGAAATCTCTATTCTTTTGATAGAATTGTGAGAGCATCTTAAAGGGTTCTTTATAAATCTTGGCCACTAGATTTAGGATAGCGTCCTCAACGTGACCTCGATAGCGGGATAGCCTCCATTTGGGCTCGGTCACATTACTCTCATTATTTGAGGGCTTGAATCTATTAAAGAGCCTCTTGAGAGAAATACTGTAGTCTTCTCCCTCGCAGCTCTTATAAATGGTTATTGTCAGCCCTTTAATTTCCATGCAGAAACTTAGCGATGAGATCTCAGACGCTATATCCTCTGCCTCAGATTTGAGACGCTTGAATCCCTCAGAGTCTACGTAATCTCTTAGGTATTCGCGGAAAGCTAGTAGGCCCCTTGAGCGTAGGGGGGCTTCTGAAAGCGAGTCTAAGAGGGTCGAAACGGCCTCACAGTATGTGAGGACTGCATCAAGGAAGATCCCCTCTTGCTGATATCCGGGTAGGTGCTTCTCCGCATATTGAATTTTAGATATAACCTCGCCGAAGAGATCCACGAATCCTTTAATAGCTGCGAGTACCCCCGGAATCTCTAGGTCAGAGAATACTTCCTGCCTGTATAGGGCGTCTTCTATTCTCCTCGGAGGTGAATACCAGAGCCTCTCGACGTCATACCCGCTCCACGTATTCTTAATAGAGTTAACAATCAAATTTAGACCAAGATCCTCGAAACTCTTCGGAGGACTATGGGAGAAGCTTATGCTATCATCTCCATAATATAAAATACTCTCAAAGTACAACCCCTTGCCACCAGGAAAGGTTGTAGTTAGAGCTCCTCTTGAATTTTACACTCCTCTATGGAATACCATTAATGCACGAATGTTTATGCTCCATTGGAAGAAGTATATTAATAATAGGTAGCTAGTAGCCTCACGGCTTATCCCGGAGGATAAGTTGATTTGAATATTATTTCTCTCATATCCCTTACAAATTTTATTATTATCATCTAGTGGCCTGATTCATGGCTAACAAGGTCTCTACCCCACGAGTTATAACGGTGGCAACCCCCACAATCACAATATATGGTATAGTGATTGCTATATCTATAGACCTCAAAAGCATCGCGAGGACCATAAGTTTAAGTAGGCCCCAGGCTATAATAAACCTTTAAATGCATATTACGTTTCATAATGAACTGACATTATATTTATAATTTTTCAATCTATTATATTTTAATTAACATTTAATAATACTTTGACTGGCATAAAAATTCGAAATCACTTCTATGTAAGTACTTTATCTATAAAGGATCTGGTTCTGGGCCTTTTATTGGTGTATTGAAGTGGATAGAAGAACTGGTGGTGTATTCGGGACAGTTGCTAGCATTATAGCTGCCCTATTAATACTATATGTACTAATAAATATTTATAATAGAGGTTTAGATAATATTTTCTCTACGCCTACCATATATGTTATGGCTGGGTTGATAGTTTCAGGGGTCTTTGCATTGATTGGCTACTGGCATTATACTTTGGAGGCTAGATGGCGCATGCGTAATATATCGCCCATCGCGTTAACTATTGGTGCTCTAGGCGTTGTCTTGGGATACCTTTACGGTCCAATGCTTGGAGGTTCACTAATAGTACTAGCATACGTTATCGAGTTATTCGTTGGTATACGTTTATACGAGGACTTTAAGTCGACTTCACCTACGGGAGCGAGGCTATTCCTGATTGGAGTAGTTGTGTTCATGGTATTTCTGCCTGTAATTCTTGTGGCTCAAGAGGCAGCACTTGTGTCAGCTATTGGTGATATTGTCAAGATAGCTGGGTTACTAGTCGTGCTTAGAGCTCTGATGGAATAGTTTGTTATCCCTCTTGGGTGGGATTTACCCGGGCTTTCTAATGAGTGTATTGTTCCCTTATTATTGCGTGGTTATAAATGTGGTGTTTCTATCGATTTCTTATGGTGTATTGACATTGTTAAATGAGGGAGCAAAAGCACACAAGCTTAGGAGTGAAGTATACATTGTCGATGGTGTGAGGACCCCAATAGGCAAGTTCGGTAGGAGTCTACGGGATGTTCCAGCGGTTGATCTCGCAGCCTTCACGGTCAGGAAGCTCCTCGAGAGAGTAGATGTTGATCCCTCCATAATCGATCACGTATTCTTCGGTCATGTGATCAGGGCTGGTACAGGGATGAATACGGCCCGGCAAGCGGCTTTGAAGGGTGGAATCCCCTACGGGATTGATGCAACCACCGTCGATATGGTCTGTGCTAGTGGTATGAAGGCAATTATTGACGCGGCGCAGTTCATAGAGTCGGGGGCCTTTAGTCTAGTCTTGGCTGGCGGTATGGAGTCGATGAGTAATGCGCCATTCATATTGTCGAGCAGGGCTAGATGGGGGGTTAGGCTAGTCTACAAGGGATACCTACCCGTTAGAGATGCTATGGTGCATGAAGGACTCTACGATCCATTGTTCGATAAGGTGATGGGTGAGGAGGCCGATGAGACAGCTAGAGAGCATGGCGCGACGAAAGACGAGCTGGACTGGATAGGATACGAGAGCCATATGAGGGCGGCTAAAGCGTGGGATAACGGCTACATGGATAGGTTTGTCGAGCCATTCGAGTATAACGGTAAAATACTCCTCGAGACTGATGAAGGTATACGCCGAGATACAACACTGGAGAAGATAAAGAGGATTCCACCAGCGTTCTCCCCAGATGGTTTCCATACTGCTGCTACAAGTAGCCAGCTCAGCGATGGAGCCGCAAGCGTATTAGTGGCGTCGGCCGAGAAGGTAAAGGAGCTAGGGTTGAAGCCTATTGCTAGGATCGTAGGCTGGGCTGTAGGGGCAGTTCACCCGACAAGGTTCCCTTACGCTCCAGTAGTTGTTGTAAGGGAGTTGTTGAGGGTATTGGGGTGGAGTGTCAGCGACGTTGACTTCTGGGAGAATAATGAGGCTTTCGCAGTCAACAGCTTCCTAATGCACAAGCATCTCGGCGTGCCATATGAGAAGATGAACGTTCATGGCGGAGCAATAGCGTTGGGGCATCCGTTGGGGATGAGTGGTGCTAGGATAACACTTGAGTTAGCGAACGTGCTCTCAATACACGGTGGTAAGCGGGGAATAGCTAGTATATGCCATGGCCTTGGAGGGGCCGCTGCCATAGCTATTGAATTAGTCTAGGCCCAAGCCAACACACCCACTACAACGGTATTTGAAGGGAGTGGGAGAAGTAGTGCTTGCACTGACCCTGTTACGTTCCCAATGAATTCATCTATCTGATTTATGTAGTCTTCTCCGAGAT
>WAKH01000062.1 GCA_015523485.1 Thermodiscus sp. | reverse complement strand
TTTAGGCTCGTATATGGTAATCTTGAATGGTGAAAAGTCTCAGCTAAGGCTTCCAATGATAAGGGCAGGTGTGAAGAAAATAACGGGGGCGATGGTGTCACGATTGGAAGAAGCTTGCTAGCACCGGCTATAGCAATACTAGTTCTAGTCATTTTACAACTCGCTGCTTCAACTGTCTCCAGCGATCAATCAAGCAAACCCGTCTTGAATAGATGCCGCGATGAATCTTCAATTTACGCCATTGATATTAATTCATCAAGCGTTGTCATTGAAAATATCACGTGTAATGATGGTTATATATCAATTAAACTCCAATTAAATGAGAGTTCCTGTCCTACCTATATAACTATAATCAAACGAGGTGTTTCGTTCAATCTAGCTGTATCAAGTGAAGGGGCTGGAGATAGGTGTTTAGTACTCGTATCTACAGTTGGCATCTCGCCCCTCCGCTTAGGCCTTAATGAGTCTTTAATCATAGATATTGAGGGGGTGGGCCAAATAACAGTATTAAGAAAGAATATTATAAATAATACAACTACGTCGATAACAAACCAGGCCAGTGAATCCAGCGTATATATTCCTAACGATACAAATGAAAAGGAAGGCGAAGTACGCAGTAATAAAATGTCCAGTCCAGACCTCTCCCCAGTCGAAATAGCGGGAGCAATAGCGTTGCTGGCCCTCACAGTACTAGCAGCGGTGAAGGAATATGGACAAGGTAGAAAGGGCAATTGAGGCACTCAGGAATGGAACACCCGTACTAATATTTGATAGCAGTGATAGGGAAAGCGAAGTTGACATGGTATTCCACGCTTCACAGATAGATCACGACAAAATCCACATGCTCAGAACAAGGGCAGGAGGCCTAATATGTTATGCAACCGACTGGAGGATAGCATCAGACCTGGGACTCACCTGGGGAGACACACTTATCTCAATGTACGACGCCCTGAAGCCATTAACAGAGAAGAGACTGGGATATGGCGACCGCCCAGCATTCACCATATGGGTTAATCACGTATCTGTGAAGACAGGAATATCAGATATAGACAGGTCTAAGACGATTAGGGCGCTAGACAACGTCATCGAGACATACTACCTAAAAGGAAGTCAAGAGGCTAGGCTAAAGTTCCTGTCAGAGTTCCAAGCACCGGGCCATGTACCTGTATTAGCTGCTAGGAGTTTAAGGGAGAGGAAAGGACACACTGAGCTAAGCGTGGCACTTGCGGTAATCGCTGGCTTAAGGCCGAGCGTTGTCTTCGCTGAAATGCTAGATTATGGTGTAAGTCTAAGCATTGATAAGGCGAGACAGCTAGCTGAAAAAATGGGCTGGCCCATAATCGAGGGAGAAGCGATCATTGAGGCGTGCAGGAATGAAGAAATGTGTTGGAGTCGTTGACACCACATTCGCCAGAGTCAACATGGGTAAAATAGCCGTAGAAGTCCTAGAAAAATATCTCCCAGGCTACAAGATTATTAGACACACGGTCCCGGGAGTTAAAGATCTCCCGGGAGCAGCGAAAAGGATACTAGACTCGGGCTGTGAAGGGGTTATAACGCTTGGATGGATAGGGCTCAGGGAAGCCGACAAGCTATCCTATCTAGCCGCAAGCGTAGGCTTGATATTCGTCGAGCTACTAACAGGCAAGTTGGTTATTGACGTAACTGTACACGAGGATGAAGCTCCTGATGATCCCGAGAAGCTCAAGAAAATAGCAATCGATAGAGTCGAAAAGCATGCGAAGAACCTGGCTATACTCGTAAAAGAGGGTCCCCGAGCCCTAGTAGACAAGGCTGGCCAAGGTCTACGCCAAGGCTACCCCGACGTGGGACCCCTATGACCACGTTCCTGTACACGTACTATCCACGAGCCAAGATCCCTATCGAAATAGGCCATTCCACCACGTAGTAATACGATGAATAACTTTCTTGCCTGTTCGCCCAGCCTTGCAGATAGGAGTGTCCCAACCTCCTCTGGATCGCTGATGCTAATCTCACTAAGGAACCTGACGAATTCCTGCCAGTACTCAGGGTCAACACCGACCATTTCACCAGCAGAAGAGAACACTATAGCTCCCTCTCTCTCTAGCTTCTGGAAGAGCTTTTCAGGAGCCTTCATCCACGCGACATCACTATAGAATACAACTTTCTGCTCACGAAGCCTTTCAATAGCAGATGTCTTTCTTACACGCTGAGGCCTCTCCGCTCTTTCCATTCTAGCCTTTGACCTCTCAACTCTCTCCGAACTCGGAGGCTCAGGCCTCGTTTGAAGAGATTCAACTAATTCTATGAGCTCTCCAATCTTCCGGTTTATGTCATCTATCTTTCCAGTGAACGGATTGAGTAAATCCTCTATCCTCCTCTCTAGACGCTTTGTTATTGATTCAAGTATGTCTTGAAGCTCTGTTGAAGGCAGCTCCATTCTAACCTCTCCCGACGAGGTTATTTCGGCTATTAATGCCCTGAGAAAGTCGCTTACCAGGGGATATCCTTGTTTCTTCGCAAGCGCCTCTAATGCTAGGTACTGTGACCGTGATAGCTCGAGTTTTATCACTTTCTTTTCTTCATTTTCCAATAGCTCCCCCCATTATAGATAAGGGTAGTGGGAGGCTTATGTGTAACTATCACTCTTGGGTCTTTACGTTGACCCTTCCCTTGACCTTTCCAATCCTAATCTCGTGTAGTGCTTCAGCAGCCAATGCTAGTGCCCGACGAGCGTAGCCTGCTATACCTACTCCTACTTTTAGGTCGTGTACGGCTATGAGCTCCTCTATTATCTCCTCGTAGTTCTCGTGTGGAAGAACGACTAGTATATTGTCACCGCCAAGGTATTGGGCTATTGCCCCCCGATAGTGTGCCCTGGTCTCGATCTCAGAGATGACATGTAGCATTGTGCTATACGTCGTTAAAACACCGAGTTTCCTAGTCATCGCAGTTATACCATTAATGTCGAAGTGTCCAGCTATAACGCCCTCGCGATCGCTACACTCGGCATACTTGAAATCTGTTCCACTCCTAACATATCTCCAAGCCTCTTCGACGGCGTCAACAGGTGTATCGCCGCACGCAGATGCCAATCTCACTGGTACCGGCGATATTTCCTTAGCTACCTTGTATATCTGAAAGAGTTCTTCTTGCTTCAAGTTGGAGGCTATCAACACCATATAATCATACCTCATCGGCATAATGAACCCGTTGAATTCCGCGGCAGCCTCTTGCAGTTTCTTGTATATCCTTGACTGTGTTATCTGCAGCTTCCACTCTCTATCATCGCCTATAGACTCAGTCCACTCCCTGTATCCAACTAGTTCCAGTAGCGCCATCCTGGTTTTCGGCAATATTCTTCCACCAGACCCTTCCAGCTTGACTATTCGATGTCCATTAGTTCTCCTCTATACTCGCTCTTCCCCAGGCTCTTCACTCTTCTAACCAGCTTGACAGCAGCTTCCACTGCCCTCCGAGCATATTCCTCGGCTCTCTCCAACGCCTGCATCCTACTCGCTCCCGGGCCTATTACACCGAGCGTAACGGGCTTTCCATGCTCGATCCCCAAATCTAGGAGTTTCCTCGCGGCTTGGTGCGCTACTACCTCGTCATGCTCTGTTTCTCCTTCTATCACGGCTCCTAGGGCTACTACGGCATCAACATGCTCTAGCGAGATCACTGATTTCACTCCGTAAGGAAGGTCATAAGTTCCTGGAACCTTGAATACTACAGTTACTTCAGCACCTAGGAACTTGGCATGGCTCAAGGCTTTCTCCAGCATTAGCCTTGTTATGTCATAGTTGAATTCCGACACTACTATTCCAAGCCGTACTTTTTCCAACATCATACACCAACGCTAAAACCCCTCCAACCAGAATATAATATATGATACCTGTGGACGGGCGGTGACGTGGCATAGCAGGGCTGAATTGTTACCTAGTCTCCATGAAGGGACCGCGCGGGACTGAGCCCGTCCATATACTCCAAACATTTATGTATTTCTGAATGACACTAACGACAGGGTGTCGACGATGAACTCAGATGGTATCATATTGAAGGTAAGAGAGGCATACCATAGGGATGTAGGTAGGAAGATAGCTAGGATAGACAGGTCCACAATGAGGAAACTAGGCGTAGAGACAGGCGACTATATCAGGATAAGCGGTAAGGAACGAGACGTAGTCGCCTCAGTATGGCCGCTTCGACCAGAAGATGAAGGCAGAGAAATAATCAGGATAGACGGCTACCTAAGACAAGCACTAGGCGTAGGAGTAGGCGACACAGTCACAGTCTACAAGGCAGAGAAGGTCGAACCAGCCCAGAAAATCGTGCTAGCACCACTAGAACCCTTACGATTCGGCCCCGACTTCGAAGCATATGTGAAAGAGTTCCTAATGAGGAAACCAATAGCGAGAGGCGAAATAATAGTCATACCACTATGGGAAGGAATACCACTAGCAGTAGTATCGACACAACCAGCCCAAATGGTCTATGTAACGGAAAAGACCCAGATAACGATACGAGAGAAGCCAGCCAGAGAAGAGGAGATAACGAGGGCCAAAGGAGTACCACGCGTAACATGGGAAGACATAGGCGACCTAGAAGAAGCGAAAGAGAGGATCAGAGAGATAGTAGAACTCCCAATGAAGTACCCAGAACTATTCAAACACCTAGGCATCGAGCCGCCTAAAGGAATACTACTTTACGGTCCACCAGGCACGGGTAAGACTCTACTCGCCAAGGCACTAGCCAACGAGATCGGAGCCTACTTCATAACAATCAACGGTCCAGAAATCATGAGCAAATTCTACGGTGAGAGTGAGCAGAGGCTTAGGGAGATTTTCAAGGAGGCTGAGGAGAATGCTCCAAGCATAATATTCATAGACGAAATAGACGCAATAGCACCAAAAAGAGAAGAAGTAACCGGAGAGGTAGAGAAGAGAGTAGTAGCACAACTCCTAACACTCATGGACGGCCTAAAAGAGAGAGGACGAGTAATAGTCATCGGCGCGACCAACAGGCCAGAAGCCCTGGACCCAGCCCTAAGAAGGCCGGGAAGATTCGATAGAGAAATAGAGATCCGCCCACCAGACAAGAGAGCTAGAGTCGAAATACTCAAGGTCCACACAAGGCACATGCCACTAGCCGAAGACGTAGACCTGGAAAAGATCGCCGAGATGACTCATGGATATACTGGAGCAGACCTGGCAGCACTGGCCAAGGAGGCTGCAATGGCTGCTCTGCGGAGGTTCATTAAAGCAGGCAAAATCGACCTGAGCAAGGAGGCTATTCCAACAAGCGTGCTAAAGGAGCTAAAGGTAACGATGTCCGACTTCATGGAGGCAATGAAGCTAGTAAGGCCCACACTGATAAGAGAGGTCTTCGTAGAACTGCCAGAAGTGAAATGGGAGGACATTGGAGGACTAGAAAACGTCAAGCAAGAGCTAAGAGAAGCCGTCGAGTGGCCGCTGAAGCATCCAAAGATCTTCGAGGAAATGGGTATCAGGCCGCCGAAAGGTATACTCCTCTTCGGCCCGCCAGGCACGGGTAAGACTCTACTCGCCAAGGCAGCGGCCAGCGAGAGTGGCGCTAATTTCATCGCCGTAAGGGGACCCGAGGTACTGAGCAAGTGGGTAGGAGAAAGCGAGAAGGCGATAAGGAAGATATTCGAGAGAGCCCGTCAGGTAGCTCCAACTATAGTGTTCTTCGACGAGATCGATTCAATAGCACCAGCAAGAGGATTCAGGAGCGATACAAGCGGTGTGACTGACAGGATAGTAAACCAGCTACTAACAGAGCTAGACGGACTAGTACCGCTACAGAACGTGGTAGTTATCGCGGCGACGAACAGGCCAGACATACTAGACCCAGCACTACTGAGGCCGGGCAGGTTTGACAGGCTGATATACGTGCCACCACCAGACAAGGAGGCGAGGAAGGAGATATTCAAGGTACACACGAGGAAGATACCGCTGGCTGACGATGTAGACCTCGATAAGCTGGCAGAATTGACCGAAGGCTATACCGGAGCAGACATTGAGGCTGTAGTGAGAGAAGCGGTCATGATTAAGCTAAGAGAGAAGCTTGAAGTTGGAAAGGTGGAGATGAGGCACTTCATGGAGGCGCTCAAGAAGGTACCGCCGAGCCTGTCGCCAGAAGACATAAGGAGATATGAAAGGATGGCCAAGGAGCTTAAGAAGCTTAGCCTAGGCTAACCCAGATTATAATCCTAAATAATTCTCTATTCCATAATCTTTTCCTCGGGAGGACCGTAGTAATGTATGAAAAAGAAGTAAAGATAAAAGTTGAATGCAATGCTATCGAAAACCTCGTAAGGATACTTGAAGAGATTGGCGCCAAAAAAGTAAGAGTACAGGATGAGGTTGACGTATACTATCAACACCCCTGCAGAAACTTCCTAGAAACTGATGAGGCAGTCAGGTTGAGAATAGTGGATGGCAAGACAGAGTCGATAACCTACAAGGGTCAACGAATCCAAGAATCAAACGGGGTCAAGAAGAGAAAAGAAGTCATATTAACGATCAAAACAGGAGACCCAGACGAGTTTCTAAGGAGTTTGGGGTTCAAGCCAGCAGTCACAGTCGAGAAAACGAGAACCTACATGGAATATCAGGAACACCTCATAACGATCGACAAAGTCAAGCACCTGGGTTGCTTCATAGAAATTGAAGGCGAGAACCCAGACTCTATTATGGAGACACTGCAGAGGTTTGGCTTACAGGGGGAGATTGTTGAAGAAACCTATGCTGAGATGATTTTAAAGTTAAAAGGATTAGAGATGTAGCGGTCAGCCCTTTGTTACTCCAATCGGCCTCAGTCTGGCTACTAGGAGGCCGATTCCTACCTCGTGGGCAACCATAGCTACCTTGTCAACGTCTTTGTAGGCCTCTGGCATCTCCTCAACTACGGTTGCCCTGTTGCTCGCTCGTAGGTATATGCCTTTAGCCTGTAACTGTTCTACTACCTCGTAGTATCTTTTGCTTCTCTTGGCCGCCCTTCTACTCATCCATCTACCTGCGCCGTGGGGAGCTGTGTACCATGACTTGGCCCCGGTTGGAGCACCTATTAGCACGTAGCTCGCGGTACCCATGCTTCCGGGTATGAGTACTGGTTGGCCTACGTCCCTGTAGTCCTTGGGTATGTCTGGATGGCCCGGTGGGAAGGCTCTTGTAGCTCCCTTCCTGTGGACTACTAGCTTCTTCCTCTTACCGTCTACGTCGTGCTCCTCAATCTTAGCTATATTGTGGGCCACGTCATAGACTATCTCTAATCCCAGCTTGTCGGGGTCTGTGTGGAAGACTTGTCTGAAGGACTCACGGGTCCAGTGGGTTATTAGTTGCCTGTTCGTCCAGGCGAAATTGGCTGCCGCCGCCATTGCCCTCACGTAGTTCTGGGCCTCAGGAGAGTTGAATGGAATGCTTGCGAGCTCTCTATCTGGAGGAATGGTGCCATACTTCCTCATAGCCCTCTCCATAACCATCAGATAGTCGCTGGCGACCTGGTGTCCCAACCCCCTGCTACCAGTGTGTATCATGACTGTTATCTGGCCCTCGAATAGGCCCAGGGCCTTCGCAAACCTTTCATCATATACCTTGTCAACAACCTGGATCTCTAGGAAATGGTTACCGCTTCCTAGGGTTCCAAGCTGGTTCGCACCCCTCCTCTTAGCAGCATTGCTAACCTTGCTAGCATCTGCGAGGCGCCAGCTACCCCTCTCCTCGATATGCTCTGGGTCCTCGCTCCAACCATAGCCCTTGGAGATGGCCCACTCCACGCCGTTGTTGAGGACCTTGTCTAGCTCCTGTATGCTGAGGCGAACTTTTCCAGTGCTCCCCAGACCACTAGGTATATTCCTATACAATGTATCGACTAGCTCCTTAATCCTAGGCCTCACCTCATCCACAGTTAAATTGGTTCTTAGAAGCCTAACTCCACAGTTGATATCATAGCCGACTCCTCCAGGGCTGATGACTCCGTTTTCCTCGGGATCCATGGCGGCTACTCCGCCTATTGGGAAACCATAACCCTGATGTCCGTCGGGCATTACTAGAGAGTACTTCTGGATTCCTTGAAGGCAGGCGACGTTCGCAGCCTGTACCAGTGTAAGGTCTCCCTTCATCTTCTGAAGCAGGAAGTCGTCAGCGTAAATTATCGATGGGACCTTCATACAGCTCTTTGCTCCCTTGGGTATCATCCATGCAAACTTGTCGAATCTCCTCAATGGAATCTCGTGGCTCATACCTT
>WAKH01000061.1 GCA_015523485.1 Thermodiscus sp. | reverse complement strand
TACTTCCAAGCTTGGCTTGAATGTCTGAGCAAGAGAGATTTCTCAGCCGTAGTCTGAGAGCTGGTGTTAGGAAGCCGCAATTATACAGCAGTGGTTTGAATGAGCCCCATACTAGGGCTAGGGCGGAGGCGTATGTGCTCTTATGTATGCTTGAAATGAATAGATCCTCGTCGTCGTAGATTTTATCCTCGAGTGGTTTTCCATCGGCGATCTCTATGACTTCTTCTGGCGTTAAAGGGCTTAGTGCGAGTGGTTGACCTGTTATAGTGTATACGGATGGCGTGCTCCAGGGGAAGACTTGTATGAATAAGCCCGGCGTAAAGGCTGGTAGTAGATCTACTTTACCCGTATAGCCTTTGCTATGTAGTTCTTTCACAAGTTCGTAGCTCTGAGGACCGAGTGGATGGAAGAGGACTGTAATCCTGGTTTGTTGCAATTTTCAACTCCCATTTACATATGAAAAATCTTGCTTTAATATATTTTATCAATTGTAAAGGATTGACGGTAACTTTCAAAAACCTTAAAGCCGTCATATAAGGGGTGGAGGGAAGAAAGGAGGTTGGGTGCACCTATAAGGCGTCTCGTTCTAGATATCCTCAAGCCCCTTCGGGGTCCCTCGATCATCGATGTCGCACGAGAGATAGCGGGACTTGACGGAATCGAGGGAGTAAACCTAACAGTAAAAGAGATCGATGTTGAAACAATAACACTAAGCATGACGATAGAGGGGGACAGAATAGACTTCAATGCAGTTAAGGAGAAGCTAGACATGCTAGGATGTGTGATCCACAGCATCGACCAGGTAGTCGCCGGGGCGAGGATAGTAGAGGAGCCAGAAAACGTCGAAGAATAGTGATTTCTCAAGAATTATTATTTACTATGACAAAATCAAAGTAGCCCTAGCCTATTCATTAATTCTGCTAACAACGTCCTCACACCTCTGTACACTACATTGTATAGTAAGCCTCCAGGAACCGGAAAAGAGCCTGAATAAGATACCAGTATATTAGACAGCTTAGCGAAATCCTGGTAGGGTACCTTGTATCCATATATGTAGTGCTTGACTTGCTCTCTGTGCAAGAATTCCCTTATACCCGGTATCCTAAGGCATCTGGCAAGCGACACGATATAGCTCGCTAACTTGTTGACAGGGACCCTCTCATATATCCCATCTGCGCCGAGCTCAGTGACGTATTCAAAGATCTCCTTGTTGTCGGCTAAATACACAACTTTCTTAACATAGACGCCCAACTCCTCCGCTTTCTCTTTCAACCACTTAACCCTCTCATAACTCGCTTCACTATTTTCCTTAGCAACAATCTCTATTCCACGCCGCTTACCCTCGGGAAGGTACAGGAGGTTATCGTAGGTGATGGTTATGGTCAGAGCGAGGCTATCGGCTACAGCCTCCTGTATCTCATACGGCAGGCTTGTTGCTAGACTCAGCGGCATTAGACTTGGAAGAACGAGTATGAAGCTCCGCCCCTCCTCAATTCCCCTCTCTACTAGGCGTGACGCCAGCCTTGCTCGATCGTCACGCTTCCGTATATTCTCATACTCGTATATTATTAGTCGTCTCCCCTCGAAAGCGTTTAGAATGGATTTCACGATGGGGATCTCGTCTATGCTTACTTCCCTGACGCTTTTCAAGTAGACTTCTATCTCGGAGGGCGGCTTACCGCTCATGACATCGTGGAGTTCGACGTCGATACGATGTATCCTCGTCCTTGTATACTGCCTCATATATTCATCTGCGCATTCATCGATAAGTTCTAACTCGCTATCAACAACCATAGAACTCCCCATACACCGGTATTAGTTTAAAAGGCTCTAGTATATTTAAAGTTAGTAGTTGGCTCTCCAGTACACCAACCCGTTAGCCTCAAACTTTTCGACTCTGCCTTCAACCTCAAGCCTCCGCAGGTGGGCGAGCGTCTCTCCCATAGCGAAGAATTTCTCTTGAGGCGGATATTCACTCCAATCATTATACCTAGTCCTCCACCTAACTTTCTTCGCAATTTCATACGCTGTTATTTGGCCTGCTCGTTTTATGATATCGACTATCTCATTTAATCTCTCATCATGATGCTTCAGTAGCTCCTTGGCCCTCTTTACTGGATCGTCAATTGGGTTCCTATGGCCGGGATACGCCTTGCTTGGACTTAGCTTAATGATTTTCTTTAAGCTGTTCAGATAGTCCCCAAGAGGATCGCTGTGGGGATCATGTAGTGTTATATGAGGGGTTATTCCAGGGAGGATTGTGTCTCCACTGTATATCGCGTTTTCTTCTCTATCTAATAATACCATGCTGCCTGGTGTATGGCCAGGCGTCAGTACAATCTCCAGCTCCTTACCACCCACCTGGATCTTATCGCCATCTTCTACGGTCGAAATGGTTGCTTCCTTGAGCCGGGAATAAGCGTACTCTAATCTAAGTGCGGGATGGTTCTTTAGCATCGCTTCAATCTCATGATCTGGTACTCCATGATTCTTGAAGAGGTTTGTAGCTGCTTCGATGAAATTCCTCACTTCCTCGGTTATCACTGATGCGTCTTGCTTGCTCATGATTATCTCTGTTCCACAGGGTACTAGTATTGATGCAAGGCTTGAGTGATCGACATGGAAGTGTGTTAGTATGACTCTCTTAATGTTGCATAGTGTGTAACCTAGATTCTTTAGGCCCCATACTAGGTCAAGTATTGATCTTCCCGAGAGCATGCCTGCATCGATCAATGTAATACCATCGTCTTCTTCGAAAACGTATACGTTTATTGATCCGAGGCTCCTGATTGGAAGCCAGAGGGGGATTCTAACGCCCGGCAATATCTTATCGACCCAAGTAGTGGCGGGTTACGTTTTCATGGATTAATCTGTGTGTGGGTTTCATAACTATACTTTTGACACTAGATTATAAAAAGAATATTAATTAAAATATTACAGGCTAGGACGATGCCGCTTGATCCCTTCTAAGCCTATAGAGGAAGATCACAGCTGGCAGAAGTATCTTCACCACATCATCAACGGTGTTTACTGCATGACCCATGTCAGGAGCTATATGGGCCTCGAAAGTCTTTCCAAGTTCAACAGCCTTCTCCATAAACCTCAGCACGGGCTTCAATGGCGTCCTTGAATCGTTTTGCGGGTGTATAATGCATAGAGGGTCCCTCAAGTTTTCGACGTAATGGATCGGGCTCCTCTCCCTCCACTTCTCGCGGCTACCTCCGAACACTAATTCGATGAACTGTTTGAATGCTGGATCGCTTAGCTCGTACATCTCCTCCCAATCTACTACGCTGGCTCCGGCTACGCCTGCTTTGAATTCTCCGGGTTTCCGTGTTAGAGCGCACATGGTTGCGTAGCCACCATAACTGTAGCCCATGATGACATTGTACTCTGCCAGTCCATCCTCTTTCGCCCATCTAGCAGCTGAGACTATATCCTCCAGTTCAGCTCCACATGGATCTCCTATCAGCTTATTTCTCCACTCTTCGCCATACCCGGTTGAACCCCTGTAGTTTGGCATCACAACATTATAGCCGGTGAGGGCTAGAGCAGTTGCGAATATGTTCCAGGCATCGAGGTCTTCGCTGAAGGGACCCCCATGAACGAGGACTACAGTCGGTCCCGGCTTCCCTGCTCTAGTGGACTCCAGCGTAAATACCGGTACCTCTTCGCCATCAAACGATTTAACCTTATGGAAGCCATGATCTCCTAGAGTATTCCTCAGCCAATCTGGCATCTTTGGACCTACAAGCTCCTCCCAGCCGTTTTCTCCAAGATACAATACTCTGTAGGGAGTCAGTAAGCTCGTGTGCGATACCACTAGACCATTACGCCACTTGAAGCCAGCACCATAGTTGCCATCGGGTCCTTCAATAAGCCTTCCATCAAGGAATACTTTACTTCTACCATGCTTTCTAGCCACCACTAGTATCCGATTGTCGGGGAGTAGAGACATGTAGTTGACGCCAGCCGGATTATACCTTTCAAGATCATTGTAGGGCAGTTGTAATGGTCCGAGTTCTTTACTTTCAGGGTCATACGTGTGGAATGTTACACCCTCTCTTCCTTCTAAAGCCAGTAGTATCTTCTTATCTCCACCTACGCGTGCAGATGCTACGCTTCCAGGGAGATTATGTATTTTCAATTCTCCACTATCGATGTTCATAGTGAATAGTTTGATTCTTCCAGTCTGCTGGAACAGTATGCCCGCGCCGAGTCCATCGTTTACATCGACGAGGAAGCCTAAGCCTGGGATAGTTCCTACAATGTCTACTTCGCCTTGTGGCTTGATTTTGTGGACGGTTAGGCCTCTTTCCGTCACTCCTGTGATGAATACGTTTTCCCCCTTGTCAATGACCGAGAAGTATCTCATGGGTTGAAGATTACTAGATAGCTCTACTTCCTCGCCTGGTCTATTGATATGTACAAGGTATGCCTTGTGTAGCTCTCTACCCTTTGCTACATCGCGGTAAATCACCACTCTGTCAGAACCGTAGGGTGGTTCCGCTACTCCTGAGATTGGAAGCTTGTTTAGTTTTACGAGATCTTTCCCATGCTCGTATAGGTAGATGTTGGCGGCGCCCTCTCTCAGCGCCGATATGATTAATTTCTCATCCTTTACTACGCCAGCAACCCCATAGATGTCGAGATTAACGAGTTCTAGTATTTCCTTGATGAGATTAGAGAGTTCCATTTCAATCTACACCTTATCGTTTATCATGTAGTCCCTTGTATCTCTATTAAAAATTATGGATATTTACATGTTGGAGTAATGGTATAATGCTATATAATTCTCCAAGGTATGGCAGGTTTGAGTGGTGGCTTAAACTGCACGCGTTGGAGAAACTACCCGACGATAAAGTACTCGTCCTCGGCCTAGACAGTACCCCTCCTAGCATCATCTACAATGAGCTGAAGGATGAACTACCCAATCTATCAATGCTCATGGAAGAAACACACACCTTGAGGAGTTCTCACCCGCCAATAACAATACCAGCCTGGACAGTAATGCTAACAGGCAAAACACCTGGAGAACTAGGCATGTATGGCTTTAGACATAGAAAGCCGGGAGACTATGGTAGCATGTACATTGTTAATTCAAGGGACGTTAAGGCTCCAAGGATCTGGGACCTCTATACAAAAGCTGGCAGATCTAGCATCATAGTAGGGGTCCCCCCAACCTATCCCCCAAGGCCTATGAAAGGCTACCTGATAACCGATTTCATAACGCCAGGCCCCGACAAGGCATACACCTGGCCCCCGACTTTGAAGAGAGAGGTTGAGGCGTTAATCGGGGGTCAATATCAGTTCGACGTACCATTCAGAGTGGCGGATAAAGATGCAATAATCAAGGGATTATGGGATATGACAAAGAAGCAGTTCAAAGTCTTCAAACACCTGTTGAAGACAAAGAGATGGGATTTTGCCATGATTGTCCAGATAGGTGTTGATAGAGTACAGCATGCCTTCTGGAAGTTCTACGACCCCACTCACCCACGGTATCCGGGAGAGGGGAACAAGTATGAAGACGTGATCCCCAACTACTACAAACTGGTAGACGAACTCGTGGGAGAGATACTAGAAGTCATCCCGAAAGACACTAAAGTGATAGTTGCCTCAGATCACGGAGCCAAGGCTATGAAAGGAGCATTCGTGATGAACCAGTGGCTCATAGAGGAAGGATACCTAGTCCTCAAAAAGAAGCCAGAAAAACCGGGAATAGACCTACACCCCGAAATGGTCGATTGGGAGAAGACCAAGGCATGGGCGTGGGGAGGCTACTACGCGAGAGTATTCCTAAACATCAAAGGACGAGAACCACACGGAGTAATAGATCCAGAAGAGGTACCCGGCTTCATAGAGGAGCTGAAAAAGAAGCTAATGCAAGTAAAGGGTCCAAACGGAGAGAGCTGGAACACGAAAGTATACACTCCACAAGAGCTTTATCCTGATGTGAAAGGCCATCCACCAGATCTAATCGTATACCTAGACGATCTAAACTGGAGAAGCGCAGGGACCCTTGGCTGGCAGTCAATGTACTTGGAGGAAAACGACAGGGGACCCGACGATGCTGTGCATGACTGGATCGGGATAGTCTACTACAACTGGAAGCCAGGCATAAAAGATGAAACAATTGATATAAACAATGCAATAATAGAAGCCCTAAGAAAAACATAAAAATAAAAATATATTATTAATATAATTCCTCGCTGGCACAATCCACACGTGACACGCCTGAAGTCTTCTCAACCCTACAGGTTTTATCCACCTTATCGATAACATCCTCGTGATGAGTAATTATGATAAGTTGCTCGGCAATCTCTTCGGAGGATAACGTATTGATGAGCTCCATCAGCGTCTCCCTCCTCTCGGAGTCAAGCTCGCTCGTCGGTTCATCAAGTATTAGGAAGCCCAAGTTCATAGCAAGTATCTTTTGAAGCGCAAGCACGTATGCTAGAGCCAAGGCAGTCTTCTCCCCACCACTCAATATAGAGATATGCTCTCCATTATTCTCTCGCGGAGCATTCCTTGATAGGACCCTGACTTCAAAGCCCTTACCAACATCCTTGATAGTGACTCCATGATACTCCAAGCCAAACTTGTCAAGTATTTCGGACATAGCATTCTCAAGAGAACTCCTCGTGTTCTCCAACAGCTTCTCTTGGATATCCAGCAAGATGATTCCAGCCATTACAGAGGTAATCATTTTCTTTTTAACTTCATTCAGCTTCCCAATTTCAGCCTCTAGCTCCTTCACTTCTTTAGTAAGATTCTCAATATTGGCTTCAATTCTGGCCTTCTCAGCCGATAACTCGTCTCTCTTCTTTAGAATACTCGATAGTTCATCTTGTTTATCACCCAGCTCTTTCTCTACCTCCGCTAGCTGTTCTTCGTACATTACAATCTGATTCCTAACCTCCTCAAGTTCAAGAACATCCTCCTCTAGCCGCTTGATCTTCTCCTCCAACTCTCTGAGGCGTTGGGCTTTGACTTTCAATTCAACGAGAAGGTTCTTAGCATTCTTAATCTCACTTATAGCATCCTCCAGCTCTTCTCTACCAGTGACACTTAGGATTTCTTCAATTATATGCTTGTAAGTAGCTTTTATGTTCTCGAGGGTCTCGAATAACTCATCATAGTCGGATTTGATTCTCTCATAGTCTGCGGGATCGATCCCTCTTTCTCTAAGATTGGCTCGAGCGTGCTCATAGGCTTTCACACTTGATTCAAGCTTTCTGATTTCCCCGTCTATTTCCTCGAGTCTTCTCGTTAACTCTACTTCTTGTTTTCTGATTTCTTCTAGTTTGGCTTGTTTCTCCGAGATTTTGCCTTCTTCAATGACCTCCAGTGTGGCTGTTATTCTCTCCATTAACCTGGTAGCTACTTTTACTAGTGATTCGAGGGTGCTTATCTTATTCACAATCTTGATTTTCTCTGCTTTGATATTGTCGAGCCTCTTCGAGTACTCTTTGATCTTTTCTTCTAGCTCGCGGGTTATAGTGGATCTATGATGCTCGTCTAGGTCTCTGCCGCATACCGGGCATTTTGGTTGGGTCGCACTCATTAGTGCTTCTAGTGCTTTGTTGGCCTCCTCTATCCTGCTAGCTAACAGGGTTTCCTCACTGGTAAGACTGGTTAATTTCTCTTCGAGCATACTCTTTTCTT
>WAKH01000060.1 GCA_015523485.1 Thermodiscus sp. | reverse complement strand
GTTGTGAACTACTGTCTAGCAACCAGCAGGGAGGAGGTCCAATATTGTACCGCCGGGCTAGACGAGCCACTAGTGGCAAAGATAGTATCCCCAGACATAATCCACAAGTCAGACGTCGGAGGAGTCATACTAAACGTCAAGGGAGGCGATGGGGTCCTAAACGCATACGATGAGATCATAAACAATGTGAAGAGTAGGGTCCCTCAAGCCAGGATCACAGGCGTACTATACCAGGAAATGGCGGGGAAGGGAGTAGAGGTCTTCATAGGAGCAAAGAGGGACCCCTCCTTCGGCCCCATCGTACTATTCGGTCTTGGAGGAATATTCGTAGAGGCCGTCAAAGACATATCAATAAGCCTAGCACCAACAAACGAGTGCCGTGCAAAAAGAATGATCAAAGCGCTGAAATCAAAAAGAATACTGGAAGGTTACAGAAACCTGCCACCAAGAGACATCGACTCAATAATCAACGCAATAATAAGAGTATCATCGATAATCGCAAACCACCCAGCCATCCAGGAGATCGACGTAAACCCGCTAATAGCTTACGAGAAAGGTGTAACAGCAGTTGACGCGCGGATCATCATCAAGAAAACATGAACAAATAGTTGACTGTATCAGGAGGATAGGATGGAGAGAATTCGACTACGTAGAAGTAGCCATATACGGGTCCCTCATAAGAGGAGATTTCGTAGGCTGCATAAGCGACATAGACGTCTTCATAGTCTCCAACAAGCCGATAGGTAAAGAGGAGGCAAAGACCATAGAGGAGAAAATAAGAAGATGTGCGGAAGCACATGAACTATGCTATAGGGACGTTGATATAGCCTGGTGCACCCTCGACGAAATCCAAGAGGGTAAGTGTAGGTTCAAGTTTCTAACAGTATACCGAGGTGATTTCGAGTCTAATCACGAAGTTGTTTACGGCGAGCCCGTTCACCGTTCAGCCCCCAGCCACTGGGACCCCTGCCAGAGATACATGCGGCTCAAAGAGATGTATCGAAGAGCGGCTTCAATGAAATTCAAGCTGATAGTGCTAGGCGAACTCATCAAGCTATCCCTAATGCTAGTAGGCTATCATGGGCCCTGGGATAAGAGAAGCATACATACCATGCTGGGAAAACTGGGGTGGAGGCGTGAGGCGTTGATATGGAGAAACTATCTATCAGGAGTGGAACCCTCTAATAGGATTGTGGAAAGAGTGTTCGAGGATATCCAGAGGTTTCTTGGGGAAAAGTGTAGAGATTAGAGATTAGCGCTTCACGGCGTTTAACCCGTCGTTGTAACCCTTCAATAACACTTTGATGTTCGATTCCGGATTGCGCACTCTACTCATTATCGCCTGCTTGAGGCTATCTATTGAGACCATGCCCCCGTAGCCGTGTATTGCTAGCCCGTATCCTATTAGGTACATGTTAGCCGCCCTAGGATTGCCCAAGGCTTGCGCCTCGCCAACCGCGTTGACAGGGTACACCTCAACCTCGGCCTTCTCCAGCTCTTCTAGGATCTCCGGTAGCTGGGGTACCTCGACGTTTGGTAGAGGGGGCCTTATAATCCTCATATCCATGACGACTATCGCTCCCTTCTTGACGTACTTAAGGTATCGTAGGGTCTCGGTGGCCTCAAGGGATAAGAGGAGGTCTCCTCCACCCTCCATTATGAGTGGTGCTTCAACGTCTCCCAGCCTCACGTGGACTATGACTGTTCCTCCCCTCTGGCTCAACCCATGGGTCTCGGCTACTATTGCATTGTATCCCTGGTTTACTGCTGCATCGGCTAGGACAGAGGCCATAGTGATTATGCCCTGTCCACCCACTCCCGCGAGGACTACGTCAACCTTCCCTCCATTCACCTTCATCCGGGATCACCTCGGCTTAGCTGTTCTCATAATCTTAAGCCACTCCTCACTGGGCTCTTCCTCCGGCTTGAACGCGTTGTACGGGCATATCTGCACACACTCGCCGCATCCTGTACAGAGCAATGGGTCTATCGTGGCCTTGCCATCGTCCTTCGGCGAGATTGCTGGGCAGTTGAAGGCCCTGTAGCATAAGCCGCAGGCAGTGCATGCCTCCTCATCAACGTAGTATACGGGATACTTTACAGCCTGCCTCCTCGCGTTGGCGATCGCTAGCAGTATGCATGCTCCCCTAGCCACTATTAGAGCCGGCTTACGCTCCTTCTTCACATACTCGATTGCTTCAACGAACACCTTCTCCTGGCCCTTAATGTCGAAGGCGTCCGTCACGGTAGCGTACTCTACCCCCATAGCCTTAGCAACCTTTATCGGGTCAAGCTCCATCGTCTCCTCCCCCATAGCGGTTACTCCCACGCCAGGGTGCGGTTGGTGACCAGTCATAGCCGTAGTCCGGTTGTCCAAGACTACTATCAGCATTGGAGCCTTGTTGTAGACGGCGTTAGCCAAGCCGGGCATGCCAGCGTGGAAGAACGTGCTGTCACCAATGATCGCCACTGGGAGCTGGTCCTCGACTACATGGGACATTCCATTGGCTAGGCCTATGCTCCCACCCATCTCCACGATTGTGTCTTGCATCTGGAAGGGCGGCAGCACTCCAAGACTATAGCAGCCGATATCACCGTTGTAGATCGGCCTAACCCTAGCCTTACCGAGGGCTCTCCTGAGAGCGTAGAAGACCGCCCTATATGGACATCCTGGGCAGAGTGCTGGAGGCCTTGGTGGGGGTGTCAACTCGACTCTAGGCGGGTCTGGCTGTGTATAGTTTACGCCGAGGAATTTTGCGAGGCCTGGGAGAACCTTCTCGAGGGTTAGCTCGCCTATCTTTGTTATGTACCCGTTACCCTTACCGGCAACCTTAACCATTACCTCTTTATCGAAGAAGAGGCTCTTGGTGAGTGTCTCGATAACGGGTTCTCCCTCCTCCACGAAGAATATCTTCTCCTTCCCCTCAGCCTCACTAAGCAGTAGCTCCTCGGGTATTGGTACTGGGATTGAGAGCTTGAGGAGTCTAACCTTATCAGATAGGCCGAGGTATGATAGGGACTCCTTCGCGAACCTATAGCCCAGGCCGACCCCTACAACTAGGATCTTTGAATCCTCGGGTCCCTCAGCACTATTCAATGGGTGCTCGGAGAGCCTCTTGGCGATCCTATCCCACTTCTCGAGGAGCTCTACCCTCAGCTTCCTCGCATGAGCTGGTATCAGGGTTGTCCTCGTTGGCTCCTTCTTGAACTTGCCCTTTGCCTTAAGCTTCTCTAGGGGGATCTCTCCTGTTTCGACAGGGACCCTAGTGTGTCCTACCCTCGTTGAAGTCCTTAGTATAACGGGGTGGTTGAATTCTTCGCTGAGCTTGAATGCGGCTATCATAGCCTCCTTGGCTTCTTGGGCTCCTGCTGGCTCTACAACTGGGATATAGGCGTGTATACCATACCACCTGTTATCTTGCTCGTTCTGGCTACTATGCATACCGGGATCGTCGGCTGAAACAACGACTAACGGGGCTCTAACCCCCGTGTAAGCACTACTAAACAGTGGATCGGCGGCAACGTTCACACCCACATGCTTCATCGCTACCAGTGCAGGGACCCCTGCGAGCGCCGCGCCATAGGCTGCCTCAAGAGCAACCTTCTCATTAGTACTCCACTCGACGTAGGGAGCCTTCAACTTCCTGGCAGCGTAGGAGAGTGCTTCAACTATCTCGGTTGAAGGCGTGCCTGGATAGGCTGAGGCGAAGCCTATACCGTACTCTAGCGCTCCCCTCGCCAGGGCAACATTACCGAGCATGAGAACTCTTCGACCCGGTTCTGCAAGGACCTCTCTATGAGCCAATGATCACCGCCTCGATAACTAGGTGGACTCCGGGGTATAACAGCGTTGACAAATACCGGTGTACTAGTGTACTTAGATTAAATAGTGTCTGGAACCAAATACTAGGTTAACAGGTGTAGCCTGGGATGACTAGATACAGCCTGCTACTAGTCACGGGCATACTATTATTCACGCTTACGATAGCCCCAGCCCTAGCCCAAACCACGGGTGGGACAGGGGAGAACACGACCCTCCAGGAGGTAGTCTCCGTAGCCGTCTCTAACCCGAAGATGGCGCTAACTATACTAATCGAGTTCCTCCTGGGCGTAGCGCTAGGCTATGTTGGAGTAAAGGCTATGAGGTATATCTTTGCCTTCATTGGAATACTCATACTGGGAAGCATACTCTCAGCATGGAGCCTCGGAGGCAACCTTGAGGATATAGCCGCTAAGCTGGGCGTTGAACTAAAGCAGCTACTACCACTGCTGAAGCAGTTCGTGATAACGATTGGAGCAACCATAGTGGGCCCAGCCTCTATAGGAGTGATCGTGGGAGTCATACTGGCTATGGTTAAGAAATAGCCGAAGAAACTGGTGTAGTGTAAGTGCCGATATACTCGCCACACCATGTAATCCCCGACGTCTTAAAGGGAAGGGCGGGGTCAACGGTAACCCAGACAATTATGAATGTCACGAACACAACAGTGACAGCAACAACCACTACAACGTCAACGGGTAAGGCTGGGGTAGGCGCCGAGAGCCTAGGAACATATGCCCTCGCCGCTCTCATCATACTCCTTTTCACGCTCATACTGGTCAGCGTCATCCTAATCATGGGATATAGAAGAGAGCCAGAGTTCCGGGAGAAGATAAGCAGGAAACCCTCAGTCTATCTGGAGACGAGCTATGAATACAGTGGCGTAAAAGCCGTCCTAAGACGCCTATTCCTAGCACTCAGGAGCGTGGCAGAGAGGAAAACAGGCAAACCATTAACATCCAAGACCGTATTCGAAGTAGCACTCCTACTAGGCGGGAGAGCTCTGAGATTCGCCAAGAGATACGCGTACCTGATGTACTCGAGGTATAAGCCCGGAGAGAGCGACGTGGAGGAGCTCAAGAAGGACGCCGAGGGGTTGATTGACAAATGGTCAGGATCCCGAGAACAGTAGCCCTCACAATCATATCACTCACACTCATCTTATTCGTAGTAGGAGCAGCCGTCTCGGTCGAGACACAGAATTATCCATGGCTATCAACTAGCCCCAGCAATACGGGCGAGGGCGGCTCTTACTGGTTCTACCGAGATATCTCAAGGAATAACAACGTTGTCCTCTCAAATCCATATTCAATCAAGAAGACTAGTGGAAGGATACTGTACATGATCGTGGGACCCGACAAGCCCTTCACCAGCGATGAAGCCCGGATAATAGCCGAGAACGTTAGGAATGGAACAATAACCCTCCTCATCGCTGACGAGACAAACAATACTGAAGCTATCCTCAGGGAGCTAGGGCTAAACGCGATCGGCCCCACGATCTACAACCAATCATCTAAAGGCGGGGGATGGGAGTGGGTGGTTAAACTAACGTGCTTCAACGAGACAGTCTACACTACCAAAGCAGTACATGTAAAACAGCTCCGAGACGGCAAGGTACTATGCAGGTATGGGGACGGGTCCCCAGCAGCGGTACTCTACCACGTCGGTAAGGGGACAGTAGTCGTTATAGAAGACTCATCGATATTCGCCAACTTTCTCTACAAGGGAGACTATAATCTACTCCCACCAACCAGGAGTGTAGCACTCAAGCTCTTCAGCATAGTAGCTAATCAAACCGACATCGTATTATTCGATTCATCCCACTATACCTTCACGCCCGAGACAAAAGGCTTCTACTACCTATCCGGCTTGGCAGGCCAGATATCATATTCCCTAAACAACTTGGCCAAGAAGGCTGAGGCTATTGACAAAGTCACTCTGCTATTCATTGTACTGTCAGCGAGTGCACCCTGGGCAGTCATATTCCTATTCCCAACGCAGCCCCCGCCCCGTAAGAAGACGCGTCTCGAAACACATGAGGAGTGGCTATTATCGGTTGAAGCCTCCAGGATAGGTGTGGAGGTTGAAGGCGGCGGGGAAGGGATAGACCCCGTGAAGGTCGCCCGCAGGATATTGAAGGTGGCGAGACGTGGCTGATACTCTCAGAGAGAAGATACACATGGAGGTCTCCAAGGTAGTCGTTGGCAAGAAGGATGTCATCGACGGGATCATCTCAACAATTATCGCCGGCGGGCATGTACTACTCGAGGGTGTGCCAGGCGTTGCAAAGACACTGATAGCTAAAGCTGTAGCGTCAAGTCTGGGACTAGACTTCGCGCGGATCCAGTTCGTACCCGACCTTCTGCCAAGCGATATCACAGGTACAATGGTATTCCGCGGGGGAGAGTTCGTATTCCATAAGGGTCCCATATTTACCGAGATACTTCTTGTGGACGAGGTGAACAGGGCTCCGCCTAAGACTCAGGCCGCACTACTCCAAGCAATGCAGGAGAGGGAGGTCACAGTCTGGGGCTCCACCTACAAGCTCCCCCCGCTATTCACAGTGATAGCGACAATGAACCCCGTCGAGTTCGAGGGAGTATATCCTTTAAGCGAGGCTCAGGTTGACAGGTTCATGTCCAAGGTGGTCCTAGACTATCCAACGATAGACGAGATGGTCGAGATAATAGATAAACAGGAGGTAATAGAGGAATGGCCCGTTGAGCCAGTGATTACAAGGGAGGAGCTCCTAAAGGCGAAGAAGAGAATCTGGAGGATACACGTTGACGACAACATAAAGCGTTACGCGGCCTACATTGTAGAGAGGACTAGGAGGGACCCCCGAGTACTACTGGGAGGCAGCCCCAGAGCGGTTATTGCAATGATCCAGCTAGCCAGAGCCTTCGCCCTACTAGAGGGGCGCGACTACGTCGTACCAGACGATGTAAAGCGGATGGCCCACTACGCCCTCGACCACAGGATTATCCTGAAACCTGAGGCTAAGCTATCGAGGGCCACCCCCGAGGCGGTAGTCGACGACGCAGTGGAAAGTGTAGAGCCACCGTAGGAATGGTGCGAGTGCTTTGAGGATTGAGCCCACTGTTAAAGCTACGGGAGCCGGCTTCATTATCACTGCCTTAACAGCATTATCGATACTAAAGGGAGGGTCCCCGGTAATCGTATCTACCGCCCTCCTCATCGCCGTCCTATTAGCAGTATCTTATGCTGAAGCCGTTAAGACGAGATACACCCTTGCGACGTTAATAGTGAGTCGAGAGGTCCCCGTGAGAATAGGCGAGGGTTCCACTTCCCACGTGAAGATAACAGTGGAAAACCCGTCTAAAGGCGGGCTACCATACCTTGTCATCGAAGACCGGGTCCCTCCCCGGGTAAGAGCCAAGCACTACCAGGGTAGGATCACTATCAAGGGTGGCGACACGGTAGTGGTCGAGTACCTTATCGAGCCAGCGCCAGGCTATCACGTATTCAATGAGATGCTACTATCAACAGGGGACCCCCTGGGCTTCTTCAGGATCCACAGAGTCGTGAAGCAAGTGTCGAGTATAACAGTCACGCCAGTCTCACTGCAGGAGATGGTTATGAAGGGACTTAGCACTGGAGTGGCTGAGCCTATAGTCTCCAGGACACGGGGCTTATCGCTTGAGTATTTCCAGTTGAGAGAATACCAGTATGGCGACGACCTACGCTTCGTGTCATGGACTGCAACCGCTAGAACGGGTAAGTTAATGGTCAGGGAGGGTTTGAGCGAGGTCAGGAATGATACGGCGGTATTCGTTGACCTCTCCGGTCCAAGCTGGCCGGGGACCCCTGGTGATGCTCCTGCCGACTGGATAATGAGGCTCGCCCTAGCTGTCGCCTCAACTACAGTATCTTCGGGGGGATCGATATGGTATACCATACTCCGGGGTGAGGTCTGGGAGAGTGAGGGACCCCTTAGGGGCCGCGATGCAGTAGAGTCTTTCCGGCTCAGGCTGAGCATTGTAGGGCCAGACAACTCTGTCTATAGGATGAAGTTGGAGGATAGCCTCTACAAGTTCCTCAGGGTCCTTCCCCCATCTACATTGAAGATCGTACTATTGGGACCCGGGGCTAATCTTGATAGAGTCCTCGACGTCTTGAAGGCTTTTCCCGGAGCGAGCTGTACCACTATGGTGCTGGTTGTTGCACCTATGGGAGGGACCCTCCAAGAAGAGGCTGTGAGGATCGTCGAGGAAAGGGTCTACAGAGAGTACAGGGATCGCTTCGCTAAGATGGGCATCCTATTAGGTCTGGTTAGGAGTAGGGGTGAGGTTATTGGTTTCGCTAGGGGATTTGGTAGGCTATTATCAAGGGGGAGGTTCTGTTAGGCTACCACTGTTAGCCCTGGGGCTATACGGGCTACTCCTCTCCCTACTAACCTACAGTAGTCTAATTGGCCTAGTTGGGACGATATTCTTCCTCTTAGGGCTAAGCTTATCCTACATGAACCGCTTGACGGCTGGGATCCTGGCTTACTTCATAGGGTTCATGGCTCTAACCCTCACTAAGGCTAACCCGCTGGTGGTACTTGGATTAGTCGTTACATCCCTGGCCTACATCTATGTTGGTGCCCCATCTATCGAGCCTGGTCCGGTATTCACGATTACGCTAAGGAGCATCCCCTTCGCACTATACGGAGGTCTCTTCGCCTATCTACTCTATCTCTATGGTTCTAAGGCCAGCTATCTTCCACGACTATCCAAGGAGATATTCTCCTCTATGGGTGGCTACTCGCTTGTAGTTATCGTTACTATGGCGTTCTTCAGCCTCCTAGCCCTCTGGTATTATCTCCCTGGTAGTAGTGTTCCCTCTGTGCAGGAGGTTGTCGAATGGCTCAGGAGGAACCGGGTTGCCGCGGTCGAGGCCCTAGCCTACTCTCTAGTTGCATTATCTTCTAGGGCCAACGTACTATCCTTGTTCGCGATACTCATAGGTATCATAGCCTACGTGTGGATAAGAGCCCTAGGTTACGGGAGGAACGCCTCATTCCTAGGATTCATGGTGGCCTATGCTATAATGCTGTACTTGATGGGTATAATGGATGATATTGACGCCTATCTTGCTACGACCCCCTAACAAGGTCCGCGCCTACGATGAGGGTGACAGACCCTATTGCTGCCCCTACAAGGCTAGCTACGATATACCCGTTGACCGCGAGGTAGATCGATGCTATGAATACGGCTAGCGAGAATATTAGTAGTAGGAGGCCGACAAGATAGACTCTCAGGTTCCCCGGCAATGGTTATCCCCTCACCTTGTACTTTACAACCGCCCCTGTGTCTGGATCTGTGCCGAGGGTGCTATTAACTGCGGCGAGGGCCTGCACGGGGTCCCTGTACTGGATTAAGGCGTCCACCCACTGTTTTAGGAACTGGTCTGAGAAGACCCATGTAACGTTTCCATCCCAGCCAATGTACATGTATGCGCCTTTGGAGATGAGGACGTTTGCGAGTCTATCATCGTTCATGCCGAAGCATCCCGTGTAGAAGACTATCGTGTTATTTAGCGATGCAGCCATGGTCTTGAAGAATTTCGGGCTTACAGAGAGGTATTTGGGTAGTTGGCTCACAGGTACCCCTTCACGGGGGATAACTGCTGGCGCATAAAGGCCATCGTCTAGGCCCTTGTTTATGGTGTTTACTCCGTAGAGGGCTTGTGCCTCGATTAGGTAGAGGCCTGTGTATATGTATGTTCCAAGGGGCTTACCACTGCTCTCGTCGTTGTTGTAGGCGCCGTGGGCTCTAAGTATGACTATACCGTATTCTCCCATTGCCACCAATGGGTCTAGGGTCGCGTTCCTCCCCCTATACACGTCTACCTGGAATCCAGCGTTCTTGAATTCCTGCACGATATAGTCTAGGAGCTGATCGTTGGGGAACTCTCGGTACAGCGAGTCGTAGATTAGCACTCTCTTCCTTAATTGATCTATTGTTATCTTCTCAGCCTGTGTGGTTGTAGTCCTCATCTCTATTGGTGTTGTCGTGCTAGTCTCGTTTTGGCCTGTGAACGTGTATAGGGCTATTCCAGCTATTATTACCGCGATAACTATTATGCTTATTACCATGTTCTTCTTCTGCAACACGCTTCAGCTCCAAGGATTACATTGGTGCGGGGGGTGGGATTTGAACCCACGCAGGCCTACGCCATCGGGTCCTCAGCCCGACCCCTTTGGCCAGGCTCGGGCACCCCCGCACCCCCATTATCGAACCTCTATACGGTCCCCGGGTTATTAATGGTGCTTATACGGATGGGGACTTAAGCTTTAGCAGCCGAGGGACACTCATTGCCTACTTTTTAACCCGTAGACTATTGCCCCAATTATGGTAGTCGGTAGATTTGGGGTGTTGCCAGCGTTACGGTGAAGCAGTGTGGGTGTGTTAGATATCCTGGCGGCGGTTGCAGACAGATTCCCTACAGTGGAGAAGCCCGTGCCTCGACCAAGCCTTTACAGGAGGCTCGCCTGGACGGGCATAATACTCGTACTATACCTGGTGATGGCTAATATCCCCCTCTATGGGATACCAGCTCAGGCTACTGAGACGACGGTCTCGCTTCAGAGGATCATCTTCGCCAGCAGCGCAGGTAGCCTGATGGAGCTCGGCATAGGTCCCATTGTAACGGCGGGCCTCATCCTACAGGTCTTGGTTGGAGCTAAGCTAATCGACATAGACCTGAACGATCCAGAGGCTAGAAAGAAGTTCACCGCTGCTCAGAAGAGCCTCGCAATATTCTTCGCAGTATTCGAGGCAACAATGTATGTTATAGGCAACAAGTATTGGCAGGGGACAGGTATCACGCCGTCTTGGAGCATCAAGATCCTCGTCATAGCACAGTTAGCCTTCGCCGCCTTCCTTGTGCAGCTCTTCGACGAGATGCTTCAGAAGGGCTGGGGGCTTGGAAGCGCTATTAGCTTATTCATTCTCGCAGGCGTCGCATATCAGGTCTTCTGGAGCCTGCTAGGGTATGTCCCCAGGATTGCTGAGACTTACGGGTTTATCCCAGCCCTATTCAATGAGAGGAGCCTTTTGCTAATTGCTAGACCCAACGGTTATCCTGATCTAACTGGATTATTCGCAACAATCGCTATCATACTATTCCTAGTATATGTGCAGGCCATGCGTGTAGAGATTCCAGTCACCTCGGCTAGACTCCGCGGCATAAGGACCAGGGTCCCACTCCAGTTCATGTACGTGACTAACATACCCATCCTACTAGTCGGTATCCTAGTAGCTGACCTACAGCTCTTCAACGGGATCATCCAGAACATTGCAGGTCCAGAGAGCACTATAGCCCACTACTATCAGCAACTAGTATATTACGTGACTCCGCCGAGAGGAATAATACCAGCACTCAGCGACCCGTTGAGAACAGTTGCATTCACCATATCTTGGACGATTATGGCGGTCGGATTCGGCTACATGTGGGTAGAACTCTCCGGCCTCAACCCAAGCGACCAAGCTGAAAAGCTAGTGAAGAGCGGAATGGAAGTCCCCGGCATGAGGAGGAACCCAAGGATACTTGAAGGCATCCTAGCCAAGTACATTTACCCACTAACCCTGCTCTCAAGCCTAATTGTAGCGGCGATAGCGATAATAGCAGATATCTTCGGCGCCTACGGTACAGGAACAGGTATACTACTCGCTGTCGGTATTATAAACCAGTACTACATGATGATCTCATACGAGAGGGC
>WAKH01000059.1 GCA_015523485.1 Thermodiscus sp. | reverse complement strand
CGACTATTGGCGTTGCTGGTGAATAAGCGACATTGAGCGAATCAAGCACCTTTCCATTGTAGAGTATCTCTCCTTCGTAGTCTATTATACCCGCGATAGATTTTAGTAGGGTTGTTTTGCCTGCACCGTTTGGTC
Source organism: Thermodiscus sp. (assembly GCA_015523485.1). Lineage (GTDB taxonomy): Archaea > Thermoproteota > Thermoprotei_A > Sulfolobales > Acidilobaceae > Thermodiscus. Next base: position 7,725 of record WAKH01000059.1, on the reverse strand, counting down.
CTACGAGACCGTGTATTCCTGGCCCTAATTCTAGAGATATCTTATCAAGGATGATTCGCCCCTCAATAGTTACAGTAACGTTTCGTAGCACTAAATTGGCATTATTCATGCTACCACCCTGTTTTCTTTGAAAGGTAGAAGAGTAGTGGTCCTCCGAACAGTGCTGTAAACGCTGTTAAGGGCAGCTCTTGGCTGGGGGATGCTATTCTTACTGCAATATCTGATAGTAGTGTCAGTAGTATGCCAACCATTATCGCTAAGACGAGTGTTTGTTTGAACTCGTTGCCTGCCATTAACCTAGCTAGCCATGGCGCTGCTAGTCCAATGAAGCCTACTGGACCCGCTAGAGCAACCATGGCTGATGAGATTATAGCTGATAGTATTAAGGAGGCGTATCTGGTTGTGCTTACATCAACACCCATACTCTCGCTCACGTCATCTCCAAGTATTAGAGTGTAGATTCTCTTCGCCATCATGAATAGTGGTATTAATCCTATTATCAATAGTATTATACTATATAATAGTGTTTCCCTCAGTGTATAAGCCACAGTACCGAATAACCACATGAACGTTACATTAATCTTGTTAATATATTTAGTTATAAGGATAATTATTATGCCAGTTATAGCATAGCTTACCGAGACGCCAGCAACAATAATCGATGTAGGGGTTCCTCCACTCCTAGCCCCAATACCTATAACAACAAAGAACGTGATGATACCGAATATCATCGCAACCGAGTATATAACTAGAGGATTGGCGTTATTGAGGAGGACAAGGACCAATACAACGCCGAGAGCTGCTCCCGATGAGACTCCTAGGAGAAACGGTTCTGCTAGAGGATTCCTCAATGCATATTGCATAGTCAAGCCAGATGCCGCCAGTCCAGCTCCTAATACCATGGCTGCAGTAGTTCTAATCAGCCGGTACTGGATTATTCCTGATTTACCTGCTTGGCTTCCCTTAAAGAAGTAATTTATTATATCTGATATGCTTATATTTTTGTATGGCCCGGTTAAAAGCGACACCATAAAAGCTGCTAACAATAAAACAATTATTATAGGAATATATTTGTTCATTTTTCCACCAGTCTATGGCGAGGCTAATGGTATGCTGGGTAGAGTTGGGAAGCTTGTCGAGTTAATGCATGCTGGCAGTGTTGTGTAATTATATCCATAGATCTCAGGATGGATAATTAACTGGAGCGCTACTATACCATCGATTATCCTCGGACTCGGTCTACTCAACATATCACTGTATGGATAGCCAATACAGAACACACGGTTGTTCGCGATCGCAGGTATTTGTTGGGCCGCGTTTCCAAGCTGTTGCGTTAAGAACTCAACGATTGAAGTCGAGTTAACACCGACACCCACTATTATGTCCGGTGCTGCCTGCACCAGCTCCTCTGGGCTTATAGTGGTCCACCCTGTATAGTTTTCGAACACGTTTACACCGCCAGCCCAGAATATTGCCTCTGACTGGAAAGTAGAGTTTCCGGCGATCCATATCGGATTCAGCCACACAATTATCGCTACCTTAGGAGTAGTCGCGTAGCCAGCGTACTTGATCCTGGCTAGAGAGGATTCGAATGATATAGCAGCCTTGACAGCCTCATCTATGTTTCCTGTGGCGCTACCAACGATTAGAAGAGACTCTTTTATATCCATCAGACTCTTCTGTGGCAACAATATTACTGGTATCCCATATGCTTTGAGTATCTGCTTCACTTGCTGGTGAGCTGTTACACCATCAACGCCTATAACAAGGTCGGGATTAGCTGAGAGTATTGCCTCGACACTAGGATTGAAGAAACCTCCCACATCAACTAATGTTCCATTAGCTCTTGCATCAGCAACCCATTCTGGATAGTTACTGTAGGAATCAACGCCGACCAGTCTATCGGTTGCATTTACATAATAGAGTATTTCAGTTACTGAGGGTGCGAGAGAGACTATCCTCATGGGCTTCGACTGTATGATTATCTTATCTCCACTTCCATCAGTCACCGTTACGGGGAATAGTATCCTCTCTTCCAGCTTCCTTATTTTTTCTTCAAGTTTATTGAGCTGGTTGAGGAGGTTTGTCTGACTCTCATTGAGTGAGGCTTTCAGTAGGTTGATTTGCTCTGTTATATTTATCAAATCGTCAACGGAGGCAACGTTGTTTAGACTATTGTTTATTTTTTCGATGCTTTGCAATATTTTCTGGTAGTCTTGCGTTTTATTTAGTGAGTCTAGCTTGTTTGATAGATCAGTGAGTTTATCGTATGTTTTTGTGAGTTCGCTTGACGTCCTATACAACATGTATCCGGATAGGGAAATGCTTAGTATAGCTAGTATAAGTGCCACGTAAATTATCTGTGTCTTCCCCCTACTATTGGACACGGTATCCAGCACCGAGGATGGTTATGGATAGCAATAGAATTATAAAAACTCATCCTCCATATAAAGCTAGCTAGCAAATTAATAATATAGTAAATTAATGGAAAACCGCCTCGGAGCTTGCACCCTTAATCATCATTCATATCGTACACTCTTCTCCTCACAGGCGGTTCTACTCGTTTATATGAACTACTGGATACACTATTATCGGTTGAGTTGAATAGAGAATAACGTGGTCTAGCGTACTGCCCAGTATCCAGTCCAGCACCCCTCTATGCACCGTTCTACCGACTACAAGTGATCCTCGGATTGACTCAGCGAATTTCACGATGAGTTTCCCTGTCTTTCCAGACTTCAGGATTGCACGTTTCACCGACGGGACAGCGTCGTGCAAACTCTTATACACCTTGTCTATTAACTCGTTAACCATATTATCTGACTCCTCAGATTCAATCACGTGCAACAGAATTAGCTCCTCAGTATTCGCAGTTTTCGCCAATTCTTTGACATAGGCTATTAGTGGCTCAGATACGTTTTTGTCGATTGAAAAGATTAATCTCCTTGCAAAGTCTGGTTCTCCATGTACAACGATCTCTTTCGACTTTCTCGAATATGATACGTGGTAGAGGATTAGTGGTACTGTTGAAAGTTTGATAAGCTCTTTAACTGTACCTCCCATTAATGTAAATCTCTTTATTCGCCAGCCCTTCTTAACTAAAAGGATCTCTGTCGCACCTGCTCTTTTTGCGGCATTACTTATGGCGATAGCAGGATCTGCGACAGGTATCTCATCATATATCTCGACTTGTACACCAGCCTCCTCTAACTGCTTTTGATATTCTTCAAGCTTTCGCCGAGCCTTCGTTTCCAACGCCGAGATAAGTTTCTCAGGGTCATAGCCTGCCGCGGCATGTTCTATTACCAGCGAATCAATAGAGTGAAATAGGATTAGCTCGCTATTGTAGGTCTTTGCCACCTTACCAGCTAGTTCAATATGTTTGTCGCTGACAGGCGATAAGTCTATTGGAACAAGTATTCTCTCTAATGGCCGTGTGTTCATCTCAACCACCATGAAATAAACGGTGTGTAAATGCTAATATGTAGACCAATCACTTCTACTATCACAAAGTATAGGAGGAGGAGGACGATCCCAAAGGGCACACCTATCCTAGCCCACTCCTTACTCGTTATCTTTAGCCTGCCAGCCGCTACTATGTTTGGTATGTTGCCTGGAATCAGCATACCACCTGATATTAGAAGACTCATTAGCGCGCTCCTTATCTGTTCAACCGTTAATGCCTTGTTGATCTCGGCCGCTGTTAACGTTGCGTTATCGACTACGGCGCTGATCGTGTTTAACCAGTAGAGTTGCCATGGTGGGAGCTTGCTGAAGTAGCAATATGCCAGATAAGAGAAGCTGTGGCCCAAGAGCTCTAGCGCTGCCACGAAGATATACACTCTAACAGCTCGCTCGATAACACTCCGAATGGTCTCGCCATAGGTTGCTTCGACTCCATAGACTATTACTCCACTCTTCTTTAGCCTGTAAGCAGTATATGCTGATACAAGTAGAACTCCGCTTATCACGTAGACTCCTAATATCTTGAGGAGATAGTCGAAGCTTTCTTCGAGCTTTGATATAGCGATCGTGCTTAGCGGCTCACCTACGGGTGTCAGAGCGGCGCCTAGTCCGACGGCGAACGATGCTAGAACTACGAACTCTATCTTGTATTTTCGTTCGATTTTCAAGGCTGCAGCTATCTCGGCTAATATGACAGCAGTTACTATGACCGATATTAAGCTTGATATCAGTCCAAAGAAGAGTACAAATATGAAACTGAATGTTATGAAGCCTACTTTCTCTATTAACATATTTAGTAATTTATATATTTTTTCATGATAATAGTAAAATAACAGACCGAATAGTAATACAACCTGCGTGATTCCTATCGGTGTACCCGATATAGAAACCGGCGTGATTACGGCTTTCTTGGCTACTTCAATAATCTCCTCAGTCGTGGTTGCTCCAAAAGCATAGTTAGCTATGATCGCAATTATACCCATAATTAGAAAGAACGGCTCTAGGTTCTTCTCAATTTTATGGAACTTGAACGGCAAGAACAATACAAGGAAGAGAATGATAGTTAGCGTAATCGTAAGCCCAGGGATTGGCTGACAGATAACGCTCGCCGCCTCAACCAAGTCAAGCTACCCAGGGGGATAGAAAGAGCTGCGTGTTGGATTAAATAAAGAGTAAATGGAGTTGTTCGTGTATTGGCAAGATACTCATCTTACTTCTTTCTCTCTTTGAGCTTATTTATCAGTACGGGTAGGAACTGGTAGAGGTCCGCTACTACGCCGTAATCTGCCTGTTTGAATATCGGCGCTGTCTTGTCCTTGTTTATCGCAACTATTATCTTAGAGTTCATCACTCCAGCCATATGTTGTGGCGCCCCGCTGATGCCAATGGCTATATAGAGTTTCGGTGAAACCCTCTTGCCGCTGATACCAATCCATGCGTCCTCAGGTAGCCACTTGTAGTCCGCGGCGATCGGCCTTGAGGCTCCCACTTGTGCTCCTAGCAGTTCTGCTAGGTTGAATGCTAGTTCTAAGTCTTCCTTCTTCTTGAAGCCTCTACCCACGCCTACTATTATCTCGGCTTCCTCTAGGTTGATTCCACTAAGAGCCTTCTCCTTAACTTCTAGTAGCTTTACTATCTCGCCCTCAGGAGTGATTTCAATGACCTCTGATTGACCACTCGTCTCAACGGGCTTGAATGCCTTCTGGTTTATTAGGACTACCGCAGGGAACGGTACTTTTTCCTTGGCTGTTGCCCTCTCGCTCAGGAACCCTCTCGTGTATACTAGGCCGTCTGCCTGTATTTTTAGTGAAGTTACATCAGTTGGCATTGGAAGATCGTGCTTGCCCGCGAAGTATGATAATGCTGCCCTGTTGTTCTTTGTGATCCATCCGATGATTATCTCGGGCTTCAGCTCATTGAATATCTTCTCGACTGCTGCCACTATGTGGTCTGGATGGGTTGATTTTAGCTTGTAAACCTTCACTCCTAGCTGTTCTAAGCTCCCATCCTCTGCTGCCTTTCCATAGGCTAGAACGACCTTTTCTTCAACAGACGCAACGGCTCCAAGAGCCTCCCTGATCTCGGGGATTGAGGATCCCACTACTAGCGCCTTTACCATCACTATCACCCTCCTACAACTTAATTACTCCTTCCTGCTCGAGTAGGCTGATTAGCTTCTCAGCGATCTCTTCCAACGTGTCGCCCTCGATTATCGTCTGCTTCCTAGACACTGTGAGGATCTTGTACTCGAGTCCCTGCTTTACCGGTGTAGCAACTCCCTCGAGGTCAGCTACCTTGTAGTAGTTCTGCGGCTTCTTGGCGGCCCTCCTTATTTGTATTAGCGTCGGTGGTCTTGGCTCGTTGATCTCCTGGGTTACACTAACGACTGCTGGCAATGGTGCCTCTAGAACCTCGATGTGCTCCTCTAGGTCTCTCTCTGCTACTATCTTGCCGTCTTTGACCTCGAGCTTCCTCGCGAAGCTTATGAATGGTAGTCCGAGCTTGCCAGCTATTCTTCCCGCGATTTGGCCTGTGGTCTGGTCGATTGACGCCTCAGCTACTAGGATTATGTCTGGGTTTAGACCCGCTTTCTTGATTGTGGCGATTACTGCTGAAGCTGTTGTTACTGGGTCGCCTGGAATGATTGAATCATCTGCTACTATGTGGGCTTCGTCTGCTCCTCTGGCGAGTGCTTCTTGTGCAACCATTCTTAGATCCTTGGCTCTCTTGTCGGCGGGCCCCCATGTTAGGACGAGGATTGCTGCGATCTTGCCTCCTAATACCTGTTTTAGTTTTTGGGCTTCGAAGAGCGCGTTGGCGTCGATGTCGTCTAACTTTAGTGGTATTGCATCGATGTCAACGGTGCCGTCGGGTTTTGACCTGACCATGTCTGGGTTTAAAGCTGGCTTCACTAGTACAACTATGTCTCCCATGTTTATTCACCGGAGTCTTCCGTGTTTGGTAAGCCGTGTCTCTTCCACTTATAAGATGTGATTTTTACCGTATAGTCGGGGGACTACTTTATTTTATTATATCCAGTTTAATAATCGCTATATTAATTCAAAATTAATATGAAAATTTGAATATCTGCACGTGACGTAAACCATTAACATCCAAAACAGACTCTTCAGCAACAAAACCCAACTCTACCGCAACTTCAATAATCCTCCGACCATAGAGAACGACAACATCAGCCTCCCTAATAGCATCTATAGCCCCAGATTCGTCAACTAGTTCCCCTTCTGAGAGTATCTCGGGTACGCTCAACACTATACCTCTGTCATCATCGCGTTCAACCCTTCCAACCACATCCTCATCAGAAATATACACTACCCTAATCCCATAAGCTTCATCGCCATGAAATTTTGCCCTGTAAACCCGGAATCTCATAATCCAGCATCCTCTGATTCAACTCATAGCTAGCAAAGACTATTTGAGTAATTTCCAAGATCTACTTGACGAGTCAAAGTAAACCGAGCCAATCCTCCTCAACCTAGTGAAAAGGTCCCTGTATCGTCCCATCAGATTAGCAGCTTCCTCCGGATCACTAGTATCAATAGAATTCAAGTAATCTCTAAACTCGTCGAACTCTTCCTGAGTCATTATGCAGTAATCGCCGTCTAAGTCTATAGTAACCAATTGCAAGCGACGAGCGAGATTCAGCAACTGGAAACCATTAATCCCGACTTTTACTCGAGCCTCGCTCGCATAGATGTAGCCATCCCTCTTGATGACTTCAATTATCCTTCTAACAGTGGGGTCCCTGGCCAGGGCCCTCTGCGAACCGCCCTTTACCCTACGCCTCTCTTGGAGTGGCTCGACTTCGCCTATGTTGTTCAATTTATCCTCTATCCGTTTAAGCGATTCCTTTATTTCCCTAAGCTCTTTTAGTATGGGTTCGAGAAACTCTGCAACAGTCATCTCGACTATTTTCTTAACCTCCTTTTCATCTAACATGCTCTTTCGAGAGAAGCCACCGCCGCCCTCGCCAAAGTACTCGCTGAGTTTACGGCCCAATGCCTGGCTGCACCGAGTATAAAATGGTGAGGGAGATTTAGATTTTCTGCGTCTCTACGACTTTCTCCTTGAATACAGTCCATGGATCGATTAGTGGCTTGCCATCTACCTCAATAGGTCTCCTGCCTGGCGGGTATTCGTAGTAGTTGAGGATTATCTTGCTGAGCCTCTCCTCGAATGTATCCTTCGCTATGTTCCTGTAGAGTATTCCTAGGGGTATCTTGTCGCCCCACTCTACTAGCT
>WAKH01000058.1 GCA_015523485.1 Thermodiscus sp. | reverse complement strand
CAGCCCTCTCAACAAGGCCTTGGAAGGAAGAAGCAGAGATGCTTGGAGAAGCGTTGAAGGTGATGTTAAAGGGTATAGAGGCGAAGAAAATAGTCCACATATGCTTCGGCAGGATCGAGAGGATCATACCATACATACTGGACTATCCAGTAGATCAGTTCGACTTCGAGCTGAGAAACAGCGACTTCAGACTGCTCCCATATCTCAAAGAATACGGCTACGATAAGGAGATAGGTTATGGTGTGGTAGACGTCCACTCCACGCAGGTTGAGACGGTTGAGGAGATAAAGGAAGCAATAGACAGGATAATGAAGCTAGACATTCTACCGCCAGAGAAGATCTACATAGACCCGGACTGTGGCTTGAAGAGGCTCCCACGAGATATAGCTAAGATGAAGCTCAAGAACATGGTCGAGGCTGCTAGAATTGCAAGAGAAGAATGGTAAATGGATAGGTAAGCTACCCGTAAGAGAGCTGTCAAAGATACTCTCCAAGATAACAACCATCCACACCCCATCAGTCATAACGGGGCCAGGCCCAGGCGAAGACGCAGGAATCATAGACCTAGGAAGCTGTATGCTAGTAAGCCATGTGGACCCGATAACCGAGGCTGGAGAGACGACAGGTAGGCTAGCAGTCATAGTGGCATCAAACGATGTAGCCGTATCGGGAGCGAGGCCGAGATGGGCACAGGTACTCCTCCTCCTACCCCCAGGTTACCCCCTGGATAAGGTAGAGGCATTAGCAAGCGAGATTGGCAATACCGCTAGGGAGCTGGGAATAGAGGTGATCGGAGGCCATACAGAATATACCCCTGGCCTAGAGAAACCTATCGTAGCAGTCTACGTAATGGGGTGCACGTGCAGAGAATGCATAGTTCCAACAGGTAATGCTAGGGCTGGAGACGTGGTGGTACAGATAGGCTATGCAGGCCAAGAGGGGGCATTCATACTCGCAAATGACTTTGAAATACTCCTCCGGGAGAGGGGGGTCCCTCAGGAAACAATAGAGTATTTGAAGAGAGGAGTACGCCTCTCCGTTATCGACGTCGCAGTCGAGCTAGCCGAGAAGGGGCTCGTCCACTCAATGCACGACGCGACAGAAGGAGGCCTCCTAGGCGCCTTGGTAGAGATAGCACTCGCGTCATCCAAGACTCTCAGAATAGATGAGAAGAAGATAGTAGTTGATGAGAGAGTCGCGGAAGCCTGTAAGGCCCTCAATGTAGACCCACTGAAACTGATTAGCAGTGGGACCCTCATAGTAACGGCGCCTCCTGAAAATCTAGACTCCATCCTCGAAATAGCCAGGAGGCATGGATATGTAGCTGCGCCTATAGGGAGTGTCGCAGAGGGCGAAGCCAAACTCATACTAGTAGGTGATGGAGAGGTAATGGAGTTATATGAGCCTCCCGAGGACGAGATTTCACGGTTCTGGAAGTGATGAAGTATGCCTAAGAGGCGTGGGAAAAGGAGGTTTACCTGCGAGGATCCTCCATGTATTCATGTAGTGTATGATGAGAGGCGAAAGATATTTGCGGTATTCATCGAGTTCGACTCGGAGAACATCTACCAGCTAAGGGCAGAGGAATTGGAGAAGGCCTGCCAGTATATGAGTGAAGTTAAACAGGCGAGGTACCGGGAGGCTAGATTCGACGAGACTGACTATCTAGCGACGAGATACCTTGGAGCTAGTCCAGCAGCTGAGGAGTTCGATTAAAAAGTAGAGTAGGGTGTTGTAGAGGCTACTTGTACTCGTCTGGTAGGAGGTCTATTAGTTTCTTGACTGAGGCTGCGCTCTCTGCTAATCCCTTCTTCTCCTCCTCGGTGAGTGGGAGTTCGATTATCTTCTCGATACCATTCTTGCCTAGGATTATTGGTACCTCTAGTACTAGGTCGTTGTAGCCGTACTCGCCTGTTAGGTATACGCTTGCGATGAACGCCTTCTTCTGGTCCTTCTTTATGGCTTCTACCATTACTGCTAGGCCTGCTCCGGGCCCGTAGTTACTACTGTATCCTCTCAGCTCGGTTATTGTTGCGCCAGCCTTAACGGTCTCCTGGACTATGCCATCTATCTCCTCCTTAGTGAGGAGCTCTGTTAGTGGTGCTCCTAGCACTGTTGAGAGCCTTGGTACTGGGAACATTGCCTGGCCGTGCATTCCCAGGACTATTGGTACTATGCTGGCTGGGCTCACGCCTAGCTTCTTGGAGGCATAGTAGGCTAGTCTACCAGCGTCTAGGACTCCGCTGAATCCTATAACTCTCTCCCTCGGGAATCCTAGCTTCTTGTACATCACGTATGTCATAGCGTCTAGCGGGTTGGTTGTTAGTAGTACAATGCTGTTGGGAGCGTACTCTTTTATCTTGCTAGCAATATCGGCTATTACGCCTGCGTTCTTTGTGAGTAGCTGCTCTCTTGTCATCCCAGGTTTCCTGGGGAAACCAGCTGTTACGACTACTATGTCGCTGCCAGCCATGTCCTTGAAGTCGTTTGAGCCCCTGATGTCGACGCTTATACCAAATATGGATGCTGCGTGGCCGAGGTCTAGTGCCTCACCCTGAGGCTTGTTCGGTATAATGTCGATCAGCAGGATGTCGTCTAGCTCTTTTAACATCATAAATGCAGCGGCGCTCGTACCGACTTTTCCTGCTCCTATAATGGTTATCATTTCCTCTTCACACCTCTATCCCACTATATCATTATAGACAAAGTGGTGGACTGAGATAATACGGATTCCCTTGACTAGGATATGATTCT
>WAKH01000057.1 GCA_015523485.1 Thermodiscus sp. | reverse complement strand
GAAGCGTTGAAGGTGATGTTAAAGGGTATAGAGGCGAAGAAAATAGTCCACATATGCTTCGGCAGGATCGAGAGGATCATACCATACATACTGGACTATCCAGTGGACCAGTTCGACTTCGAGCTGAGAAACAGCGACTTCAGGCTACTCCCATACCTCAAAGAATACGGCTACGATAAGGAGATAGGTTATGGTGTGGTAGACGTCCACTCCACGCAGGTCGAGACGGTTGAGGAGATAAAGGAAGCAATAGACAGGATAATGAAGCTAGACATTCTACCGCCGGAGAAGATCTACATAGACCCAGACTGTGGCTTGAAGAGGCTCCCACGAGAGATCGCCAAGATGAAGCTCAAGAACATGGTCGAGGCTGCTAGAATTGCAAGAGAAGAATGGTAAGAAGAATAGTAAATGGATAGGTAAGTTACCCATAAGGGAGCTATCAAAGATACTCTCCAAGATAACAACAATATACACCCCATCAGTCATAACAGGCCCGGGCCCAGGCGAAGACGCAGGAATCATAGACCTAGGAAACTGTATGCTAGTAAGCCACGTGGACCCGATAACAGAGGCTGGAGAGACGACAGGTAGGCTAGCAGTCATAGTGGCATCAAACGATGTAGCCGTATCAGGAGCGAGGCCGAGATGGGCACAGGTACTCCTCCTCCTACCCCCAGGTTACCCCCTGGATAAGGTAGAGGCATTAGCAAGCGAGATAGGCAATACCGCAAGGGAGCTGGGAATAGAGGTGATCGGAGGCCATACAGAATATACCCCTGGCCTAGAGAAACCTATCGTAGCAGTCTACGTAATGGGGTGCACGTGCAGAGAATGCATAGTTCCAACAGGTAATGCCAGGGCTGGAGACGTGGTGGTACAGATAGGCTATGCAGGCCAAGAGGGGGCATTCATACTCGCAAATGACTTTGAAATACTCCTCCGGGAGAGGGGGGTCCCTCAGGAAACAATAGAGTACTTGAAAAGGGGAGTACGCCTCTCGGTAGTCGACGTCGCAGTCGAGCTAGCCGAGAAGGGACTCGTTCACTCAATGCACGACGCAACAGAGGGGGGCCTCCTAGGCGCTCTAGTAGAGGTGGCGCTTGCATCCTCTAAGACCCTCAGAATAGATAAGAGGAAGATAGTAGTTGATAGGAGAGTCGCGGAAGCCTGTAAGGTCCTCAATGTAGACCCTCTAAAACTGATCAGTAGCGGGACCCTCATAGTAACGGCGCCTCCCGAAAATCTAGACTCTATCCTAGAGATAGTCAGGAGGCATGGGTATGTAGCCGCGCCTATAGGGACTGTTGAGGAGGGTGATGCCAAACTCGTACTAGTCGATGGCGAGGAGATAATGGAGTTATATGAGCCCCCTGAAGACGAGATCTCACGGTTCTGGAAGTGATAAAGTATGCCTAAGAGGCGTGGGAAGAGGAGGTTTACCTGCGACGATCCCCCATGTATTCATGTAGTGTATGATGAGAGGCGTAAGATATTCGCGGTATTCATCGAGTTCGACCCGGAGAACATCTACCAGTTGAGGGCGGAGGAATTGGAGAAGGCCTGCATGTATATGAGTGAGGTTAGACAGGCGAGGTATAGGGAGGCTAGATTCGACGAGACCGACTACCTAGCGACAAGATACCTTGGAGCTAGTCCAGCAGCTGAGGAGTTCGATTAAAAAGTAGAGTAGGGTGTTGTAGAGGCTACTTGTACTCTTCTGGTAGGAGGTCTATTAGTTTCTTGACTGAGGCTGCGCTCCCTGCTAGCCCCTTCTTCTCCTCCTCGGTTAGTGGGAGCTCGATTACCTTCTCGATACCATTCTTGCCCAGGATTATTGGTACCTCTAGTACTAGGTCGTTGTAGCCGTACTCGCCTGTTAGGTATACGCTTGCGATGAACGCCTTCTTCTGGTCCTTCTTTATTGCTTCTACCATTACTGCTAGGCCTGCTCCGGGCCCGTAGTTACTGCTGTATCCTCTCAGCTCGGTTATTGTAGCGCCAGCCTTAACGGTCTCCTGCACTATGCCGTCTATCTCCTCCTTTGTGAGGAGTTCTGTCAGGGGGGCTCCTAGCACTGTCGATAGCCTTGGTACTGGGAACATTGCCTGGCCGTGCATTCCCAGTACTATTGGTACTATGCTGGCTGGGCTCACGCCTAGCTTCTTGGAGGCATAGTAGGCTAGTCTACCAGCATCTAGGACTCCGCTGAACCCTATAACCCTCTCCCTCGGGAATCCTAGCTTCTTATACATAACGTACGTCATAGCGTCTAGCGGGTTGGTTGTTAGTAGAACAATGCTGTTGGGAGCATACTCTTTTATCTTACTGGCAATATCGGCTATTACGCCAGCGTTCTTTGTGAGTAGCTGCTCCCTGGTCATCCCAGGCTTCCTGGGGAAACCAGCTGTTACGACTACTATGTCGCTGCCAGCCATATCCTTGAAGTCGTTTGAGCCCCTGATATCGACGCTTATACCAAATATTGATGCCGCGTGACCGAGGTCTAGTGCCTCACCCTGAGGCTTGTTCGGTATAATGTCGATCAGCAGGATGTCATCTAGCTCCTTTAACATCATAAATGCAGCGGCGCTCGTACCGACTTTTCCTGCTCCTATAATGGTTATCATTTCCTCTTCACACCTCTATCCCACTATATCATTATAGACAAAGTGGTGGACTGAGATAATACGGATTCCCTTGACTAGGATATGATTCT
>WAKH01000056.1 GCA_015523485.1 Thermodiscus sp. | reverse complement strand
TACAATAGAATGCCTATGATGACATGTACGCATTCCCCATAGACATCACTTAACTGTTTATACAAAAATAAGCTTTATAATCTTGTAGATTCATTTTGGCATGAAAACAGGTGATATGTTGCCCCAAACGCTTTAAATGCAAGCGGATCCCTAATATTAGACTCCTCAAAGGAGATTGAAAACTCAAGCTCCTTGTACGATCTCGTAGTGAAGATAGGAGGATCAGTTCTTCGGGATTACAAGGATTATATAACCCAAACAAAAATGCTAAAGAAGTCATACATTGCAGAGGCTAAACTAGTCCTCGTGGTGGTCTCAGCAGCTAGCGGAGTAACCAACCAAATAATTAAAGCAATGAATAATGGATCCAGAAAGGTAGCTAATCAAATAACTGAAAAATACCTTTCAATTGCTGAAAAGATCGGAGGCAGACATTTAACCAGGAAGTTAGAGGAAATTCTACGACCACTCTCGAAAATCGAGAATAGGATTACTGATCCCCGCCATAGAGCAAAACTGCTATCCTTAGGAGAGGAGGCTAGTAGGGAAATAATCTCCTACCAGCTGGAAAGTATAGGTGTCAAGACATTACAGGTTCCAGCCGACAACATTATTAGCGCTCACGGCCACCCCCTCAACGCATCCATAGATTACACCGAGACCCTACATAACCTCAAGAAGAAACTGGACAGGCTAGATGGAAAAATCCAGGCAATTATTGTTGAGGGATTCGTTGGAAAAGGAGACTATGGTAGATTTGTCCTTGGTAGAGGAGGCTCAGATTACACAGCTACAACTCTTGCCTCTCTTGGATCCGTTAAGCTAGTCCACCTAATAACAGACGTAGACGGAATCTATACAGGGGATCCAAAGATCATTAAAAATGCAAAGCGGGTAGAGGTAATGGGCTATAAGGAGGCAGAAATAGCTGCACAGTACGGCGTAAAGAAACTACATCCTAAAACATTTGAACCGTTAATTAAAATAAAACCTGTAGAAGTCAGGATAGGAACATGGAATAAATGGACCACCATTGTGACAAAACCCGAGATACAGCCACCTAAAATTAAGCTCGTTGCCTCCAAGAGGCATATGAATAAATCAAGGGTGTCACTAATAGGATCGAACCTGGTGAGTCCAGGCCTCATATCCCTAGCCTTAGAGTTAGTCAAAAGTAGTGGTATCGAGTTCAATGAAATGACGCTCTCACCAGTCAATTACTCAATAGTATTCACAGTAGAGCAACACGCAGAGGCGCTCCTACTCAGCACTCTCCACAATTTAGTAGGGGTGTATTAACCAATGAGCGATAAACTTAGAGTAGCAGTATTGGGTGCGACTGGAATAGTTGGTCAACGGTTCGTTGCAAGATTATCCAGGCATCCATGGTTTGAATTAGAGGGCGTATATGCTTCGGATGAGAAAACCGGGCTCAGATATCGTGAAGCAGTGAAGTGGATCATAGACGAGCATCCAGATGATAGCATAATGGAAAGATACTTGCAGAGGATCAATATAGACCAGATAGCTAGGGAACGCTATGACCTGGTATTCTCTGCACTCCCTTCAAATGTAGCAAATAGTATTGAAGTCGAGTTGGCTAAGAGGGGCGTTAAAATAGTGTCTAATGCTAGTCCCCTGAGGCTTGAACAAGATATTCCACTGATTAATCCCGAGGTTAACGGCGACCATATCAAACTACTACATGCTCAGACGAAGCGGGGCTGGAAGGGTTGGATAGCCAAGGTCCCTAACTGCTCTACAGCAATACTCACACTGGCTCTCAAGCCTCTCCACCAAGCCTATGGAATCAGCCGAGTCATCGTTGTTACTATGCAGGCCGTGTCTGGTGCAGGGCTCAAGGGCGTACCGTCTCCGCTAATCATTGACAACATTATACCATACATTAAAGGCGAGGAGGAAAAAATCGTGCAGGAATCCAGGAAAATACTCGGATCATTTAATGGACAAGCTATTATGCCTGCTTCCTTTGATGTTCTGGAGTTTACCACTAGGGTCCCCGTTATCGACGGACATACAGAAGCAGTATTCATTGAACTCAAGAAGAGTCCAAGATCAAAGGAGGATGTAATCAAATTATTAGAAGAATATCACGATAACAAGATAGCGACATTGAGACTTCCATCTGCACCCAATCGTCCGGTTGTTGTTAGAAGGGAAGTCGATAGGCCGCAGCCGAGGCTAGATAGAATGGCTGGTAACGGTATGAGTGTGACGGTCGGGAGACTGTCTGTAAATGGTAAAATGGTTAAGATGATTGTCCTCGGCCATAACACGATAAGAGGTGCGGCGGGGAATGGTGTGTTGATTGGGGAATTGGCTTACAAGCTAAACCTGCTATAATAAAGTCAATAATTTATTATTTATAACCACGATATCGGAGTTCAACTGGGATCAACATTGCTAACGATACGTGGCATCACACTATATTCCTCTGGCCGCATTTTCCTCGGCCTAGTAGCCATCAGAAAGCCAACACCGGGCCTATCGAAAGGTAGAAAATCAACATCCTCGAAGAACGACCATAAGATTCCGGCTAGACCGGCGATATCCCAGAACCTCATTAATCCTATAATCCTTTCACCTGTGTCCTGGTTCACTATCAGGCGTTTGAACATGCCCAACCTGTAATCATAGCCGGAATGGTAGCTTACAACGAGGTGATCTTCAGTTGCCTTTTCCACTAGTACATCCTTGTATCCTATCAAATAGAATATATTGTATACCCGGTCTAATTCTTGTATCATAACAACACCGTCATAGTTGAGGCATGCAGCCATGTTAGCAGACATTCTCACAAATCTATACGGATCGAGGTGTGGAAGACTGTAACCATGGATGAGGATAATATCCTTAGGGCATGCTAGGGTCCCTGCGAAATCCTCTGCTGGGGCTACGACAGTTTCTACTGTTATGCCTAGATATTCCTTCGCATACTCTTCAGCAATCCTTAGGGCGGACTCGCGGAGATCTGCTATGGTAATATCGCTTTCAACACCAGTTTCTTTTAGGGCTAGTGCTAAAGCAATTGCCCCAATACCGGTACCTCCCATTAAATCGAGTATCTTCACCCTTCTTCTCTTAACGAGGTGGGATAGCCATTCGTGCTCCACGGCTTTCCTGAACAAGTCGACGCCATGCTCAATTCTTCTCTTAGCCGACTCTGGATCCTCGCTCCATGGATATACCTTGTAGAATCTCTCCATGTCCCGCGAGGGAAACAATAGTGTAGCACCTATATTCTTTTTATAACATGAGGATAAATATCACTTGCTTCTTTGTCAGTTCTCGTAAGATCATTTGCCTATTAATAGGTACTGTACACGGGTTTACTTATAGCAGTTCAGGCCAGACATAATTATGCTCGAGCCGATTTAATTATATGGAACATAAGAAAATAAGAGGCGCGGTCGATGGCAAAATCTCCTCGTAGACCCTTAACGACCCGGCGGCATATGACGGTAGATGCGCTTGCAATCATAGTGGGTGTAATTGGCGGTTTAGGTGCAGTGATCTTCAGGCTCTTTATTAAATTCTTTAACAGTATATTCTTTGGAATAATATATAGTCAAATAGACGAGATAAGAATTGGCGGATACAGCCTTGGCCTTATCCTATTGCCAGCCCTTGGAGGCCTGATAGTTGGTCCAATTGTGTATAGGTTTGCCCCTGAAACTAAGGGACACGGGGTCCCCGAGGTACTCGAGGCGATAATTACAAGGGCTGGCAGGATAAGAGCGCGGGTGGCTATGGTTAAGATATTCGTTTCCAGCATCACCATAGGAAGTGGTGGAAGCGCGGGTAGGGAGGGTCCCATAGCTCAGATCGGAGCCTCCATCGCCTCAATACTTAACAGAGTTGCTAAGCTGGATCCCTATGATTCACGCCTGCTGGTCGCATGCGGTCTATCGGCTGGTATAGCGGGAACATTTAATGCACCCTTAGGGGGTGCATTGTTCGGCGGTGAAGTTCTACTAAGAGGATTTGGGCTTTATGATGCAATACCATTAATACTATCATCTGTAATCGGTGCGGCGACGGCATCAATATTCTTAGGTCAACAACCCTCTTTCCTAATCCCTAGAACTCCCCAATGGACGCCGACTGAACTACCTATTTACCTCTTGCATGGCGCGCTAATAGGTTTGATAGCATTTCTGTGGGTCAGAACATTTTACGCGATAGAAGAGCTATTTGACTCAATGAAGATAAAAGACTACTTTAAACCAGCCATAGGAGGCCTTCTAACCGGCTTCCTAATCATGCTCTTCCCCAGTTACGGTATAAGTGGTGTCGGATACGATGGCGTAGAAATGGCCCTTATGGGCATGTTGCCTCCGCTCCTCATGCTATTGCTTGGTATCTCAAAGATTCTTGCTAGCTCACTGACAATCGGGAGTGGGGGTAGCGGGGGTGTATTTGCTCCAAGCCTATACATTGGGGCTATGTTTGGTGGAGCCCTTGGCTCATTGTACTTCAGCCTGTTTCCAACATCATACCTCGGTGACCCGCTAGGGTACCAGCTTGCAGGTATGGCTGCACTATTCGCTGGAGCCGCCCAGGCCCCACTTAACGTAATAGTCATGATTCC
>WAKH01000055.1 GCA_015523485.1 Thermodiscus sp. | reverse complement strand
GTTAGTGCTATTGTGTAGAAGACCGCTGTAGCTCGTAGTGGGAGTTCGAGGTCCTTATCGAGTAGCCAGCCTCCTACCGCTCTACCGCCACCAGCTGGTATTGTCCATGAGAGGCTGAGGAATGCTGACGCAGTGCCTCTTAGTTCGAGCGGGACCAGTCTCATTACAAACGCATTGAACAGTGGGTTGGCCACGTTCATGAGTATGCTTCTCACTAGGTAGAGGCCGGAGGCTATCGGAAAACTGTTTACTAGTGTCATTGCTATAAGTAATGGTACACTGCTATAGCTCACGGCGAGGTATACGCGGAGTACCCCACCAACTCTATCCGCGATCTTAGGCATTTGGGTCATTAGGGCGGCCATGATTAATTGCTGGAGGCCTAGAACGCTTCCCAGGCTCGCGCTGTTAACATTGTATTTCGCGGCGAAGTAGTAGTCTATGTTGTGGATGCTCATTGCGGCTCCGAACCCTATTAGCATGTTGGTAAACGCTACAATGTAGAATCTCCTAGTAAACTTCTTCGCCGCTCCAAGTATGCTATACCTCTTGGCTACACTCGTCTCGAGCCTCTCCTGTATAGTTAGTATAATGGGGATTGTTGCTATCGGGATGATTGCCGCGGCCACTATTGTATACTTGTACGCTTCGAGTAGAGGTGTACCGTAGGACTTGCTAACAAGCACAGGGACCCATCCTAGGAAGCTTCCAACGCCTCCTCCTAGAGTAGAAGCGGCGCTGACATAGCTGAAGGTGTAGTGTAGTTCTTCGTCCTTTCCTGTTCTAGCGAGTAATGTTTGCTGGGCTACGAATCCGAAACCGTTAGCCATTCCGTTGAGGAAGAATCCTGCGGCCACGGTGTAGGCCTCGCCCGTCGAGATTAGTAGTAGGGCTATTGATTGAAGGACTAGTCCGACGACGAGTATCTTCTTCGATCCGTACCTGTCGCTTAGGGTCCCTCCGAGTAGTGTGAAGAGTGCTCCTGATAGAACGGCGGTGCTACCCATTAAGCCATATTGGCTCCCGGAGTATCCTAGCCCGCGGAGATATGGGGCTAGTACTGACCACAGTAGTCCCCATGTTAATCCTGCCATCAGCCCTGCTACTATGAGTTTTTTGAGTTGGCTGTCCAATGGTGGTCCACCGCCGCGTCTTCGCGATCACTGTAAGTTAGGATCCCGATATATAGGTTGGCTTAGTAAAAGTGTTGAGGGTGGGATGATTAGATCTCTCTCCTAGAAACGACTTGGAGCGCCTTCAGAGCATCCTCGCGGGCCCAGCCGAGGCCTAGTCTCTCGACAGTCTCGGGTAGAGGGACGCCTAGCTCAGGATGCCAACCCCTCAATACGTAATAGTATCTTATTGCTTCAATCTTGTCCTCCTCGCTGATGAAGGCCTTCTCATCCTTCAAGGGACCCTCGCCCTCGGGCTCCATCCATCTTCTCGGTATATCATCGTCTACTGGCGGGTGCAGGTGGTCTAGGACACCGTATATTCTAGCTAGAACTTCGGCCCTCCTAGGGACGAGCAATAGTTCGTCTAGAGATGCATCTTCCCCGGTTATCAACTTGTAGAATTCCACAACTGCATCCTTCTTGTATGATACGAACCTGCATATCCCCAGCGTATCCATTAGTGCATCCCAGTCCCTTGAACTGGCCATGCTCTCAACTACGTCCTTCGCGGGACCCTTCGATGGAGTATCACGTGTCCTAGGCCATCCACGCAGATGGCTCGCGCCGACGTCCGCCGTGGCATAGCTTACGGCTAATCCACGTTTACCACGCGGGTCCCATGCTGGAGCCTCTAGGCCTTTGACGTGAACCGCTCTATCCCCTCCTATACCTAATAGCATTGAGGCCCTCTTTACGCCCTCGGCTAGTATAGCTCCTACACCCTTCCTGTAGGCTATCCTCTTGATCAGCTCCTCGACGGCCTTTGCGTCTCCGAATCCTTTAACTTCAATACCATAGTCCTTTGGATCGATTAGTTTCTCCTCGACTAGTTCTAGGAACCATCCGATCGTGTTGCCAGTACTGATTGAGTCGATGCCCAGATCATCGACTAGCCGGTTGAAGTATAGGACGGCATCAGTGTCAAACACGCCTGTGGCGGCGCCCAGCATAGCTAGATTCTCGTACTCCGGCTTGACCTCGAATTCCTCCCCTTTATAGGATGTACGCGTGTATCTAGCACACTTGATGGGGCAGCTGGCACCATGTATGTACCATGGTGGTTCTACCTCCCTCTTCTTAACCTCGTCCCCTGCGAGCTTAGCGGCTAAGTCTTCTGGTATCCATGGCTTCTTGAAGTTATAGCTTGGGCTCATTCCAACATGGGCCGAGTATAGTAACGCGTTAGTCGTTCCATATCTCCTAGTGTCCTCGAACCTGGGATTGGTTGAGAAGTACTCGTACCACTTCTTCCCGAGCTCCTTGACCTTCTCTGGATATGCTGATGGCGGCCTGCGATCGCCGTAAACGCTGATAGCCTTTAACTTCTTAGAACCCATAACTGCTCCTAGGCCGCCTCTACCCGCTGCCCTCTCGATGTCGAATGTGATGTTCGCGTACCTAACCAGGTTCTCGCCACCTGGCCCTATTACTGCCACGCTAGCCTTCTCGCTGGTCTCAGTTCTAATCATTCGGGTGGCAGTTGAGGTGTCTTTGCCCCATAGCTTGGATGCATCCCTTAATTCTACGTGGTCATTATTGATCCAGAGGTATACGGGGTCCCTTGAGGCCCCCTCGACTATGATAGCATTGTAGCCAGCCTTCCTCAATAGCGGGCCGAAGAAGTCGCCTGAGCTACTGTCGTGGATCAAGTTTGTGAGGGGACTCTTCGATACAACGCTGATTTTGCTCGCTCCAGGTACTAGAGCGTTGAAGAATCCGGCTGAGAATACTATCTTGTTGTAGGGGGATAAGGGGTCTGTGCCCGGGGGTACCTCTCTATAGATGAATAGGGTGCCCAGGCTCTTACCTCCGAGGAATAGTCTAGCATCTGCCTCGTCCAGCTCCTCGACACGTATCTTCTCTCTGGTTAAGTTGACTCTAATGATCTTGAATTCCTTGAATACCAACTTTATCCGCCCTCCGATATACCCGACGCATGTATAGGATTATTTCCTCTATAAGCGTATCCTAAATATAGGGCCTATGAGGACACGGCCGTGATCCAACGCACGCCCAGCGTGCGGTGAGGAGCCGTGTTTAATCCGAGGCCCACACTTATGTTACAGTACTAGTTTGTAGAGCAGTGGGAGTAGTGCTCCTATAGCAGAGTTCTTCCTGGGGACCCCTGTCTTGACGAGCCCGTAGTAAGTGAGTGCAGTACCTGCCAGCAGGAGGGCTAAGCTGTATAGTGTGGTCGAGGCTGAGACTAGGGCTCTGAGTGTTAGGTGACCTGTTATGGCTAAGAGTACGACTCTCAACGTGTATGGGAGAAGGCTCGATGACCTAACAGCTAACACCGTGTGTAGAGGTGGCCTTTCTTCGGCGAAGTAGACGGGTATTATTATGAGTAGGGAGTCGAATCCTGCCGCTATGAGAGGGAAGAGGAAGCTATAGGATATCGTTGTTATGGGTGATAACATGAACCCGATGATGTCTAGGTTGATAATTGATCTTACCATGGTTGCAAAGAGTATTATGAAGGAAGCAGCCATAGAGGATGCAAGCCATGCACCCAGGTAGAACATCGCCGTGAAGTAAACACCATACTTCCTGGCTGATCTGCCAACGTATGTGAAGAGCTGTCTCGGGTTAACAATGGCTCTAAGCGGTGCCAACGCTCCCTTCACGAGAGCCTCCATTATTTCAGCCAATTTTCAACTCACTACCTGGTGCTTGTCTCGTTGAACGGAATTTTAATAATCACTACCTATAATTCCTAGTTAAACGTTGATAGACTAGGGAAACCGCCTACTGATGGTGTAGCCTGTTGTGTGGAATAATAGGGATAACGAGTGCTAAGAGAGAGAATGTAGTTGATCTGCTCATTGAGGGCTTGAGACGATTAGAGTATAGGGGTTATGATAGCGTCGGCATAGCGGTTGTGGATAAGGAATCGCTTATCGTGAGGAAGGCTGCTGGAACTATTGACAAGTTCACAAGTAAGATTGACTTCTCAAAGATAAGGGGAAGTGCAGGTATAGGCCACACGAGGTGGGCGACTCACGGTCCACCAACCGACTACAACGCCCATCCTCACCAGGATTGCAATGGGGAAATCGCTGTTGTCCACAATGGAGTGATAAGGAACTTCGCCGCCCTCAGAGAAAGGTTGTTGGGGACCCACAAGTTGACAAGTGACACTGATACAGAGTTGATTGCACATCTTATAGAGGAGGGTGTAAAGGAGGGACTAGACTTCCTTCAAGCGCTAGCTAAGGCTCTCACACGGGTAGAGGGAACTTATGCTCTGGCTATCCTAAACAGGAATGAGCCAGACCGGGTTTACTTTGCAAAGATGAGGAGCCCCTTGATACTGGGCTTCGGTGATGGCGAGAATGCCATTGCCAGCGACATAACAGCTCTCCTCATGATTACAAGGAGGGTCCTTCCGTTAGAGGATGGAGAATTCGGTTACATATCCCCCTCGGAGGCGAGGGTATTCAAGCTCCAAGGAGAACAGGTAGTGGAAGTGGCCGTCAAGGAGATAACAAACAGGACGAAGCTAGTAGAGTGGACGCCTGAATCGGCATCCAAGTCTGGTTATCCGCACTTCATGATAAAGGAGATCCATGAACAACCTCAAGCCCTATTCGACACCTACAATGGCTCAGTCGAGGATCCTGCTGTGCTGGAGGCGGCTCGACTCTTGGCTAGCGCGGGGAAGATAATCATTGTTGCAGCTGGTACAAGCT
>WAKH01000054.1 GCA_015523485.1 Thermodiscus sp. | reverse complement strand
CTCAACCCTCCTCAACAAGAACAGAGAGTATAACGTCGCAGCGGTCAAGAGAATAGAACTAGCGATAAACGGGGCTGAAGGAGCAATTGCATCGTAAAGGTACCCCCCAGTTACTGGTGCAGGCGATCCAAGCAGACTCCTAGCAGTGTTAGCAGCGGCGTAAGCACCGCCAGTACCACCTGCAACCTTCGCAATCAGGCTATTATAACTGGGTATCCAGACAGCGATGCTAACACCCATCATAATAGAGGCTACAATGACGCGAAGCCATCCCGTGGGCTCAGAGTAGAGTAATGCTGTGATCAACCCAGTGATCTCGCCCACCACAAGGCCCAGCCAGGCCCCCAACTGGTCGACGAGCTTTCCTACAAAGGGTAGTATAGCGGTTCTAACCACGCCAGTCAACGTAATAATATAGCCGACCTCATCCTCCTGGAAACCAGACGCGTACAAATGGGCGCTGAGCATGGGGAACCAGAGGCTCCAAGCGAATCTATCCAGTGAAACGAAGCCGAGGACGAATGCGAAATTCCTAGGAGGCTTCAAGAGGTAACGGTAAGCTTCTTTAACACTTTTCGGTTTCGAGGCCGACTCGACAGGCTCGCTTAACAGTATGAATGCTGCAAGCCCTATAACTGCGGCGAGGGCTAGAGATGTAAAAGCATACCTGAAGCCCCACAATCTCGCAATAACGCCAGCAGCTAATGGGCCTATCGTCCTCGATGCACTAAACACGCTACTCGTGGCTCCAACAGCCTCCCCCATCCTATATATCCCTACGCTTGAAGCGAGGAAGTTCATCCTAGCTGGTTGCCCGGCTAGGAAGCTGAATAGGAATAGTCCATAGGCTAGGCCTAGTGCTATGAGGTTCCTGGCAAGTATTGCTTGTATTATTGCTAGGATTAGTAGTAGCCCCGTTGCAGATACCATCAGTCTTGAACCATACTTGTCTATGAGGTAGCCTATGAATGGTAGGATCAATGATAATAGGATGCTGGCTACGGATATCACTCCTCCAATGGAGTTCATCGAGTAACCCAAGTACTTCATATACATCGGCAGTAGCGTCATGAAGCCACCTACCGCGAACCCCCTAAACGCGTTGTATACTGTTAGCGATACTACGTTCTTCGACCAGACGCTCCCCATGTCTACCCCCGATATATCGAATACCCTACTAAAGCATCATTGACTATAAAACACTAGCCATACCAATAGAACCAAGCACGCGATACCAAAGTCACCACTAAAATAGATGTTAACATTCAAGAGGATAAACAGATTTAACCATTAAGAAGGAATATATCAAGAGAGGGGTGTACCCTTGTCACAACAATGCGCCTGTGGCATTTGTAGCAAGATAACCAAGTATACAGAACTATACGCATCACTAGCATTCATAATGCTAATCGCACTTATAATCCTCCACGCAACAATACCAAGCATATTCGAATCAGTCCTACCAATAGTAACCTTCTCAGCAGTATTCTTCCTAGTACTATTGCTATTCCCATTCTGGGTAATATGCAAGATACTAGGTCCAAGCACAGGGATAACACAATCACACGAGAACAACTAACCCCAGCAACAATGACGAGGGGATAACGAGCCTCAATAATCGAAAACCATGCAACCAAGAATCCGAGCTACCTTATAATTAATGGAATCTATTGTAATAATAGTGGAGATCGCATGTGAGGCTGGGTAAGGGTAAAGTAAAGGATCTCCTCGAGGAATTAGATGAAATGACGCTAGAGGCCGCAGCTGAAGTTATCGCGGAGGACCTACGGGGGATCGACCTCAAGAGGTTTGTTAGGGCGTTACTCGAATGTTGCCCTATTGAATGTATTGCAAAGGCGGTTGTCAAGGCAGAAGACTAGATAAGCTGTAGAGGAGTAGCGGGTGGCGCCGGGGAGGGGACTCGAACCCCCGACCACCGGGTTAACAGCCCGGCGCTCTACCTAGCTGAGCTACCCCGGCACCCACACATGATATACACTGATTGGGGTTTTTAGGGGTTTTCCGACTCGAGCGATAGAAGGTTCATTACAAGCTCATATAAGCCATCCTTTTTCAGTCCACGCTCCAGCCTGTATAGTTGCTCGGGGGCGACACCGTACTTTCTAGCAGTCTTGTAGGGTGCTATGCGGTGGGCTCTCGAGTACAGGAGTAGGAGTAGGCTCCTAAGGGAGCCAGGGTGGCTTAGCCTCATCCTAAACTTATAGTGGGTTACCAGCTCCTCCAACACCCTCTTAGCGACCTTACTCTCAGAGACCCATTTGACTATCTCGCTGGGGAGTTGTATCTTCTTAGGCTTCCCTATACCATAGATCGTCACTGTATTCTCATCATTCACTTCAAGTATATGTGATACGTAGGGGTTTTTCCTTGACACCATCCAAGCACCATGGAATGATTCAATTACCCTTACTAGGATTTATATGTTATAGACTAGCCAAACAAGTTAGAAACATGAGAAATACTTCCACCACATCCTAAACGTAAGTGGAGGGCCCCTGCAGGCCATGTGGTGGGCCCGGGGGGACTCGAACCCCCGACCTACGGGTCTGGAGCCCGCCGCTCTGCCTGGCTGAGCTACGGGCCCTCCAGCCAGGCACCAATTATAGAATTCATGACGGGAGGAATGTAATAAGGGTTCCCCGCATCCACACACTAGAATAGAGGGGTAGCCAGCGGATGACAGATAACCGGAACCCGGGTCTCGAGGCAATAAGACGATAAGAGGAGAATTGGATGATTATTGCCGTTGATGACTAGGCCCGCATGAGACGCTGGCTACCCTTTAAGCCAGTGATCCAGGAAGCCCTCCTCTAAGGGATAGTGACAGGCAGTCAGCCTGCCGTCATCCATCTCTCTTAACTCTGGCTCTTTACTGGCACAGTCTTCTTTTGCATAGGGGCATCTTGGGTGGAATCTGCAGCCTAAGGGCAGGTTCCTTGGATCGGCGATTTCACCCTTGATATCCAGCCTCTTCCGCCTCCTCATAGTGATGCTTGGTGCTGCCGTCGCCAATGCAGCAGTGTATGGATGCCTGGGGTCCCTCAACACCTTATCAACGGGTCCATACTCTATAATCTTGCCAAGGTACATTACTGCGATCTTGTCGGCAACGAGTCTAGCTACTGATAGGTCGTGGGTGATGAATATCATGGCTAGGCCATACTCCTCCTGGAACCCTTTCAACAGCTCTAGGATTGAGGCCCTCATAGATACGTCTATCATCGAGACAGGCTCATCTGCAACCACGAATTCAGGCTTAAGGATCATAGCCCTTGCAATAACGACCCTCTGCCTCTGCCCCCCGCTAAGCTGGCTTGGTATCCTATCATAGAAGTCCTCCGCTGGCGTGAGACCGACGCGCTCCAACATCTTCATAGCCTGCTCCTTTGCCTCCTCCTTCTCGGCTAGGCCATGGACTATGAGGGGCTCTGCGATAGCCTCGCCTATAGGCTTCCTCGGGTTGAGGCTGGCGTAGGGGTCTTGGTAGATCATCTGCATTCTTCTCCTAAACGGCCTCAGCTCCTTCATACTCATATGAGTTATATTTACTCCGTCGAAGATGATCTCGCCGTCATCGGGCTCTAGTAGCCTTAAGACTAGTCTCCCTGTAGTGGTCTTGCCACATCCAGACTCTCCGACTAGCGCGAGCGTCTCTCCCCTTTTCATATCGAAACTCACTCCGTCTACTGCCTTGACTACCTCCTTTTCACCACCTAGAATACCACCGCCCTGGACGAAGTACTTCTTCAACCCCCTCACGCTGAGCAACACGCTCACTACGATCACCTCGTGTACAAGTGGCACGATACAATCCTATCGTCTACCTTGACATAGCCCGGTTCATCCTTATCGCATGGATCAAACCTCCGTGGACATCTTGGATGGAAGGGGCATCCCCTCGGGGGATTCCTCAGGTCTGGCGGGTTACCTGGAATACCCTTGATCCTCTTCTCACCCCATAAGTCTGGTGCGCTCTCAAGCAACCCCCGAGTGTACGGGTGGAGTGGATTCTCGATAATGGCGTCTACCGGCCCATACTCTACCACTCGGCCCGCATACATTACCGCGATTCTATCGCTCCTCTCAGCGGCCAATGCAATGTCATGGGTGATCAATATCACGCTCATCTTTAGCTCTCTCATTAGATCTTCTAGGAGGTCCATTATCTTGGCCTGCACGATTACGTCTAGAGCTGTTGTGGGCTCATCAGCGATTAGGAGGGAGGGCTTCAACGCTACTGCTGCGGCTATCAGTACCCTCTGCCTCTGCCCACCGCTAAGCTGGTGTGGATAATAGTTTACCCTATCTCCCGGTATCCCCACCATTTCAAGTGCTTCGCGGGCAAGCTTCAAGGCCTCCTCCATGTCAGTGGTAACACCATGCTCGATGTAGACATCAGCGATCTGCTCTCCAACCTTTCTCACAGGATCAAGGCTCGTCATTGGATCCTGGAAGACCATCGAGATACTCTTACCCCTCAACTCCCTCATCTTCTGCTCAGGCAGGCTTAGGAGGTCCATGCCGTTGAAGACAATCCTACCGCTCACGATCCTCCCAGGCGGTGGCACTAGTCTAAGTAGTGCGAGGGCAAGGGTACTCTTCCCACTACCAGACTCTCCAACGAAGCTGACGAACTCTCCCCTCGGAATGTCGAGCGTGACTCTGTCCACAGCCTTTACAACACCGGTAAAGGTGTAGTAGTGGACGCTCACATCCTCCAGCCTGACAACGCTCTCCACCATGATCACCTCTCAGTCCTTATAGCATACCTCTCTCCTAGACCCTCGCCTACCAGCGC
The DNA here is from genome assembly GCA_015523485.1 of Thermodiscus sp. Classification (GTDB taxonomy): domain Archaea; phylum Thermoproteota; class Thermoprotei_A; order Sulfolobales; family Acidilobaceae; genus Thermodiscus. The sequence continues at coordinate 9,516 of WAKH01000054.1, read as the reverse complement.
GAATCCAAGGGCTAGTAGCGTGATTACAATACCTGGGAAGAGGGTTGCCCACCAGGCGCCCTGGTCTAGGTATCTCAACCCTACTCGTAGGTCGAGGCCCCAGTCTGGACTCGGATAGGAGACTGTGAGGCCGAAGAAGGCTAGTCCTGCCTCAGTGAGTATTGCGTCCGTGGCGGCGAGGCCGAAGACAACTAGTATGGTCGGGGCAACGTTTGGCAGGACGTGGTAGAGCATTATGTGAGTGTTCGGGTAGCCGAGGGCTTCAGCTGCTTCAACGTATAGGCTCTCCCTCACCTCTAGGACTTGGCCTCTAACCATCCTGAAGAAGGTCGGCACGTATACTACGCTGAGAGATATAGCTGCGTTTGTCGGGCTCGGGCCTAACACGCTTGCAACGGCTAGGGCGAGCACGATTCCCGGGAAGGCGTAAATGCTATCCATAACCATGCTCAGTATCCTATCCAGCTTCCCACCATAGAATCCGGACACAAGTCCCAGGGGTACTCCTATAGCCATCGAGAGTATGGCGGAGAACGCTACCACGTACAGGACTATGCGGGTCCCCCAGACAATCCTAGAGAACACATCATATCCGAGCTCGGTGGTACCCATTATATGGTTTCGGTCCGGTGGCTGCGGGCTTGCAGCCAAGCTACTAGGCACGCTCCTCTCAGTTGGACCGTATGGCGCAATCCATGGTGCGAGGACTGCTAGTATGACGAATGCCAGGATTATGGCCAGCCCAGTTAATAGGAGCCCTCTGCCGGGCTTCCTGCCGAATATCTGCTGTGTTATACCGCTAATTGTGGGCATCTTCCTTCACCCCTAGTATCTTATCCTGGGGTCTATGAGTGCGTAGATTATGTCTACGATGAGGCTGACTAGACCCACCATGAAGGCGAAAACCATGATGGTACCCTGTATAGCGCTATAGTCTCTATACTGGATCTTTTCGAAGAGATAGCTGCCTAGACCCGGCCAGGAGAAAGTTGTTTCCGTAAGCACAGCCCCACCAAGTAGTATGGCTAGTTGTAGCCCCATGTACGTAACTATAGGTATCATAGCGTTCCTCAAAGCGTACTTCAACACCTTGGTCTCAGGAAGGCCCCTAGACCTGTAAGCCCTGATGAAGTCGGCTTGGAGTATATCTGAGAGGTTGGATCGCACCAGCCTTGTATAGGCTCCACTCAACACTATTCCTAGCGTGAGGGCTGGAAGGATTAGATGCTTCAACGCGTTGAAGAACGCTGCAGGATTACCAGTTAGTATAGCGTCCAACGTGTAGATTCCAGTTATCCTCTTTAACGTTATCGAGGGATCAAGCCTCCCGCCAGCAGGAAGCCAGCCCAGATATACTGAGAAGAGGAGTATGAATAGCGACCCTAGCCATGGTATGAATAGTGTATACGCTACTATACCGTAAACTCTCATCGAATAATCGATCTTAGACCCTCTTCTTAGGGCGGCAAGGGTCCCTGTAAGGAGTCCTAGCAGTACGCTAACCGTGAAGCCAGCTATTGTCAACTCGATAGTCGCGGGAATCCTGTAGGCAAGGTCCTTTGATATCGATCTACCCTCGATTACCATGCTCTCTCCAAAGTTTCCGTGAAGGATATTCCATAGGTAGTCGAAGTATTGGACGTAAAGTGGCTTATCTAAGCCTAGCCTGTGCATCTTCTCCTGGAGTATCTCGGGAGGCACGTAGTGGGTGCCCAGCGCTGAGAGTATCGGGTTGCCTGGGATCACTCGTAGTAGAATGAATATCAGTGTGTATAGTATGAGTATCGTGGGTATTATTAGAAGCCCCCTTACCACTATATACCGGAGTAGCCGTCCCACTCTAGCAACACCCTCCCTCATGTTGCATGGGCGGAGGCTTGTAGGACTATTTACGGGGTTCGGTTGATAGGTTAAAAAAAGATAAAAATTGTGTTAGGTTATCCTCCTACTTCTATCGAGTCGTATAGCAGGAACATTAGTGGGCTTATCTTTATGCTCGTCACGTCCTTCGAGGTTACGACGTACAGCTTGCCCTGTATCAATGGTATGTAAGGCACGTCCTCAGCCAGTATGTTTTGCACCTGCTCGTATAGCTGGGCTCTCTGGGTCTGGTCTGTTAATACCTGCGCTTGGCTCAGCAGGTTGTCTACAGTCGGGTTAGAGTATCCTGTCCCGGTCCAGCCGTTGGCTGAGGAGGCTAGGAATGGGGTCAGGTAATCGTCTGGGTCAAGGTAGTCTGGATACCATCCTAGCAGGCTCACCATCATCTGCCCGTTTCTTAGCTGATCAACGTACTGTGACCATTCGCTGCTCTTCACGTCAACGGTTATCATACCGGTTTTCTCCCACTCGGACTTTAGTACCGCCGCTAGCTGTGCCTCTGTATCGCCGTAGTGGGTTGGAGTGTACCATAGCTCGATGTGGAGCTTGTTGGTTTCACTGTAGCCTGCCTGCTGGAGTAGCTGTCTTGCAAGCTCTAGGTTGGCGTCTCCATACTTGGTCTTGAACGCGTCTATGTGGCTCCACAGACCTGCGGGTACCATGCTGTATAATGGCTCCACGGTGCCCTTGAAGACCGTCTCTGCTATCTCTGTCCTGTTTACTGCGGCGGCGAGTGCTTGTCTCACTAGTACGTTGTCTGTTGGTGGGGCATCCGTCTTTATCACAACGTATCTAATGTAGAGTCCGGGTACCTCGATCACATTGTAGTCTGGATTCTTCTGTAGGTCCTGTATATCCTCTGGGTTCAGCGTTCTCCATGCAACGTCTATCTCGCCGGATAAGAGGGCGTTCTTCAACGCATTGGCCGAGGAGTAGAACGTTATTACGACCTTGTCGTTCTTAGGCTTCTCTCCATAGTAGTATGGGTTGGGTACTAGTACTAGCTTCTCATCCCTCACCCATTCCTCTATCTTGTAGGGTCCACAGCCGCCCCAGGTTGCGTCGCTGGCGATCTGGTCGTCTGGATAGTTCGGGTGTACAGGGTAGTATGGCGGGGTCGCCACGAGAGCCAGGAAGTAGCTTGCAGGGGTCTTCAAGGTGAACTTAACCGTGTAGTCGTCGAGCGCCTCTACCTTCTCGACGAAGTCTGTTACTAGCCAGCTGGGATCGCCCTGTATCTTCATGACTCTCTCAATACTCCTTACGACGTCGTGTGCAGTACATGGTGTGCCGTCGGCGAACTTGGCGTCTTGCCTTAGGTGGAATATCCAGACTTTACCATTATCCTGCACGTCCCAGCTCGTCGCTAGATCGCCGACGATCTTACCGGTGTCGGGGTCATACTTGACTAGGCCTGCCATTACGTTGCTCAGTACTTCCCACGTGAAGAAGTCATAGGCGTTTGCCGGATCCAGATCCGTTATCTTGTCAGTTACACCTATAACGACTACCTTCTCCTTCTTCTGGCCTCCTAGGGTGTAGAATGCACCCACGATTATCAGCACGATTATGATGACCGAGGCGATTAGGACGCTCCTACTAATAGCCCTTCTCTTATAACTCATTTCGGTGTCCACCCTGTGGGGCTCATGGTCATGGAGACCAAAGTTACCCATCTAGACATTAAATAGTTTGCCACGCCTACAAGTCAATTCAAGAGACCCCGGTGTAAATATTGAGGGAAGCAGCCGTACTCGTGCTACTCTGGGGCAACCCTACAAGAGTACTCGTCGTCAGGAAGAGCTGCAGTATCGACTCATACTGGTCCTGCGACATAGCCCTCCCAGGAGGCCACATCAAGCCGGGAGAAGACCCTATTCAGGCCGCATTGAGGGAGGCCTGGGAGGAGGCATGGATACACCCATCAATAGTAAAGGTCCAAGAGATACTAGCACCAGAGAAGACATTGGCAGGTAACAGGCTAATACACCCGGTAGTCGCCGTGCCCAAGGGACCCCTATGTCCAAGGCCTGCAAGCGAGGAGGTCGACGCAGTCCTCTGGATACCACTAAGCATAGTTGGAAACAAGCCGCGGGAGATACGTCATCCACGTAGGGGAGTATTCGTTGAAGGATACAGGCTGGCCGGAGGAGTATTGTGGGGTGCTACACTTAGAATCCTAAGGAGGCTCTACTCCATGCATTCCTCGAAGATGGAGGAACCATAGAGCACACTACACTCCTCATTATGGTGTAGGACTAGGCCTCCGGTCACCATCCTTCTAGCTGGCCAGAGAGCCTCCGGGTTATCATCGTGTATCTCGAGTATGCAAGGCTCGAGGTCGAGCACCCTGGTATATGCTTCCAGCTTGAACCCCGTCTCACTCCCCCTATCCCTTAGAAGTATATTGGCCAGCCTCCCGATCCCCACACCGCTCCCTTCCAGAACCCTCCTTATGATTGGGAGATCCCTCCTACGCCTGCCAGAGACTATGTAGACCCTGTAACCCTGTTCCAGGGCCCTCTTGAGCAACTCTACTCCAAGCCTCCTCGCGCTCTCACCGTCGTAGAGGACGCCGTCGAAGTCAAACACGATCACGTCGCACTCCAACCAATAGAGCACCCACACTGAATGTAGTAGTCGGGAGTCTTAACCTGTAAGATAAGAATCCCGCCAGTCAACAAGGGGTGCCTTGGGAAGAAGTGAATTGACGGTATGCGACGTCTGCAAGCGCAGAAAACCAGTAGTATACCAGAAGCACACGGGGCTAAAGCTCTGCAAGGAGTGCTTCTACCAGGACATTCACAGGAGGGTCAAGGCCGAGATAGACAGGTGGGGCATGATCAAGCCAGGCGACACCATCTTACTCGGCCTATCAGGCGGCAAGGACAGCTGGGTACTACTAGACACCCTCGTGAGACTCCACGACCCATCGAAGATAATCGCGGTAACGATAATCGAAGGGATACCAGGCTACAACAGGAGGGAATACGCTGAGAGAGTAAAGGCGAAGGCAAAGGAGTACGGGATAGACCACATAATGACGAGCATCAAGGAGTACACAGGCCACACCCTAGCCGAAATAGTCGATGAATCCATCAGACGCAGGGTAGGAGTAAGCCCATGCACCTACTGTGGAATCTCGAGGAGGAGGATACTAAACCTCTACGCTAGAATGTACGGAGCAGACAAAACCGCAACAGCTCACAACCTAGACGATGAGAGCCAAGCGGCTTTCGTCAACCTACTCCGAGGAGACTGGGAGGGACTATTAAGACAGCATCCACTCTCCTCCCCAGCCAGCCCCCTAATAGTACCAAGAGTAAAGCCCCTCAGGAAGATCTACGAGTGGGAGACAGCCACATACGCGTATCTAGGCGGCTTCCCCCTACAGGAAACCGAGTGTGCATACATCAACATGATGCCCACCCTGAGGGCAAGGGTTAGGAGAGCACTATACCGCTTAGAGGAGAGGAGGCCGGGGACCCTCCTAACATTCATGGAGACACTCGACAGGATACTAGCAGAAGATGCGAGAAGCCTGAAACCCCAACAGCTACCCTCATGCGAGAGATGCGGTGAACCAACAAGCCATGGGAGGAGGCTATGCAAGCTCTGCGAACTGTTGGAGAAGGCTGGCATAGAGAAGCCGAGGTACACCGAGCTCTACCAGCATGGGGGTCGGGAACCCTTAAAACTCCACAGGCTACGCGTTAGTGAGGGGGGAGGATAGGATGAGTGAGGAGAAGGTCATGCCGCCAGTACCACTGGTGAAGAAGCCTAGGCTGGTGAAGCACGGCGGGCTAGACCAGGGTGTGAGGAAGGGCAGGGGCTTCAGCCTCGGAGAGCTAGAGGCTGTAGGCTTAACGCCAAGCCAGGCGAGGAAGCTAGGCCTCTACGTGGATAAGAGGAGGAAGAGCGTCCATCAATGGAATATCGAGGCGTTAAAGGACTATTTGAAGAGGCTGGGCCGCCTCTAACACTTCAAAGGCTCCTCCATCTCCTCGGCTGTAGGCTTCGATGGTATAATGCATAGGAACCGCATCCCGTTCTCTCCACTCCAATACTCGTGCTCCACATTCGGCGGAATATAGACAACGTAACCCTCCTTTACATCATAGGTTTCACTCCCAATCCTCACCCTACCACTACCCTCCAATATGAATATCTCGTGCTCCCATGGGTGGAAGTGAGCCTTGATATGGCCCCCCGGCTCCATCTTGAAAAGCCTCATGTAGAAGTTCCTCGCACCATCAGCCTCCGCTATAAGCCACCTAATCGTGGTCCCAGTAGCCATATCCTCTGGAATAACCTTCTCCTCAACGTTAGAATAATGAGTTACCTTCCCACCACAAGCCATACCCAACACCACATGAAATGGTTGATCCAGGAGGTATTTGTCGTTGAATACATGGGCTACCATTTAGCCTTACCCATAAACGCCTCAGGATCCAGCCGGGCGACTCCCAGCTCTATATACTCGGGCTCACCCTCATATGGCGTGTAGACGTAGAGGGTCCCCGTCCGGTAATTCACCCGGGTGACAATACCAGGCCTCACAACACCCCCACCAGTTATAGCTGAGAGGAGACCCCTCTCCCAGCCAGGCCTAACAAGGAAAGCTCCCTGTATTCTTCTGCCACGCACCCTTGCTACGACGCGGAGCTCACCGCCAATCTTCTCAGCATAGTAAACATGGACACCTAGCATCTCGCCTACAAGCCGGGGATCGACCCGTTGGCCTATGAAGATAGGGCCACCATAAACGGGTACCGAGTCAACCCTGAAACCCCTCTCCCTAGCGCCAGCAAGTGCCTTGGCGATAAGCCTCTCCCTATGTATCCTCCTCTCCTCCCTACTCTTCCTAGAATCAACGAGGGACCCCAACCGGATGATCTCAACACCCCTAAGCTTGGCCCGAAGATATGTTTCCTCCCTCTCCCCGAGCCCAACGAGGATAATTTTATCGAAGCCGACTGCCTCTGCTATCGCTATCTTTGAATCAATCCCATCCCACATAGTGACCCAGCCATCACTATCCATGACGAGGGGCCCCTGCCACCCCTCTAGCATGGAGCGGGCACAGTAGATGTAGCGTGATAGGCTATTGGTTGGCGTGAAAGACCCCACGAAACAATTGCTATGGAGACCGCCTCCCCCTCCCGGGATGAAGGGAGGGTCCCTCACTATCACGCTACTAGTAAACCCGGGGCAGAAGTTCTCATTCTGCCCAATATCCACCGTTGCGAAGAGAGGGTCCCTCCCGTGTTCCTCTATCATCTTGTTTATGATCCATGCGGCCAGTGTACTCTTACCCGTATCAGTTGGGCCGATGAGGAGGATTCTCGAATCAAGGTCTCCTAAGCCCCTTATAGTATCGTGCCACTTCTGATACGCCTCGTTAGGCAACTCAACAGTCTTCCCAGTATAGCTGGCCTTAGCGTCCTCCTCTACCTTAGCGGGCACACTCCTGCCAACGGGGACTATGACTTGGCCCTCACCATCTATCCTATATCCCAATACTTCTACACTACCCTTCTCCACCGTGAGCCTGCCGGGTCCCTGTAGGAGGTATGCTCCCTGGGCCAGCAACCCTTATTACCCCCATCCCGTCATGGTCTTGTAATTGCGGATGCCGCGGTAGTATAGCCTGGCCTAGTATGCGGGCCTGTCAAGGCCCGCCTCCGCCCCCATATAATTCCTCTATGGTGAAATTATGGGTTAGCTCCATAGGGAATCCCGAAATATATAATTATTAGTAGGTATTTTTTATGTTAGTAACCGACTAGTAAAGTTTTATAAAGGCTAGGAATGATGCATAGGAACGGCCAGGGGGCGGAGGCGGACTACAGAAAGCCCGTGACCCGGGTTCAAATCCCGGCCGCGGCGCCAACAAATCCTCAACTAACCCACGCATGTGATAGTCATCCTCCGAATAGCGCGTCGAACAATGTAATGCAACTCTTCCACTCGGCAGTAAAATTCATCTCCCCTCGATACACCGTCATTGGATCCGTTATAGGCGTTGCAGGCTCCACGACAATATATATGACCTTAGCAGGATTCCGCACGCCAACCCTCGCCGATATCGTCACCCCTGGACTCGTCTCGTAGATGAGGTTCTCGTCGTCGAGCGACCCATTATAGACTTTGAAAACTACCATGTGTTCGCTGGAGTCCATCTTTATAGTTACACTTAGATTCATCAAGTTAGACTTCCCAGATACCTGCACATACCTAACGAATCTCCCTTCTCCCGCGCCGTTTATTGTGAAATCACCTAGCAGGTTCTCGGAGTAGGTATTACATGATCCAAGATTCAATACATAGTATCCTATTATCACTAAGGCTAACAGTACTATGAATACTGCGAGGACCCTTCTGCTAACTCGCATGCTCGAGGGACCCCCGTCGCTCTAAGATACTTATTATAAAATGTTGTAATATTTACTTATCGCGTGGCAATAGTAGAGACACTATTAATGCAATCATTGTGAGGGACGCTAGGAAGGCGAAGTAGCTATGCGGGGACCCTATGAAGACGACTGCAACCATGGCTAATGCCACAGTGAATATCCTTGAGACGAAGCCTATGAAGCCGGACGCGCTACCATGGATTCTCTTCGGGTAGAATGTGCTTATCCACTCCATTATTATCGGATAGGCTGGTAGCATGAGTAGCCCTATCGCTGGTATTAGGGTGAGGGTCCCTAGCCTAGTCGTCTTGACCGCTAGGAGGCCGTAGACTATTATGCCGAATAGGGTAACGCCCCGGATATACATGGTCCTCTTAGACCTCCTTGTTATGATGGTTGGTATGACCGCCACGCCAGCCAGTCCTAGTATCAGGGATAGTGCTACTGAGGGACCCGCCACGTCTCCAAGCTCGACGTTTGCGAGGACTGTCTCGAGCCATATCGACATGTTGTCGAACAACGCTACTCCCAAGCCTAGTATAATGCCTAGCAGCCAGAGTTCGCGTATTGACGCGACCTCCCTCATCTCCGCTATAACGCTTCTCTCCACCTTCACCTCGGGCATCTCTATCTTCATAGACGCGTAGCCATAGAGTACTAGTCCTAGCAGGGAGACTAGGGCTATCGGGAGTAGTAGACCGTAGAGGCCGTGGGCCTTGTATATCCATCTGCCAGTTCCCAGTGCGTAGATTATCCCAAGGTACATGCTGAAGCTTAGGATTGAGACTATCGTCTCCTTCCTCTCAGGGTATAGTCTACTGGCTAGTGGCGCGAAGGAGTTTAGCAGGAAGGGCTGGCCTACCCCAGCTAGTACCTGGCAGGCGAATAGCCAGGAGTAATCTCGGGGGAATGCGAGGCGCAGTATTCCTGCCAGGCCTGTAGCTATTACCCCTATTGTAAGCCACTTTTTGAAGTTACGGTCTAAGAGTAGGCCGGATGGTATTGTTAGTATCAGGAATAGTGTTGGGAATGTTATAGCCAGCATGCCGACCGCTTCCTTCCTGACTCCGAGCTCGCTGGCTATTAGTGAGCTCGCCGGCGAGAAGGTGACCCATATGGCCTGGGAGGCGAATATAGTTATAGCTAGGCCCAGTACTAGGAGCCTCCTCAACATTACTTGAATACCTCCACGGTCAACTGCCTAGCTATCTCGTCGGCG
>WAKH01000053.1 GCA_015523485.1 Thermodiscus sp. | reverse complement strand
GCCTCTTCCAGCTTGGGTTCGACGATTTTCGCCATTGTCTCTGATGGGTATGCGTGTATGAAGGGTAATGCTAAGATGACTTCAACCTTGTCTTTCCGGCCCATCTTCTTCAGCGTATAGCTGGAGAGGAACGCTGCCTTATGTGGAGCAGGTGGACACTTGTAGAGGGGATCTGTTGCCGCTAGAACTAGCTTTCCTTCACGTAGGTTTGATACGTGTTTCCATAGTCTCTGTGCGTGCTCTGGCCCAGAGAAGTAGTCGCCGTATGTTTCCCAGAGCTGTCTATGTCCGGGTACGCTGTCGTAGTCGTAGGATACTCCAAGGGCTATGATTAGCTTGTCATAGTCTAGCGTCTTGCCGGATTCGAGTTTCACTGTCCTCTCGTTGAGGTCGATTGATTTTACTGTGTCTTTTAGTAGGTTTACGCCAGGCTTGACTAGTGTATCGACTCTCCTCATGTACTTGGAGGGGTCGTGGCCCTGGAAGGCTATCCATAGCATTCCGGGCTGGAATAAGTGATAGTCTTTCTTCTCAACCAGTGTCACGTCATAACCATGGCTAACGAGCAGGTTAGCGGCCACTAGGCCGCCGGTTCCTGCTCCAAGTACCACTACTTTCTCAGTCATATTTAATCACCTAGGAAAATAAAAATGGGGGTGTGATTATTTCTTGGCCGTCACTTTAATAACTGCTTTGATGACGCCGTTCTCCTCGGTGAGTTCAACTAGCTCATTACCCGTTCTTTTCACCCATGCCTGGACGTCTGGCTTGAATCCTGGGTCGGTTGCTAGTACTTCTATTATGTCGCCGTTCTTTGCTTGCCTGTATGCCCTTACGAGTTTTGTGATAGGTCCTGGGCAAGCGGTGCCTCTGGCGTCGACTACTATCTTCTCTGACATGTCCTCGCTCACCTTAGATGAATATCACCTGGTATTCGGCGGTCTCAGTCATGAAGAAGGCTGCTCCCACCATGTCATCTACTATTGGGTCGAGGTCTTCCTTCTTGACGCCCATGACTTCGGCCATTAGGCTGCAGGCGTAGATCTTGACGTCGCCGGTCTCTTTTGCCTCCTTTATTATATCGTACCAGCTTGGTAGCTGCATCCTCTGCATTCCTTCTAACAGCTTAGGAGCCATGTCCTCGAACTCCTTAGTGAATCTGGGCTCTGGCTTGTTCTTTGTAAAGTATGCTAGAGCATAGCCAGTGACGAAGATCTTAACTGGTACTCCCAAGTTAGCTGCTGTCTGTGTAAGGACGGCTAGAGGTATGAACTTCTCCGCTTCTCCGGAGAACATTACGATAGCTAAACCCTTTGTCACATGCGTTCACCCTTTTTCTTCATGGTTTATACGTTGCTCTACGCGGTATAATCAATTAGTAGATACTCGTGTATATACGAATGATTGTATATACTGTATATGCCTCTCAGCGTAACATTTATACAGATGTCCGGTTTTCTACTCGGATTACTGAAGATAGTCTCCTATTACCCCTAGGTCAAAAGTAGTTATTTTTAGGAAATTATCATATAATAATATGCTTATTTATTAATTAGGTGTCATATAAAAAACAATTTTTAATAAATATTTATATGTATATATTAGGCATAGTACAAGAAGTTAACATACATAGGTGAATATATGTTGAAAGCCAATGGTAAGCTACTAGTCGCGCTAGTGATAGCATTCGCTCTAGGCGCAGTTACTACAGCTTACTTGATAAACCCAGGAGGGTATCTCTCATACCAAGTAATCACGATATCTAAGACAAATTTCACGACGGTCCCATTCAACATAAATCTAGGCCAGATACCAAATGGAACCATCGGATCAGCATCGACTAGCTTCGTACTTGATACAACTCCCTCGACAGGCTCCTCAGACTATACATTCAGGCTAGTGAATAATTCCCAGTTGACTGATATGCAAACATTCTACTTAGTCATGAACGTTAGCGGAACAACAGTGTCACTTGGTTATGATATTTTAACTTAAGACTTATGTAGAGTAGTTAATTTATCACCAGGCTCTTACAACGTGACGGTCAACATTAGTTATGAAACAGACAGCACAATTTCGAATACTACAACGGTAAATAACCTGCAGGTTCTTCAAATAGAAGGCGGAAATAACTGCTAAATCAAAACCAACTATAATTATTTTAATTTATTTAAATAATTGAATATATTCCGACTATAACGAGGATCACACCTATTATTATCGCGAACAAATACTGATTTATCCTTCTCGCAAGCCACTCTATGATACCGATACCTACTAACCCTCCAGCAAGAGCAGCAAGTCCCCCTAGAACCGCATCAGTGCCTCTCGAAAATACGCCTTCGAATAGCATAGTATAGAGTGCCGCTGCTCCTATCACAGGTATGCCAGCAATAAAGCTAGTTCTAACTGCCGAGAGGGGATTGAGCCCTCTAACCAATAGTAAAGCTATGGTAACACCGCTCCTTGAGATACCAGGTATGACGGAGAATCCCTGGACTAACCCTAACAAGATCAGGTCCATAGTAGTAGGTTCGTTTTTACCCGAGTTTCCTTTAATGCCCAAGCCGAGCACGCCTACAGCCACAAGAGGGACTCCGACGAGTAGCATAACCCAGTCCTGAGGCACATTGCCCGCAACGTTCTCGTATAGTTTGAATAATGGGTATCCTATTAGGAGGCTGATGGGAGTAGCGATTATCCAGATTTTCGATATTGTGTTTAACCTCAAATGTCCTATGCTTACTAGCCCGTCTACTACATCCTTTCTATAATATATGACAGCCGAGATCAGGGTCCCTAGGTGAAGGGCTAGAGCTATTCTATAAGCAGATTCCGGGGGTACCCCGAGTGCTACTGAGAGCGCAATCATGACTTGCCCACTACTACTAACAGGCAGCCATTCTAGCAAACCCTGTAACAAGCCTGCCAGTACATAGTCGAGGTTCAACTTTCTGGCCCTCTCCCCACGATGCCATCTTCGGTATTGAAGAATTCAATTATACATTTATGAGTTGATCCCGGTTCAAGAATCCTTGTTGTCCTAGTCGATTCTGGGAGGTGGAATCCCGAATAATTCAAATAGGCTTGGTACTGGTGCCTTACCTAGTAAAAGGCGTTCCAGTGAGTCTCTAGTCATTTTGCACTCTGCCCATGCCTTCTCAACACTTAAATACCGATATCTCGCGCCATCTCTCCTTATCAGAAGCCATAATCCAGTCGCGACTAATACTATGATTATGCCCAAGATAAGGTTAGAGTACATTGAGATTACGAAGAGTATGGGAAACGTTGCACCAAGAAGTGCCCCATAGAGTTTCATCCGTTTATCGAGTACTTTGAGTTCATTATCAAGCCTTTGATCTCGAGCGCATGGCTTGGTAAGCTGGTATCCAATAGCCAGTATCGCTTGTTTGAGTGCTTGTGGTGACGGTTTCTTGTATAAGCTGTTAAGAGTCTGAATGAGTTCGTGGAATCCAATTTCTCCAGATATGGTTAGGGAGGCTAACCCTATTCTGCTAGCGTCTATTTCCTTAGCTACTATAGCTAGACTGCAAGATATGGCTTTCAATACATCTTCTACTAATCCTCTTCTACTCCTGTACTCGTAAGTCATGAGGATAATACTATGGGGATCTAATGCTTTGGAACAAGCTTTCGGCGGATTCGCCATGTATGCACCGGCTAGCCTGGATATTGTTTTGAAAATGATTTGGGCGTTGAAGACTATTCTGTCCATGACCTTGTTATCCTCCTCAATGCGTCTATCACGAACCCTATGTCTTCTAGAGTTTTGGGCTCGAAGGAGACCAGTATGGAGTTTCGGGATGCATCAACGCTGACCCTGAATACATTCACCTTACTGATGAGGGTATTGAACAGGTTAGTAGCGATATCTAGGGCATTTCCACCTGTATAGTAGACCTTGTACTCTACTCCCTTCATGTTTATTGTAGTTGTCTTATACTTGCTGAAGTCCCTTAGATCGGCGTTCATTGATAGCTTGATTGACCTGATCTTCATGTTTGCTATATGCGCCTCTCCACGAAGTGGGTTGTTTTCCTTTAACTGGTGGATTATTTCGAGTCTTTCTTTTTTCTTGAATAGCCATATTATTGGCAGGTAGAAGAATACGTGATAGGGAGGCATTGTGTACAGGACGTAGACGTTTTCAAGTTTTCCACGGTTTATCCTGTATTTTCCTCGGAATCCCACTAGGTAGCCCAAGTACCAGTATGTCTGGTCTTTAGGCATGTACTCGTTTTCCAAATACCTTAGTATGTTGACTTGCTTCTTTATCATGGTTTTACGAAATTTGAAGAACCAAGCAACAGCTGGAAGACTGATTATGACGATTATTATCACAACCGTATTTATCAAGCTTGATGTCGCCAACCCTATATTGACACCCTCATGTATATACTGAAGGATGTAAAAATAAAATATTCGTGAGCCCACCATTAGGGGAATAACAGACCATACCCACAAAAGTGGGGTGTTGTCATGGCAAACCCTGCAGTGAAAGCTATAGGGGCTATCATCACTATCCTAGGAATAATCTTCCTCCTCTACGTCTTCTACCTCGGTGCAGTAAACGGTGCTATAGGAGAAGCCGGCAAACTGAAGACCGATGCATGGCTGGCACTCGCCGGCTGGTTCTTCATACTGATAGGTCCAGCGCTGTGGGCAGGAGAGACGCCAGTAGCTATCAAAGAGAAACTAAAGAGGTGAGCCTCTCATGGCCGTGTATGCCATAGAAATAGTCTTAGCGGTCCTCATAATATACGGGCTAGCCTACGTATTCTACGGTAGGAAAATCCTCCAAGAGAGGATAGTGCAGGCTGACGCAAGTAGAGCCACTCCGGCATTCACGAAATTCGACGGAGTAGACTATGTCCCAGCAAACAAGTATGTACTATACGGTCACCACTTCGCAAGCATCGCCGGAGCAGGCCCAATAGTGGGCCCAGCTATTGCAATGGCTTATGGATGGGCTCTTCCACTAATATGGGTACTGTTCGGTAACGTATTCCTCGGCGCGGTACACGACTACCTCTCGGTAATGGCCAGCGTAAGATACGGTGGACTGTCAGTTATGAGCATATCGGAGAACGTGATGGGCCGGAAAGCAAGGTACATATTCCTAGTATACGTATACGCTGCACTAATCCTAGTTATCGCAGCGTTCGCAAGCGTAGCAGCAATAATCTACACCAAGAACCCCAAGGCTGCGACACTAGCAATAATCTACATGCCAGTAGCACTACTCCTCGGCGTAATGATCTACAGGCTAGGCATTGGAGTAAAGCCAGCAACCGTAATAGCAATTATTCTAGCCATCGCAGGCTTCTACTATGCATACAAGATACCACTACTACTAGGCTATGACCCAGTATCAGGCACAGGAGACTTATGGGGCACATACCACCTATGGGTGATCGTCCTCTCACTATACGCATTCATAGCAGCAAGCCTACCAGTATGGTACCTACTACAGCCAAGAGACTACCTAAACGCCTACCTGCTATGGTTCTTCGTCGCATTCGCAGCAGTAGGAGCATTACTGGTAGGTAACCTACAGTTCACTGGCGACGCATACACGAGCTTCTCGCCTAAACTGCTAGGAGGCCATCCAACACCATTCTGGCCAGCAATACCGCTAATCATTGCCTGCGGAGCTCTAAGTGGATTCCACAGCGTAGTGGGATCTGGAACAACCAGCAAGCAGCTATCGAGCGAGATGGACGCACTATTGATAGGCTATGGTGGAATGCTAACCGAGGGTGCAGTATCTAGCCTAGCAGTAATAATGCCAATCAGCCTGGCATGGAGCGTTCCCGAGCTAACAGGTACAGTCTATCAAACCAACATACTCGAGCTAGACAAGGTGTCCAGGTTCGTAGTAGGTTATGGATACATGACTGCTAAAGCCCTTGAGAAATTCGGACTAGACTTCAACAATGTATTCACAATAACCAAGTTGTTCGCTGCCATCGCATTAGCTACATTTATACTCACAACACTCGATACGGCGACAAGGCTAGCGAGATTTTCATGGCAGGAGATGTTCGACTGGCTACAGCCGAAGAACCCAGGACTATACAAGCTATTCACGAACAGGTTTGTCGCAACCTTCCTAGCCGTGCTGATAGGCTGGGCCCTAGCCTATCCGACCGTAACGATAGGAGGCAAGACACAAGCAGCATATAACGTTGTATGGCCTGCGTTCGCCGGAACCAACCAGCTATTAGCGGCTCTTGCTCTATTGACAACTGCACTCTGGGTCTATGCAGTACTAAAGGTACGCGGTAAAGTCAGCTGGCTCATACAGGTCCCAGCATGGTTCCTCTGGATAACAGTTACAATAGCCCTGATATGGTGGACGGTGGTCGTACTACCAGGCCTACCAACAGTACAGAAGGTAGGAGCCGGCTCAATCGTGATAATAAGCCTTGCACTGGACTTCCTGCTAATCTACTATTTCGTAAAAGGCCTGAAATCGGCAGGCTAGGCCTCCGCGAGAATCCATAACTACTATTTTCTTTCCCCAATCCTTTTTCTTATAAAATGGCTAGATGGGTGAATAGTAGGTTGGCTAAGAAAAAGGAGAACATATTGATAAGGATACTAAGAGAATTCAAAATGTTCATGTGGGGCTTATTCGAGGCCATGAAGCAAGACAGCGTGTCTGTCCTCCACCTCGAGTACCTTGAGGCGGAAAACGCCTTCTTAAGCCTAGTAATCGGAGGCCTTGTGGGCCTACACTTAGTCCCTATAGGCCTATCAATGGAGTTGGCACCGTTACTTGCTGAAGAAGCGAAGATCCTTGAGAAAAGACACTTCCTGGGGGGCGATGTATTAGCAGAATACTTCTCAGAACTCGGTGGTGAATGGTGATGAGTAATGGTAGTTTACTCGAAGAGATCCTCTTATCGGGAGTTGATGGTAAGCACACACTTATAGTCATCGGAAAAGGTGGAGTGGGTAAAACGACGTTTAGTATCCTAGCAGGAATTACATATTCCACAAGAGGTAAAACCTTGATCGCCAGCCTCGATCCGGCTAAACACTTGTTAGGCTACCTTAACCTGGAGAAACCACTAAAGGTAAGCGAGATCATGGATAATCTCTACGCGATCCAATACGATATCGGTCCTCTGGCAAAGATGCTCTCAGACGAGTATTCTATAATTCTAAAACAGGTAATGCCAGGTCTAACAATCGTTAACCTCGATGACGTTGTAAAAGCAATCAGACACGCGCCCGGATTCGAGGAAGAAATATTCCTAAGAATTCTAGAGGAACTCTACAGATCTGACTACGACTACGTCGTCATAGACACGCCACCGACAGGGATCACACACCGTATACTAAACCTACCTAACCTTCACATGTTCTGGATAGAAAAACTATACGAGCTTCGGGCACGGATCATAAGCCTCAGATACGCAATGGCCCGGGCCCTAGGAAAGGACTACAAGCCACACGACCCCGTTTTGAGAAAGTTGGAAGAACTCCACGAGAGATACAAGAAGACCTGGAATAACCTGAGGGACCCAAAAAGGACTAGCGTGGCCATAGTCGCGACGCCAGAACCACTACCAATATACGAGGCAAAGAGCACATTAGAACTCTTGAACAAGCTAGGGATAGCCTGTAGACTTCTCGTAATCAACAGGATTCTTCCTAAAGAGGCCTCGCATCTAGGCTTACTTGATATACAAGAAAAGAGTATAAAAG
>WAKH01000052.1 GCA_015523485.1 Thermodiscus sp. | reverse complement strand
TTCTGTTTCTCGGTTAGCTTCTCATTGTCTATTACCTTCTGCTTTATCTCCTCGAACTTCTTCTTGGGCAGTACTTTACTGGCTATGTCTATGAGGGTGTTGAGATCGTCTGTGAATATTGTGTATGCCATGCTCATCACCTCACGTGCGAGTATTTCTCGATTAGTCTGTCCACGTCTATCGGGTCGCCGTGGTAGGTCTTCATCGGATCTACGCCGTCTTCACCGTATTTTATCTGTATGAGGTTTCCGTAGGCGTCTCTCACTGTTCCATCGTGGAGGACTACTAGGTCGTTTAGAGCGTTTATGAGCCTCCTCTGCATGTATCCGCTCTGGCTTGTCTTTACTGCTGTGTCTACTAGACCCTCTCTTCCAGCGGCCGCGTGGAAGAATACCTCTGTAGGTCTTAGACCGTACCTGAAGTTTCCTTTCACGAATCCTTTCGCCTCCGGGGAGAGGTCGTTTTCTACGAAGTGGGCTAGGGTTCTCTTCCTGAAGCCCCTGTGTATTCTCTTACCTCTTACCACTTGCTGGCCGAGCATCGCGACCATCTGTGCGATGTTCGTCTCGCTGCCCCTGGCACCCGTCCTGGCCATAATGAAGACGTCGTTGAATGGGTCCATGTAGTTCACTGCAACCTCCTGAGATTTCCTGAATAGCTCTTGTAGCCTGTTGATTATCTTGATCTCGAGGCTCTCCTCCATCGTTCTGCCAGGTATGGGCTCTAGCTTGCCCTCGTGGAACTCCTTAATCATCTGGGCTATCTCTTTCTTCGCCTCCTCGGTTAACTTGGCTATCTCATCTCTCGCCCTCTGCGGTATGTCTACATCGGAGAGGCTCAGCGTTAGTCCTCTGACCTCTAGCATCCTGATGAAAGACCTGTAGAGCGTGTCTAGTAGCTCTCTGGCTTTCGCATCTCCATACTCTAGGGCTATAATGTGGAGCACGTTGTTTGGTTGCTCCGCTCCTATGGCGTTCTTATCGAATACTCCTTCAAGCAACTTACCATTTCTTATTACAATGTAGGAGTCGTTGAAACAGTCGTAGTTGTCACATGCCAGTGGTCCTGCGTTGATTTTTGCTCTTCCCTCGTAGGAGAAGTCTTCTGGTAGGAACAGGCTGACTATCTGCTTTCCAGTCCATAATGGCTTCGGGTGGAGTATTGCAGGCTCTGGTAGGTCTCCTTTGTAGCCGGCCTTTGATAGGAGTTCGAGTACCTCTTCCTCGGTTAGTAGCCTAGTCTTCACGGTCATTAGGTATGCTCCGCTGATGTAGTCTTGTCGGCCTCCGATTATGGGGCCTCCATATCTTGGGGTCTTGATGTTCTTCTCGACTAGCAGTATCTCTTCTGCCTCGGCTACTGCCTCTTCTATTCTTGGTACGTGTAGGTTCATCTCGTCACCGTCGAAGTCGGCGTTGTAAGGTGGACATACGAGTGGGTTGAGCCTGAATGTCTTTCCTTTCATTACGCGGACCCTATGGGCCAGTATTGACATCCTGTGGAGGCTTGGTTGCCTGTTGAATAGTACTATGTCGCCGTCGAGTAGGTGCCTCTCTACGATGTCGCCTACTTCGAGGCTCTCCGCTAACTGCTTGTGGTTCCTGTGGTATCGTAGGTCTATCTTCGTCCTAGTCCTTGCCTTGATGACGTAGGTTGCTCCTGGCCACTTGTAAGGACCGTTTAGAACGTATTTCCTTGCCTCCTCTATGTTCTCGGGTGTGACTCTCAACGGGTATGTTAGAATCATTGCTATCTCGATTGGTACGCCGACCTCGTTTATACTAATCTCCGGGTCTGGGCTGATGACTGTTCTAGCAGAGTAGTTAACTCTCTTACCCGACAGGTTTCCTCTAAGCCTACCCTCCTTACCCTTGAGCCTCTGTGCTAGCGTCTTTAGAGGCCTTCCTCCCCTGTGCTGGAGTACGAAGACGTTCGGCAGCTCGTTGTCAATGTAGGCTGCGATCATATGTTGTAAGGCTATCCATGAGTCCTCGACCATTGTTTCTGGGGCGCTTGTAGCCAGGTAGTGTTTCAACCTCTCGTTTTGCCTGATTATCTCTACTAGGGCATGCGTCAGGTCGTCCTCGGATTTGAGACCGGTTTCTAGGGTGATTGGGGGCCTTACAGCTAGTGGTGGGACTGGTAGTACTGTTGCCACCATCCACTCCGGCCTGGAAGCCTCTGGGTCCAGGCCTAGGAGCTCGGCGTCCTCGTTCCTCACCTTCTCAAGCCTATCCCTTATCTCGATCGGCGTGAGTCTTACCTCTCCTTCCGGCCTCTCCTCGTAGAAGACCACGGGCCTGATGTACCTGATCCGATACTGACGGGCTCCACAGTGTGGACATACACTGTTCTGGGCAGCCTGCTTTCTTATCTCACGGATAAAGTTCGATGCCAGCTGCGGCCAACGGGCCTTTAGGGTCCTGAGGACCCTCAGCATCCTCTTTACCTGCTCATCGGGGAGGAGAATCCTGCTACACGAGCGGCACGTGGCTTGTAGCACGGCGTTTACGTGATCGCTATAGTAGGGTATCAGTACTGGTCTCGCGAGGTCGATTTTTCCGAAGTGGCCTGGACAGTTGTCTCTTCTGTTACCACATACTGGGCAGGCCTCTCCAGGCTCGATTGCACCGAAGTGGGGGTCCCTGGGACCTCCCATTACAGGGGTGCCGTCTGATTCGTAGAGTTCTGGTCTGGTGACCGTTACTCTAGCCATCCTCGAGATCTCGTAGGGCGGGAGCACGCCGAACTTGATCCCGCTAAGTATGAATCTCTCCTCACTCATTACCCATCACCCTCCTCCTAACCCGACTTTCCATCTGATGGTTTGCCGTTTCCACCGTTGGTCCTGAGGCTCCTCTGTAGTAGTGCTGCCCTGAAGCCTGGCAGCTTGTTCAACACGTCTATCTTGCTTGAAACGATCAATTGCGGCTTGACGAACATGCTTGTTACCTCCTGTAGCAGTAGCTTGAAGGCGTATGGCACTATGACTGGCTTGACATCGCCATCCTCCTCGTGTATTGGGCACTCATAGACTCCTCTCCTAGCATTGTACCATGCAATATGACCACACTTGCTACATACTAGCATCTCGTACTTGTCGCTGTTGAAGAGCATCCTGTCTCTTAGCAGTGCTGTAGCTCCATGACCTATGAGACAGTCTCTCTCCATCTCTCCGAATCTCAGACCTCCCTGCCTAGCCTTACCCTCAGTCGGCTGCCTTGTCAATAGTTGCACCTTACCAGTGGCTCTTGCATGCATCTTATCGCTGACCATATGGTAGAGCCTTTGGTAGAATGTGACTCCTATTGTAACGGGTTTTTCAATCCTCTTACCCGTCCTTCCATCATACATCACTTCTCTTGCGTTGGGGTCGTAGCCCCTCTTCAGCAGCTCGAGCCTTAGCCCGTCGATGCTCTCCTTATAGAATGGAGTACCATCAATGTACTTCGCCATTAGGGCTCCTACCTTACCAGCGATAGTCTCAAGTAGCTGTCCTACTGTCATTCTAGATGGGATTGCGTGTGGGTTGAGGATAACATCGGGGACTATACCGTCCTCAGTGTATGGCAGGTCGTAGCGTGGGAGTAGGATGCCAATGACACCCTTCTGACCGTGCCTGCTGGCGAACTTGTCTCCTATCTCGGGGATCCTCTGCTCCCTAACCCTCACTTTTACCAGCTTGAATCCTTCCAGGTTCTGTGTTAGTATAACCGTATCTACTATGCCTCGTTCACCATACCTTAGCTGTACGCTAGTGTCTCGTCTCACGAGTGCTGTTGATACCATAACCCTTTCTTCTCCGATGAACCTGGGAGGGCTCACCTTACCGATTAGGACGTCTCCGCCTTCAACCTCTACTTCAGGGTCTACTATGCCGTCTGGGCCGAGCTTCCTGTAGAACTCGTCTCCCTTGTGGTCGAGTAGGTTTGGTTCGGGTATTCTTATCTCGTCCATGGCTCCACCAGCATAGAGGTTCTGTGCGGCTGTGTAGACTCTGAAGAAGTGGGCTCTCGCGAGACCGAACTCCACGCTCGACTTGTTAAATACTAGCGCGTCCTCCATGTTGTAGCCCATGTATGCCATCAACGCTACTACCATGTTCTGGCCAGCCGGCCTCTCATTGTATCCTATAAGGTCTAGGGTTCGCGTCTGCACTATCGGCTTCTGCGGATAGTGGAGGAGGTAGGAGTGGCTATCCGCCCTATACTTGAAGTTCAATGCGTAGAGGCCGAGGGCTTGTTTGGCCATAGCCGACTGGTATGTGTTTCTCGGGCTCTGGTTGTGCTCTAGGTAAGGTATCGTCGCCGCGGCAACTCCCACGATTCCATGGACCCATAGCTCTAGGTGGGTGTGCTCCTTCGTCACGTCCTCGGGGAACTCGGCGATGTAGGCGTTCTCCTCCTCATCTGGATCTAGGAGTTCGATTACGCCCTCCTTTACTAGGTCCCAGAACGTGATTTCTCCCTTCTTTAGCTTCTCTACATGTTCCTTGGTTAGTTTGGGCTTGCCGTCTTCCACAACTATTAGAGGCCTCATTAATCGGCCTTCGTCTGTATTCACATAGACCTCGTTATAATATTCGGTCTGGATGTGGGCTACGTTTACCTCATAGTGGAGCTTGCCTTGCCTCCTAAGCTTCCTGATCTCCTCGGCCAGCTTCTTACCATCAGAGTGGAATCCAATGGGTCTGCCGTTTAGGAATACCTTGGCGCCATACTCCATAATCTCGGGTGGTTCGCCCTCCTTAACAGCCTGGTCCACTACCTCCTTAATCGAGACCACTCCGAGCTTGTACAATAACTCCTCGATATCCTTCTCGGGCACACCCACAGAAATGTAAGCTAGAAGGGCCAGGTTCTTCACAAGGCCACAATTAATTCCCTCAGGGGTCTCGAACGGACAGAGTCTAGCCCAGTGGGTGCCGTGGAGGTCTCTTGCCTCGAGATGCACCTGACCCCTACTGAGGGGTGAAATGACTCTTCTCAGGTGGCTGTGCAAGCTAATCCAGTTGGTCCGGTCGAGGGCTTGGCTTACACCGGTCCTGTCCCTACCCCAGTTTCCGGTTGCTAGAGCGGTCCTTAGCTTGTCCGTGATGACATCTGGCCTGATTAGATGGGATAGCTTTATCATGTTAACCGGCCTTTGTGTTAAGAGCCTCTCGAGCTGCTGTTCTACCGAGTAGACGAAACTGTTCAATGCATCTCTGAGTATCTCGGCTAGGAGGTCTCCAGCGAGCCTCAGCCTCTTGTTAGCATAATGGTCTTTGTCGTCGGCACTCCTCTTACCAAGATATAACTGTAGCACCCTGTTCGCCATCTCTGCTAGATAGAATGCCTTCTTCTCCCTGTCCTCCGGCTTGTTACCCAGGTGTGGTAGGAACTGGGTGTCGAGGAACTCTAGGGCCCTCTCAATCCTCTTCTCTCTGGGCTGTCCACTCGCCAGCCTGTTTCCAATATACTCGAGCGCCTCCTCCTGGGTTCTTATCGTCGCCGAAACCTTCTCGAAGCTCGTAATCAGCTCCCTATGGATCTCTGGATCAGCGGAGACGGCGAAGGCGATTCGAGGCTCCTCCACGAAGCCCAATGCCCTCATTAATACTACGAATGGTATTCTTGCATTCAGCCTCGACATGGAAACCTCAAGGCTCCCATCACTCATCCTGTCAACGATAACCTGCCTCCTAACGCCGAGCATCGTGGAGACGACCTTGGCGCTATGCGTTATCTTAGCAGTGCCAGCCGCTGCCGGGCCGACGATGATCCTGTTCACTGCTAGGTCCTCTTGGACAACGATAACCTTCTCGCTACCATTAATTATAAAGTATCCTCCAGGATCGTAGGGGTCCTCCCCTATGCTTATCAGCTCGAACTCTGACATCTTCGAGGTAGGGTCTATCTCGGATTTCACCATCACAGGGAAGTCGGCTATTTTAACCAAATGCTTCTCTTTCTGTATTCCATTAATTATCAATGAAGCCTCAACATAGAGCGGTGCCATATAAGACAGGTTCCTCATCCTACAGTCCAAGGGATAAATCCTGGCAGCGTATCCTGCTCCCTTTGCTTCTGGCGCGCCAATATAGATTTTCCCAAGCTTAATCCTCACGTCTGGAAGTGATACTGGAGGAATAGGTGTACGCCTCCTCCTAGCCATGCGCCATGCAGGAGCAATCTCGCCGATGTCATTTATCATCTGCTGTAGCTTGTGTAGAACCAGCTGGTTATACGATGCTATATGCTGTTTAGCCAAACCCATACTCTTAATATACGACCTGAATACCTCCCACAACTCGTCCTTAGTCAACTGTGGAGCCTTCTCTATACTGCTTTTAGCACCTTTAGCTTTAGCCACTCATCACACCCCGTCTTAGAACGCGACTACAATCCTATAGTACTCCGCTTCACCAGCGGTGGGAGACTTCCTAATAATACGTATTATATCCCCAGGCTTTGCGCCCAGAAGCTGGACGATGGGATCATTAACGCTGATCGCGGGAAGCCTATTAGGAGGAATCCCCAGTCTACGCAACACCTCTACTGCTTCCTCGAAGGATAGGACTTCATGCTTCGGGACGAGTTCATGCTCGAGTATCTTCTTGCTAACCCTTCTCCTAGCCCGGGATGGCAACCTCTACAAGCCCCCTATCTACTCGCAGAGATAAACCTGGATTAAACGGTTCTTATAGCCTTTACGTGCGTATTCTAGTAGCACAATGGAGGGATCAGACTGCTCTGTAGAGGTTTTAACCCCTTAATGGATATAACCCAATGAGGCGGGGGAGGGCCCGTAGCTCAGCCAGGATAGAGCGGCGGGCTTTTAGCATGGGGCGAGTCCTGGCCCCAAGGAGGAAACCCGTAGGTCCCGGGTTCAAATCCCGGCGGGCCCGCCACAGGCCCCCAACGGGCTCCTAACCTATATACTTCTACAACAGGGACCAATTCCGCGGATGACCGACATGGAGCACGCTGACACTTGCAAACGAGCCGAGAAGTACGCTAGAGGAGTACTAGAAACCCTAGCCAAACTCGAGGAACAGGTACCCGCGAGCTACCAGTCCCTGCTAGACGCCTCAAAGAGATATGCTAAGGACGCGCTATACTATGTTGATGTAGGAGACTGCGACACAGCACTATCAGCCGCATCGTACGCTGAGGGCCTAATAGACGCGTTAAAGTATACAGGCGTCCTAGAACCAGAGTGGCCGAGGAGACTAGTAGATGAAAAGACCGTATTCGTAGCTGGAACATTCGACATAATACACCCAGGCCACATAGAATTGCTACGATATGCCTCACGATACGGTAAGGTACATGTAGTAGTTGCCCGCGATAAAAACGTGGTATACGAGAAGAATAAACAACCGATCCTCGACGAGCAATCGCGTCTTAAGGTCATATCCTCCATAAGGTACGTGTATAAAGCCATGCTCGGGGATGAACACGATAAGATGAAACCCCTCGAAATCATAAAACCAGACGTTATAGTACTAGGCCCTGATCAGCCCTACGACCCCGATAAACTCGCAGAAATAGTAGAAGAGAGAACAGGGAAGAAGCCACTAGTCGTTAGGTTCGAGGAGAAAAAACCCTTCTCAGAAGGGCTTAGGGGGACTAGAGATATAATCAGAAAAATCTGTAGAGGGACCTATTGCTCAAACAGTCGATAAAGCCAGAGCCCATATCACCAGCCTTCAGCCTCGTCCTAATACTCTTGGATATTCTATCAGCAACACGTGTGGGTTCCGGGAGCCTATGCCCCCTCCTCAGCATTGAAGAAACTAGCCTAGCCGCAGAGAAGGGAGTAATCCTATGGCCAGGACTCACGTATATCTTAGAACCCCTACCTGACTCGAGGATTAACGCGAGGATCCTACCATCCTCATCTAATAGGACTCTGGAACCCTTCCATACCTCTTCTCGTCCATATAGTCTCTTCTTTGCCACCCCTATAGAGGGCTTATCCATAACCACACCGACATGGCTAGCTATGCCAAACCTCCTAGGATGCGCTATACCGTGACCGTCTACAACGTATAGATCAACCTTGTTCTTCGACTCCAGCTTAAGAACCGCGGGTGCTAACACGTTCATCTCTCTGAATGCTAGTAAGCCTGGGATATACGGTATGCAGACTCTTGCTACATAGGCAACACAGTCCTCGACTTCCAATGAAGGATATGAGAGTAAGACCGCGACCCCAGCTCCAACAGTCTCTTCTCCACGCTTAACATACGCTACGTCGAGGCCCGCCACATATCTGATAGGACCGTAGCGGTCTTCGAGTACCAGTTTAGATGTTAGAAGTCTCTGGGCTTCCATAGCTATTTGTGGAGAAAACCTGGATTCCACATCCCTACAAGCCAACCCAGGGTTCTCACGCAACTCCCTACACTCCTATACCAGCCTAACCCTCCCGGGTCTCGGTAATCTTCACCTCCAGAGTAATCCTCTTCTCCTTCACACCTTCCTTCGTGACCGTTAACACGTCTATACCGTCACCGCTACCAGCGTCACGTATAATCGCCGTCTTAACAGCATTCTCAGCCAGCTCCTCCGCTTCCTCCAGTGTAAGGTCATCCCTGTAATGAGCCTCTAGATATCCTAGGGCAATAGTAGCACCGCTTCCTACTGCAGCATATGGTTCCTCGGTGATAGAGCCTAGGGAGTCCAAGACGTAGAGCCTCGTGTTACCGTTAGGGTCTAGTCCTCCAACGATTGTTTCCACGAAGAATGGGAGGACCTTGTAGGAGTACATTATCAGCGATAATCTCTTCGCTACCATGAGCACTGTCGGCTCAACGTTATAGGTTATACTGTAGCTCCTTATGTCTGCTTGAAGGAACCTGATAAGACCACTTATGTCGCCGTAGAGGCCTGCGAATGCTATACCGACTCTGTTGTTAACAGTGAAGATCTTCTTGGCATTCTTGCTCATAATGAAGGTACCGTACGACATTCTCCTGTCAGTCGCTAATACAACGCCGTCCTTAGTCTTGATACCAACGCTTGTAGCTCCAAAGTAGCTCGACACTCTTCACTACCCCAATTCCTGCATGTGAACGGCTAAACCAAATAAGTTACGTTCAATACATCCAGCAGAACACACCGGAGAATCCGTTCCAGCCTACCTCCCCCGCTAACGTCCACCATACCAGCTTAGCCTATCGATAATCAATCGATGAATCTACCAATTGGTGCGGGGCTTTGAGATGTCCATATTGCGGGTCAGCAAAGACTGCAATTAACCCTCTCACAGGAGAGGTGGTCTGCCAGCTCTGTGGAACGGTCATAGTCGAGAACCCAATAGAAGATGAATCATATACACGGCAAGAATACACTGTGAAGCAGAAGACTGGAATCAAAAGGATTTGGAGAGAAAGACTGTACCGAAAGAAGCTAACGGGGCTGGAAACAAGCCATTGGGGAAAGCAACCAGATAGCAAGAAACCATCAGCACAGCATAATGAGGCTATCAAGTTAGACCTTATCGAACTAGTCCGTAGGGGCCTTCCGAAACACAGGGTGTTCAAGGCTAGGACAATAAACGCCATAGCAGTATACGTAAAGGAGAGATCTGAAGGCGCCTCAAAAAAGTCAGCTATACAGGTAGCCTCAGCTACTACTGGTGTGAGTGTAAAGACGCTCGAAAGAATAATACGAGAATATAGGGACTGGGTTGAGGAGGTTGTTAGAAGGGCTG
>WAKH01000051.1 GCA_015523485.1 Thermodiscus sp. | reverse complement strand
TAACCTTCAACGACGCGATAGCCATCTTTTGTCATGATGATTACTGTTCCTTCATAGTGATCTGCTAAATCCCGCCTTATCGCGATATACCTGTACTCGCGATATCTCATCACCCGTGTGCTCTTCGATTCTAGTAGTCTCTCAGCTCTTTCTCTGGGTATTTTCAATGCCTCTGACAATACGTCAGCCAGGCTTCTTTTTTCTTCTATTGTTGACAAGCATGAAGCACCGTTTAGGATTATAGCGAGTGGAGGCTCAAATATTTGGTTCCTTCAATAAAACATGCGTGCTTGCATTAATCAAGCAGTCGTCCGAGTGGCTTTATAATAGTCTGGATTAAGAAAATAGGATTGGTATGGGGTTTGCTACTTCTTACACCTAGCCTCTAGAGGCTGATACTTCTTGCCGACTGGGCCTACGTACTTCTCGCTTGGCCTTATGATCTTGTTATTCAGTACCTGTTCGATGTAGTGTGCAGTCCATCCAACGATTCTACCCATCGCGAATACTGGCGTGAACATTGGTATCGGTATTCCGAGCTGGTAGTATAGGATGGCCGTGTAGAAGTCGATGTTGGCTGGTAGCTTCTTCTCCCTCCACATTACCTCTTCAGCCTTCTTTAGTACCTTGAGCCAGTATTCGCCCTCGGGTAGCTGCTGTATATACTTGGCTGCTACATCGGTTCTCGGGTCGTGTATCTTGTAGACTCTGTGACCGAAGCCCATTATCTTCTCTTTCTTGGCCAGCTTCTCTAGAATGTATTCCTCGATGTACTCCTCCAACGGCTTGCCCTTCTCCTCGGCGAGCTTCTTGGCTTCTAGTAGCATTACGAGTGCCTTCTCGTTGGCTCCTCCGTGTAGGGGTCCCTTTAGGGCGCCGATGCCGCCTGCAATTGCGCTGTACATGTCGCTTAGAGTGCTTGCTATTACTCTTGTTGTGAATGTCGAGGCGTTGAATCCGTGGTCCATGTAGAGTACTAGTGATGACTCGAAGGCTCTGGCTTCTAGGTCGCTGGGCATCCTTCTTATGATCATTCTGAGCACGTCCTTCGCGTGGTCGAGGTTGGGGTCTGGCCTGATGATTGTTCCATGGTGTGCTAGGTTCCATCCAGCTGCGAAGATTACTGGTAGTTGTGCGATCAGTCTCAGCGCGTGTTCGAAGAGGAAGTCCTCGTCGAAGCGCCACTCGTCGGGTGCGTTATACTGGCCTAGAAGGGTGACTCCGAAGGCTCCATAGTACATTGGGTGTGCCTTGGGGACTAGCTTGAGGGCGTCAAATATCTTCTCTGGAATCTGGCCTCTGTAGGTGTCTATCTTCTTCTTGATCTCCTTTAGTTCCTCATCACAGGGCAGTTCTCCTTTGTGGAAAAGCCAGGTAGCCTCATAGAAGCTGGCATTAGCACCAATATCATCAATCGTATAGCCTCTGTAAATCGTATGCTCTCCTTTAGGATCTACTCCGCTAATATAGGTGACGTCGGGTACCACGTTCTTCAGGCCTTTAGGTGCAATAATGTATCCGTTCTCAACCTTACACTCTACTTGGTTTGACAATCTATCTCCCCTCCTAACCCAAGGGTGTCATGTTATAGAGTGGGCTCATCGGGGTATTCGATTTACCACCATTCATTTGTAAGTACATGTATGAATACTAACATATATACAGTTTGATCCCACCGATGGAACAGTATAAAAATACCCTGACATCTACGTCCCTGAAGCGTTAAAGTTAGATTCAATTAATAGGTAAGCCTTGGGAGGTGCCTAAACCATGTCAAATAACGCATTAAACGGTACTGAATTGTTTGACAACGCGCCTCTACCGGTGAGACTGATTTCGAGGGCGATAATGGGCGACGATCCCGCGCATGGATGGCCCCATATCCTGCGTGTCTTCAGGTACTCTCGGATAATTGCAAATATGGTGGAGGAGAGAATGGATTGGCTTACACTTGAGACTGCTATCCTACTCCATGACGTTGGCCGGTTCCTCAAGGGAGAAGAGCATCATGCAGCAAAAAGCGCTGAATTCGCCAGGGAATTGCTTCCCCAAATAGGATACAGGGGTGATGTAGAGGCGGTTGTCCACGCTATATTGGCACACAGTTTTTCCTTGGGCGTCAAGGCAGAAACGCTGGAGGCTATGATTCTATCTGATGCAGATAAACTTGACGCCCTAGGAGCGATAGGAATAGCCCGTGTGTTCCACACAGGATGCCAATTCGGTAGGTCGTTTGAGGAGAGCCTCGAGCACTTTGTTGAAAAGATCATCAAGCTCCCAGATCTAATGTACTTGGATGTGTCGAGGAAGCTCGCCGAGGAGAAGGTGAAGATTGTTAAGAACTATATTAACGAGTTGAGAGAGGAGCTAGCTATTCATGGTTGAGTCCTCTAAGGACTGTTTCTATTGAGAGGCCCAGCCTCTCTAATACTCCGGAGAAGTGGAGTATGCCTTCTACTAGTAGCTCGCGTGCTTCGTCTTTACTTAGCCCTCGTGTTCCTAGATAGAATAATTCGTCCTCTGAGAGGCTAGATACGCTAGCACTATGGAAGGCTTCCTCGACATTACCTGTATGTATTTCGAGCATTGGACTCGCATTTCCTTTCGCCTGCTCGCCGAAAGCTGATACATGTACTTCTACGTGTGAAGAAGACCATTCCGCGCTTTTCTCAACAATTGCGATACCTCTTATTGTTAATATCCCGTCTTCTAGCACGACTCCTCGCCCATTGATGTATGATTTAGACCTTTCACCTCTGTGCCTCACGTTTAGGAGAACGTCTCCCCACTTGTTTCTCCCTGCTAGGGAGGAAGAGTTCACCTCTATCTCGGAATACTCGCCATTGAGATATACGTCCTCGTTTATCCTAGTTGCAGGACCAGAGGAGTAGAAGGTGTTCAGCTCTAGTCTCGACCTAGCTGAGAGCCTGTAAACTCTCCTAGAGTACACTGCCGCCTCCTCGTGTAATGATATCGAGTAGAATTTGAGCCTGCTATCACTATCCATATCGACGGCGATAGTGAGTGTTTTGATAGAACTATCTCCCACCCCGCCTAGGTCCACTAGGATTACTTCAGCGCTCGCGAAAGGCTCTAATTCTATATGGATATGGTGGCCTGTATATCCGTCTCCGCCTAAGCTAACCAAGACTAGTCCATCTAGACTCGCCTCTCTTGGAATCCTTATGGTGACCGCCCTTGTTAGTCTCGCGGCATTATAATACTCCATCTTACCAGTAACCTTAATGTCTTTGAGAACATCATAGGAATCATCGTGTACTTCAATATAGTCACGGGGGACCCCTCTAACCAAGACTTCATCCGAGAGAACTACAACCTTGTCTGACAACTTCTCGACCCAATCTGGCAGCTCCATGTATACTCTCGAATCTTGCGCGACAAGCCTCTTCTGGAACTCCTTCCAGTTAGTATAGTATTTCATTGTGGGTGAGTCTGCTATCTCTTGGAAAACTTCTTTCTCGGCTATCTCCATGTACTTTTCTTTCAATGCCATTGTTCATACACCTAACCCACTGATCCTAGCTCTTTGAACTCTAACTGGATCACTCTGTTGAGCACGTTGAGGTATTCGAAGGGAAGTTCTACTAGGATATCGCTTAGGAAGCCGAGGACAATCAGGCTCTTCGCCTCGTCCTCGCCGAGCCCCCTCGACTGTAAGTAGAAGAGCTGTGGTTCGCTGAGTCTTCCCGTAGTGGCCTCATGTGTCACCTGGGCGGTCGGCTCATCTACCTGGTTGTGTGGATATGTGTGTGCCTTGCTCTTATCATCGAATATTAGAGAGTCACATTCAACGTCTGCTTGTGAATACTTGGCTCCCCTGATTATCTTTATCAGTCCCCTGTAGATGTTGACGCCTCCTCCAGCGCTTATCGTCTTGTTAACTATACGGCTCCTCGTTCCCGGGGCTAGATGGATCATCTTGCTTCCAGTATCCTTGATGACGGGTCCCTTAGACAAGCTGACAACCATGCTTCTCGAAACAGCACCTTCTCCCTTGAGTATGGTGCTTGGATAAGTCACCGTTATCTTACTTCCAATGCTGCCCTCAAACCAGTCTACCCTCGCTCCGGATTCTGCTATTGCCCTCTTATTGTTGTAGTTGATGACGTTCCTACTCCAGTTCTGGACAGTGGTGAACTTTATCACCGCGTTCTTATGCGCGTACAGCTCGACCATTCCATCATGGAAGCTATAACCGGCGAATCTTGGGGCACTGCATCCCTCGATGAAGTTCACATAGCTTCCCTCGTCTGCTATAATTAGTGTATGCTCGAATTGGCCCTCGTAGGCTTTCCCTATAAGGAAGAAGCCCTCTATTGGCTCCGGGATCTTTACCCCCTTAGGTACGTACATGAATACTCCTCCACTCCATAAGGCGCCGTGTAGGGCTGCGAATTTGTGGTCGCTTGGCGGGAAGATCCTCATAAAGTATTCTTTTAGGATGGGGAGATCCTTCTGGACGGCCTCATCCATCGACATTATGACTATTCCCTTCTCCTTCAATGCATCCTTCACTCTTCCATAAACGGTCTCGCTGTCCATAACCGCGTATAACCCGGCTAGGAATCGTGCCTCTGCCTCAGGAATCCCTAGTTTCTCGTAGTATTCTCTTATCTCCTTGGGTAGGTCGTCCCAGTTCTTTGCAATCGTGGCTTCTGGCTTCACATAGTATGCTAGCTCCTCTAAATCTATCTCCTCGATACCGGGAACCCATTTCGGCATCGGGAGTTTCTCGAAGAGCTCTAGGCTTCGCAGGCGTAGCCTCCTCATCCAGTCCGGCTCCTTCTTAATCCTGCTTATCTCCTCGACAACATCCCTCGTTATCTTACCGCGTAGCTCTACCTCTATCTTGTAGGGTTTACTGGTTAATCCGAGCATGTCGACTGCGTCCATACCCTTTAACAATTCTTCCCTGAGCTTTATTGCACCCTTGTTCATCCTTGGAAACCCCCTATTGCTGGCGTACCACCTGGTAGCCCTTCTCTTCGATCATGTGGGCCAGCTCCGGTCCGCCGGTTGCAGCCACCTTCCCATCGACGAGGACTGTTACCTTGTCGGGTTCTACGAAGTTGAAGAGCCTGGCATAGTGTGTTATGAGGAGTATCGCTTTTCCTTTAGCCTTTAACTCTTTGATTATCTCTGCTATTTTCCTTACACCGTCAACGTCGAGTCCGCTGTCGGGCTCGTCTAATATGATGACTTTAGGGTCAAGTAGGAGTGCTTGGAGCATCTCTGACCGCTTCTTCTCTCCTCCGCTGAATCCAACATTGAGTTCACGCGATAGTACACTCCTATTCAAACCAACCTCATTTAGTAGGTTGTAAATCTCCCTTAGCTTCTTTGGGTCTTTTAGGGTTGTTAGGTCTGGTGCACCCATTCGTTTATTGATTACGGCTATCAGGAACGTGGAGAATCTTACTCCAGGAATACTCGGGGGCTCTTGGAATCCCAAGAATAGGCCTCGAAGTGCTCGCTCGTCTGCCGGTAGGTTTTTTATGCTCACTCCATCGAAGAGTATGTCTCCCTCTACTATCTCGTAGCCCTCTCTACCCATTATTGTGTAGGCGAGGGTTGATTTTCCGCTTCCGTTGGGACCCATGACAGCGTGTATCTCGCCGTAGTTGAGTTCGAGATTTACTCCTTTTAGGATCTCTTTTCCGCCGACTCTTACCTTTAGGTTTTGCACCTTTAGCGCTGTCTGCACGTCCCTTGTCATCCTTTAACACCGTTAAACATATTCGTTACCTACGACTTATAAGCTCTCCACAGTATCTAGATCCAGGACACCAAATATAAGACAATAAAATACACCACCCTACAAGGGAAGGTGTAAGCCGTTGGATAAAGATGCTTTAAGAGATAAGATCGTCTCATGGCTCATAGACGAAGACCATGAGGTAAAAAGCGAGCCAATACCACCCGGCGCGCCATTAGAATGGGTTCTAAGCGTTACGGCTAAAGTACCGCCAGTTATCGCGAAAATCATTGTACAGCAGCCATCAACGAAGAAAGACAGGATAATAATGACGCTCGGAGTCATGGTGAGTGCTGAGCACCGCAATAAACTAAACAGTCTAAAACCAGCGGATAGAATAAGCGTGTTCTCAGAAATAATAAAAACAATATATTCAATATGTCCGGATTGCGTCGTAGTCATTCAACCCTCGCCAGTAGATGCCCAAAACATTATAGTGACAAAGATACTATATCACGAAGAGCTCAACAGGGTCGTAGTAGCGAGTAACATTAGGAAACTGGTAAATATCCTGTCCGTAATTTCAACCATACTTAACGCAAACCTTGGAATAACTCCGAAGCCCCAGAAGCGCGACGAAGGATTCCCGACTAGCTTCATGTAGGTGTAAGTGGCTTGCCAGAATCAATAATTATAGTAAAAGGAGCACGTATTATATTACACTATCCAATAATACTGGCAAGATCGAAGAACTTTGCGATAACAATGGTATCGAAGAACATCGAGGAGGCTATCCCTGGTAACGTCAAGGAGCTGGTGGCGAAGGCGTTAGAGGAAGGCCACATACCATCAGGGGACAATGTTGAAGAGAACATAATGGCTAGGACCATACTCTACGGCGGTATACTCCTTTTCTACACATCAGGCAACGACGCAATTCCGCTGTCACGGCTAATATTGTCCAGTGGGGGGTACAAGATCATAGCCCCATGTAACCAGCCGATAGAAATCAAGGATGAGGATCTCCTCAGCATGTGGAAAGCCTTATACAAGAACAGGCCTCGTGAAGCGTTAACGTATATCAAGGAATGCACATTCTCTCCATCATTCAAAATAGCATATGAGCCAGGAGAGGAAATTTTGCCTGTAGGATATGAGACCGTAATCTAGGCTCTAACTTTCTTAAGTTAACTGTAAACACGTATTCCTCGATACAAATATAGAATACTGCTTCGAACCATTAGTGTACACGGTGCACAATATGGGCAAGAAGATCCCGCTCTACGATTTGCATTCTGAACTCGGTGCGACATTCGGAGAATTTGCTGGATGGACTGTCCCCTTATACTACAAGTCGGCAATAGAGGAACATGTAACCGTTCGAACCAGCGTAGGTCTTTTCGATATCAGCCATATGGGTAGGTTAATGATCCGGGGTCCCGACTCCCTGGAGCTCCTCGAGAGATTGTTCACGAAGAAGCTTGAGAAGACGAAGATTGGATTTATGAGCGGTCCAACCCTAGCATTAAATGAGTATGCCCGTGTGAAAGACGATGAAATGTTCTATAGAATCAGCGATACCGAGTGGCTTGTTGTACCTAATGCCGCTGTTGCAGATCATATAAGAGAATACATGATCACCAAGGCGCGTGATTACGGGCTTAAAGTCGAAGTGATTGATCTGAGGGACGAGTACAGTCTTCTTGCACTTCAAGGACCAAAAGCGGTGGAAGCTCTCGAACGAGTAGGCGGGGAGGACCTCATTCAACTGAAACCCTTGGAGTTTTTGATGAATGTAAAGGTAGGTCCAGCCACCGTATACGTTGCCAGTCGAAGCGGGTGGACCGGAGAAGATGGATTTGAGTTTTGGATAAGGCATAGCGAGGCTGTAAAGCTAATCAAAGAACTAGTCGATAATGGTGTAAAACCGGTTGGTATAGCGTCTCGAGACTCTCTTAGAATAGAGATGGGGTTCGTCCTAGGAGGACACGAGTATGGTGAAGACCCTCTAAAGTATCCTTGTGCCCTAAGCTTGAGATATGGTCTGGGTGCTATCGATTGGAAGAAGACCGGGTATGTTGGCGAGTCAGCGTTACGAGCGTGTAGAAGGGAAGGAGTGAGGTGGATAAGGATTGGCCTTGTGATGAAGAAAAAATACGCGAGATTCATACCACGTCAAGGATACCTTCTGAAGGTGGAGGATCAAATAGTTGGATGGGTGACGAGCGGAACCTTCAGTCCAATAATAAACAGGGGGATCGGACAAGCCTACATAGATACGAGATACGCTGTACTCGGTGAACCTGTAACAGTTGTGAGAGAGGATGGAAAGCGTAGTGGGGAAGCTAAGATACAGGACTTCCCACTTATACCCAAATCCTTCAAATAATTGTTTTAATTATATTCTTAATTTTTCTAATAATATCGTCGCGGGACGCGCCTCTGATCAATACGACTTTATCCCTACTCTTAGCACCCCTTACTATGCTTATCGACGACTGGGGAAAGCCGAGCCTCTTGGCGAGATACTTTATGAGGCTATTATTGGCTCTCCCTTTTACAGGTGGCTCTTTCGTGTAGAATACGAGTTCACCGTATTCGTATGCCAGCTCTGTCTTCTTAGACGAGGGCTTCACATGGATTTTGACAATGACCCCGTTGGAAGCCTCTGATATCACCTTCTCGATAACCTCATGTTCCTCAGGCAAGCCCTGATACACCAACTTAGTTAATAGTGTTCTTACCGATCCATTATTGCTTACTGGTGCCATGGTTTGCCTAGGTACTGTGTATCTACAATCGTATCAATCGCGTTAAGAGCGCGAAGATTCGATGGGAGGCTACATGGTCATGACGTAACAGTGAAGATATGTATCGAGACTCCAACAAGGCTAGACATAGTCAAGCTCAAGCAACTCCTACAGGAAACCGCGTCTAAATATGATCACACGTTTATCGATGAAACTCTTGGTGGAGAGCCTCTCATCGAGGACCTAGCCGCAAAAATACTAGTGGAATTCATTGAATATTTGAGTAAGCTAGAGTTAACGATAACTGATGCATGGATTAAGGCTATTATCCCAGATGGTGAGATAATACTTTCAAAAGAAGACCTTGGGAAATGGAGGGCATAAGGCAATGGTACTAGGCTGGCTGGTAGCCTATTGGTGGCTGATGCTGATTGAAAGCGTAGTTATAGCGGGGGTCATAGGAGTGCTCGTCCTAAGCGCTCCGAAGATCGTGGGTAAGGAGCCGACAAGCCTGGGCGCGTTAAGGAGTGGAATGCTAGTTA
The DNA here is from genome assembly GCA_015523485.1 of Thermodiscus sp. Lineage (GTDB taxonomy): Archaea > Thermoproteota > Thermoprotei_A > Sulfolobales > Acidilobaceae > Thermodiscus. The sequence continues at coordinate 6,650 of WAKH01000051.1, read as the reverse complement.
CCGCCTTAGCTACCGTGCTCGCGTACTTCGCCTTAATGATTGGTATAGCGAACTATTTAGGAGCTGGTGGTGAGGGTCTAGTCATAATGGCTGCAGTCTTCTCGGCAGGATTGATAATAGTACAGTGGATGATCTCTCCTTGGATAATAGGCCTCGTATACAGGACGAGGGACCCCGTCTCGTCCCGGGAGAAGATGATTGCAAATATAGTCCAGCGGATCGCCGATAGGAGTGGTATAAGTAATGTTAAGGTGAAGATAGCCGATATCTCGATGCCTAACGCCTTCGCCTATAGCAGTCCGCTAGCTGGTAAGCATATTGCTATCACTAAGGGTCTAATGAATCTTCTAGACGACGATGAGCTAGAAGCCGTCGCTGCCCACGAGGTAGGCCACTTGAAGCATAGAGATGTAAGCTGGATACTCGCGTTGAGCATCATACCGTTAATGGTGTACTTCTTAGGGAGGCTACTGATTTATGCTGGCCTCTTAGGAGGTGGAGGTAGAAGGAGGGAGGAGTCCAGCCCTCTACTACTAGCAGCTATAGGTGCAGCTCTGCTCGCGATGAGCATCATTTTCAGATTCCTGATAGCTCATTTCAACAGGTTAAGGGAGTATTATGCCGACGCCCATTCCGCGCTAACAACCGGGAAGCCTCGGGCCCTCCAACGGGCATTAGCGAAGATATACGTGGCGGTAAAGAAGGGCAAGTTCGAGGCAGAGAAACATTCACTTGCAGCACCATTATTCATCATCGCACCCCTAATCGACGTAAACGGAGGCTTACTGGTCTCGATCGATGATATAGTTGAAACGCTTAAGCGTGAGGAGGAGAGTCCAATAATAGAGTTATTCTCAACTCATCCACCGATCTCCAAGAGGTTAAGGTTCCTTGATAGGATCGCTGAGTCTCTATGGGGTGAAGTGTGATGGCTGACACGAGACAAGTTGTGACTATAGCTACCGCTATACTCCTCATAATAGCGGGGATCTACTTCCTCTTCAACAGTATGTCTTTGATAACGAGTGAACCTCCAAGAGTAGCCGCGAGCCTACTCGCAGCGGTATTGGGTCTCTCGCTGGTGAGTGCGGCAGTAACACTGCTAAGGACATGGCTATTGTCGGAGCAAAAGGAGAGGCCTCGGTCAGGGGTTCGCTAGACTTCACAAGGCCCTCTGATTGAGGGACCCTCAGCAGCGGCAGAGGCCCTCATTGGCCGATTAACAGGTATGTGGTCTTGAGGGGTTAATTTTGGAACATTGGAGGTTCCACGAGTATATCGCTGTATCCTGTAACTTAGATTACACTATGCCCCTTGGATTACTGGGCTCGGGGCCTTACTTCTTCAAAGTATACAGGGGGGCTGGGTTACAGAAATACCTCGAGGGGAATGATTGCCTACTCCTCTTGGCCCCCAAGGAGCCCGAGTTATTCCTGGAGAGTGTAGTACATGAGCTGGAGTCAAAGAGGTTGAGGGACCCTGCCTGTATCTTCGATAGCGAGCTCGGTAGCTGGTTCACGTGCACTCCAGTATATGTAGGGGACAGTAGTGAATACTCACTATACGAGTGCGATGATATTCGGCCAATTGTCAAAGTCGCCTTCGAAGGCTATCATAGAGGTTATGGATGTCTTGTGGAGTTGCTGGTCCTCTATACGAAGGCTCGGGTTGGTGTGTTGACTCCCTCCCAAGAGGTGGTAGAGTATCTTCTCTATTGTATGGAAAGGTCTGGTGCAGGAGGCGAGCTGATTGATAGGGTCAAGAGGTTACTGCAAGCTCTATGATGCTGCGTGCAGAATTTTCAGGCCAGCGAGGGAGCTCTATTTCGGAGTAGTTGAGAAGACCATGGGGTACGATAGGAGTAGAGAGGCGGAGGCTGCTGAGTCTGCTTCTAAAGTTGGAGACTATGATGCTGTTTGCAGCTTTCTATCCTGGGCGTTTGATAGGCTGGCTGGTAGCCGGGTGTGCATCGTAGGTCCCCTCTATGATGGTGGAAGAGGTGGGTTAGTGGGCTGTGATGTTGTGATGGGGGTTGAACAGGTCTATCTAAGCGGTGTTAAATGCGATGTTGTCGCAGGCGATATGGACGTTACCCATGGCCTTGTATTAGAGGGAGGCGTGTTAGAGCGCTTCCGCATCGTCCATGTACATGGAGATAATTACACGCGTGTAGTAAACGAGGCTAGAAGGTATAGGAGGGATGTAGTCTTTACGAGCCAGGCGTTTTGTTTTTGGCCTGTATTGGGGATAGGTGGTTTCACAGATGGTGATAGGTTGGTTCTCCTCGCTATGGGGTTTAAGGCTAGGGAGATCAGGCTTCTCGGCTTCGATTTTCGGGCGCCAAAGTGTGTTGGCAAGACTTACTGCGATCAGGAATCAAAGTCTATGAAACTAGAGTTATCCAGGAAATTGCTTGTAGAATATGCCAGGATCTACGGATATGACATCATCGAGGAGGTAGTTGAACCCAACGTTTACCTTATAACTCTATCCGGGAGGATAAAATAATGGGTGATAGATGTGAAGGCGATAATAGAGGGATATATGCAGGGGGCGGGAAGACAGTATACATCTAAAGTTATCGTGAGGGTCGTAGACTTTCAAGGAGCTGTCGAGTCACTGATTGGCAAGAAGATAGTCTATAAGGATAAGAAGGGTAACGTCTATGTTGGTCGTCTGATAAAGAAACATGGTAAGAGGAACCCTCTTCTGATTGCCAGGTTTAGACCCAATCTGCCTGGGCAAGCGATAGGCTCGACTGCGGAGATCGTGCAGTAATTGCTTCTTACCATCATTAGAGTTAATTGAAAAATATCTGTAGATCAGCTTTATTACCCTCGAATCATATATGTTATACGGTGATGCACTGGTTTGCCAGCAAGTTTATTCCCTAAAACACGTTCCTCCCCGGTCTCCCGCCTCCTAGACAGTTCTCCTCTGACCGTCTCCCCGAAGGAACCCCTCACAAGAGTGAGGGCCCTCTTCAGGAGTACTAGGGCGAGAGTAGCCTATGTTATTGACAAGAGAACTAGGAAGCTACTAGGAAGAATCACGAGGAGCGAGATACTGGCCATCTCAAGCGCGAAAAGCAATGCAACAGTTGAAGCAGTCATGGATGAACCGCCAGTCATCCTAGCCCCCGAGGACACGATCGCCGACTCCGTGAGCAGAATGCTTAGAGTTGACGAGTGGTATGCTCCTGTACTTGAAAACAATAGACTCCTCGGTCATCTTGGCCTCGAGCATGTCATAAAGTCTATGTTAGAGGAGGATCCCAAGGAACTTGAGAAGAGAGAAGTTGAGACGATTATGACTAGGGAAGTAGAGGTTGCTAACCGAGAGGATTTCGTTGTCTCTATCTGGGATAAGATGAGGGAACTCGGATACACTGGCCTACCAGTAGTGGACGATAAAGGTAGACTCGTTGGCATAGTGACTCAATCCGACCTTCTCTCGGAGGGAGTGAAGCTAGCCCTAGAATCATCAGGCGGGCCTAACAGGGGTCCACGGGTACGTGAGGTCATGACTACAACCGTAGTATACCTGTATCCATGGTCTAAGATCCTAGAGGCTGCTGAGATCATGGTGAATAAGGGTATTGGTAGGATACCTGTGGTGGATTCTGAACTCGATAAACGCATAGTTGGAATAGTTGATCGTGAGGACATTGTTAGGTTAATTGTCTAGTTGGAGGTGATGTTGTGTGAGTAGGCCTAGTAGGAGAGGAGGAGGCCCTGGTCCAAGGAGGCCTCCTATCAAGAAGGTCTCCGTTGCTAGGGTAAAGAAGAAGATAATCGTACGCCCAAGGGTGACCTTTAGACCGGAAGGGATAAGGTGGGTTAGAGCAGATGGAACCCCTAATTGGAGGCAATGGATACCTCCCCGCGAGGGCGAGGTAGCTTACACCTCAACACACCCGGCTATTACTATCGCTCCCCAGTCAACGATCCTAGAGGCGGCAGAAGTAATTTCGGAGCACCAGGTAAGGGGACTGATTGTTGCAGACCCTGCCAAGGGATACTTGAAGGGCCTCCTAACTGCAATGGACCTTGTGAACTATCTTGGCGGGGGAGAATACTATAGTATTGTCGTCAACAGACACAAGAAGAATATCTACTCCGCGTTGAGGAACGAGTACGTCAGCTCGATCTCCAACCCAACACCGCTATTCGTAACCAGAACCGAGAGCCTCGATACAGTGATACGCTTAATGGTAGAAAACGCGGTAGGGATAATCCCGGTAGTATACGAGGATGGAAGCGTCTACGGCGTTATTACCGAACACGACATAGTAAAGCATGTCGCTGGCAAAAAGCTAGGCGTGACAGTAGGCCAGATCGCAAGCAGAAACATCGTGACAATAGGTATTGAAGACACTATTCTAGAGGCTGCAAGGCGAATGGTCAAGTTTGGCTTCCGTAGACTACCGGTCGTCAGCGAGAGCGGAGACGAGGTAAAAGGAGTAATCAACGCTAAGGACTATGTATCATTCTTCGGCAAGCACATGGCATTCAAAGAGCTACGAAGCACCAGTATAGAAGAAGTCCTGAAGACACCAGTGTTTGAAGTCATGAGAGAGGGATTCTTCACAGTAGATGAATCCGTAGACGCTGGCGAGGCCGCCAAGGCAATGATGGAGAACAACACAAGCAACCTTCTAGTAACTGACGAGCAGGGAGAAATCACCGGTATAGTGACAGAGAGAGACATACTCATGGCAATCCTGTGGTGATAGACAATGGCTCCACGAGTAGCGTCATACATGAGCACCGAGGTAATAATCGTAAGGCCATGGGAAAACCTAGCACATGTACGTAGACTAATGCTACGACATAACGTCGGCAGGATAATCGTTGCCGATGAAGACGACAAGCCGGTGGGAATCATAACACTCACAGATATCGTCAACGCGATCCTAAACAAGTATCCGACGAGGCCCATAAACACTCTATCAGCATCTGACGTCATGTCTAGAGACGTGAAGACAATCACGCCTAGGAAGTCCATAAAGCACGCCGCGCAGATTATGACGAAGTACAAGATAGGGGGTCTCCCGGTAGTAAATGAAGACGGAACAATACGAGGAATAATCACGAGGACCGACATAACCCGGGCATTCGCAGACCACTATAAGGGAGAATATACTGTCAGCGACCTAGCTAGAGAGGCATACGCGGTTGCGAACCCGTATCATGCAATATTCCATGTCGCAAGACTCGCTTCTCTTGACCCCGCTGGCAAGGTAGTAGTTGTTGACGACGATGGAAAACCTATAGGGATAATCACGAGGCGGGATCTAGCGTTTACGAACATCTCTTATGAAGTGAGGATGACGAGGGGTAAGGATAGATTCAGGAAGATAAAGTCGAGAGACTATATGGGGAGGGATAAGATAGTTGCCCTTAGAGAATACTTCGTCCCACTCGCCAAGGACATTATGAGCGAAGACGTGATAACAATAAGTGGCGACGAGGACGCAGCCGAGGCGGCCAGGATAATGGTAACCAACGATATTGGAGCCCTTCCTGTAGTAGACGATGAGGGCAGGTTAACTGCACTACTGACCAAGCACGAGATTGTGAAGGTTGTTGCATCAAGATGAGGATAGACTGGGGTCTCTTACCCTAGCAACTCATCAACAAACTTTCTTGCATCGAATCTTTCAATATCGTCATAGCCCTGACCAGTTCCAACATACAGGATTGGCTTTCTGATTACTCCTGCAATGGATACTGCGGTCCCGCCCTTAACGTCAGCATCCGTTTTTGTCAGGATGACTAGATCAACGCCTACGCTGTCGTTGAATTTCTTGGCTTGCTCGACGGCATCATTACCAGTGAGACTATCTACAACAAGTATCTTGTAGTCCGGCTTACTCACTCTTACAATCTTTTTCAATTCGCCCATTAGGTCATAGTCAACATGCATCCTGCCAGCAGTATCTATTAGCACAACCCGGTAACCCCTAGCCATAGCATAGCTTATCGAGTCATGAGCGACGCTGGCTGGATCAGCACCATACTTACCCGTGATTATGGGGACTTCAATCCTCTTTGCATGTATCTCCAATTGCTCTTGAGCACCTGCGCGGAATGTGTCGGCGGCGGCTATTACAGGAGTTATATTATTCTTCTTATACATGTGGGCGATTTTTGCGATTGTAGTCGTCTTACCCACGCCATTGACTCCTAGGAAGACTAGTACAAGGGGTCTTTCACCAGGCTTTCTCTTCTTTGCCTCCTCAAGTAAATCGGGGGCCTCAACGTCTAGTAGTTCAAGTAGTTTTTCTCTGATGGCCTGGATGACGAGCTCTTCAACGTCTGTTCCTCTAGATATTTTCTTACCAACCAGGGAGCTCTTTACCCCCTCTACTATCTCCTCGGCCACTTCATAAGCAACATCAGCCTCTACGAGTTCAATGAACAATTCCTCGAGGACGTCTTCAATATCGGATTCCTTTATCTCTTTTTGGATTTTCTCGCTTACCTTACTTTTAAGATCGCTGACCGTTCGCTTAAATGCCTTCTTTAACTTATCGAACAACCAGAGGCACCTCGTTTGAAAGGAGTATAGTGTTGAAGTGATCTATAAGCCTCCCAGGATTACTTTGCCTTCCTCTCTAGTCCTTCCTGGCGTGCCTGGGCTGCTAC
>WAKH01000050.1 GCA_015523485.1 Thermodiscus sp. | reverse complement strand
CCTGGTTTAGCCAAGAAGGCAAGAGACGATAAAACAGCTGCATCCTCCCTGTCAATAATAGGAATATAGTTTTCTCGGGATTGACTCTCTAATTGATTAACAAGGGCCTTCAGCTCGCTATGAGAAACCTCCAATCACACCCCCTCACATTCAAATAATGAATATGATCAAGGTTATTAACATTCAATATTTCCAATACAGCAAGAGGGAAACCAAATGGCAGTCGAAAGAATCCTCGGAGGCCCAGCCTACAGCCTCCTAGAAATAGAACTCTCACCCGGAGAGGAGATCTGGTTCGAGGCTGGTGCATTTGTCTACAGTCGTGGCGAAGTAGAGGTAAAGACATCAAGCGGAGGAATAGGGGCAGCGATTGCAAGAAAGCTACTAGGCGGGGAAAGCTTCTTCCTTAATATGATCCGGGCACGCTCAAAGGCAGTCGTTGGACTCGCCCCAAGCGCACCAGGCGACATCACGAGCGTCGAGGTCTCAGGAGAGCTACTCGTACAAGACACGAGCTATCTCGCCCACATGGGAGACCTAAAAGTCACCGTTGCATGGCGTGGGCTCAAGGGATGGCTTTCTGAAGGACAATTCTTCTGGCTAAAGCTGCAAGGCCAAGGTAAGGCATGGCTATCATCCTACGGAGCAGTTACAATGCACGAGCTAAAAGCTGGTGAGAGAATGACTGTGGACAACTTCCACCTAGTTGCAATGGATCCTACAGTAAGATGGAAGGTTAGGAAATTCGGAGGGTTTAAGTCGTTCCTTTTCGGCGGAGAGGGGATAGTCTTCGACTTGGAGGGACCCGGTAGGGTCTGGCTGCAGACTAGGCTATTGCCTGCACTAGCAGGGCTAATCTCCCGCTATTTACCAAAGAGTTAAAAAAGAGTAGAAATTATTTATTTTTCTAATAACTCCTTAATAACTTCCTCAGCGCGTTTCCTCACGTCAGCTAGCTTCTTCTCATAGTAGTTCTCGCCAGTTGTATCAATTGTTACAATCAATGGGCCAAACTCCTCGACTTCAAAGACCCACACAGCCTCAGGGATTCCTAGCTCCTCGAGCCAGTAGACGTCTACTACCCTCTTTATTCTATCAGCTGCCAGTGCACCTGCCCCTCCGGTAAAAACAGCGTAGACGGCCTTGTGTTTCTTCATAGCTTCAGCCGTTCTCTTACCCATTCCTCCCTTACCCACAATCATTTTGACACCCGTTTTTTCGATGAATTCTGCTTCTACCGACTCCATCCTCATACTCGTTGTGGGTCCCGCCGCGACTATCTCCCAAGAGCCGTCTGGCCTCTTACGCGCCACTGGACCGCAGTGGTATAGTACTAGGCCCTTAAGGTCTATGGGAAGCTTTTCTCCTTTCTCGAGGGTTTCCAGGATCTCCTTGTGTGCTTCGTCTCTCGCAGTTACCATTATTCCAGTTATGTAGACTATGTCTCCAACACGTAGCTTTTCAACTTCCTCATCCGTGAGAGGAGTCTTCAAATGAAATATTCTTGCCTCACTCATACCCTTCCACCTCCTAAAGAGTACAAACACCATCTCGGGGTTGTAGGTGTCTAGTCAGCATCCTGTAGGAGCCGTTGGGCATGATCTCGATGCTTCCCCTCCTAGTGGCCCAACAGCTTGTGACAATTCCTATTGCGAATGTTGCTGGGTGCCTGTACGAATACTCCATCTTGACGTCGAGAGCAGTGAGCTTGCCACCGAATCCGTGAGGTCCTAGCTCCAACTTATTCAGTGCCTCGAGTAATTCTTCTTCGAGTTTAGCTACCTCTGGGTCAGGATGTCGCTCTCCCACTGGTCTTAGTAGCGCCTTCTTTGCTAGTGTCATTACTATATCAGCGCCCGCACCGATCGCGACTCCAACGATTAATGGTGGGCAGGGAAGTGGACCTGCTCTGGCGATCGCATCAACAACTCCTCTCTTCAAGTTCTCGAATCCCTTCAATGGAGTAGACATTATGAGTGTGGAGGGTGCCTCGCTCCCTCCACCCTTCGTCATCAAGTGTACTACTAGTTTGTCTCCAGGTACCGGTTCTACATGGATCCATGGAATATACCTCCCAGTATTATCGCCAGAGTTACGTCCTCGCAGAGGATCGACGGCGTTAGGCCTGAGGTAGCCGTCCTTGGTGATTTTTCTTAGGGCGTTTTTGAATTCTTCAATTATCTTTGACGGTTTGATTGGGAAGTCTTCTCCCCATTCGATCCAGACATATGGTGTACCTGTGTCTTGGCATATTGGTCTTTGCTTGTTACAGGCTATTTGCATGTCTTCTAGTATAGCTTTAAGCTGCTCTTTGGCTGCAGGGACGGTTTCGGCTTCGTATGCTTCTTTTATTTTGATGTAGACGTCTTCTGGTATTCCTGTTGCTACTTGCTTGATGAAATCATAGAATATCTTCTCCAATTGTAGGGACAATTCATTCACCCCCTGTTTACGTTGTTTCCTTTCACTGATTCTATGTAGTCTTTGTAGTATTTACGCTGAATCATGGCACTGCTATTACATCGATTATGACTTCTTTATAGATGTTCTAGATTGTATCTAGATTGTAGTTATATTGGATCTCCATATAATCATAGTGATGGGGTCTTCCTATGAGAAAAGTCGATCTAGAAGTCTTGGAGAGGATGCTCTACCCTGTAGTGCCGGTCCTGGTAACGGCTGAATACAATGGTAGAGTTGGAGGCATGCTAGCAGCATGGTGGATGCAAGCCTCATTCGAGCCACCACTACTTGCGGTTGCGATAGCACCAGAGAGATATACTTACAAGCTTGTCTCTAAGAGCCGCAAATTCGCATTCAACCTGCTAGACTATCACTATGTTGATAGAATGCCCTACCTAGGCGATGTATCAGAGAGATTCTACAAGAACAAGATAACAAGAGCAGGCTTCCACATAATAAGAGGAGAAGCCCTCGGCGTGCCCATAGTAGCTGAGGCCAGCGCGGCTGTAGAGTTAAAACTCGTTGACATTGTGAAGGCAGGCGATCACGATATATTCATAGGTGAAGCTGTGGCCGCTTATGCAGTTGAAGACTTCGAAAATGGGATGTGGCGGCTACAAGAGTATAAACCACTACTCTACTTAGGGAGGACAAGGAGGCCAGGTCCTGTCTACCGTGTCTACCTTACTCCAAAGGGCTGGGAGAGAAGAGAAATAGAATTCGCTAGAGGAGATTTGAAGGAAGCCTCGAAGAGGAGAATTAAGGTCATGGAAGAGATTGTTGAAATAGTAAGGCAAGCATCATCGAAAGAGGAAGCGGTAGAACATGTAAGGAGGTATCTAGTCGAGTCAGGGCTCGAGGAAGACGACGCGGAACTATTAGTGGATGAAGCCATAAGAAGGTTAGGGCGTAAGTGATTATCCATTTAATCATGAACTCTCTCCCTTTCAAAATCAAAGATAAGGGTATTGGAGCATCTCTAGGTGGCGTAGCATGATAAACGTCTCACTAGTAGGGTTCGGCAATGTGGGTAGGGAACTTCTCCTACGTCTAGTAGAGGTGAGAAAGGAGCTAGATGTAAACATTACATCGATATCGTCGAGTAGAGGATCAGTTATTGTCGCTGGGCCTGGCGACTTGGCATATGCAGTTAAACTAGCCCATGAAGGTAGGAAGCTACACGAACATGAAGGTTTCCGTGAAGGAATGGGTCCCGTGGAGGCATCGGTGGTTGGAGACGCTGATTTGGCAATGATAACTATGCCGCCAAGTTATTTCAGCGGTGAGCCTAACAAGTCGGTATATTATGGTTTAATCGAGGAAGGAATCTCAATCATAACAGCCGATAAGACCGTCCTTGCACTGGAAGGACGCCGCTTCCTTGAGTATGCCGCTAAGGCGGGAGTCTACGTTGGTTATAGAGCCACTGTAGCTGCGGGGACCCCGGCTATCGACGCTGCCCTTGGACTCAGACTCAGGGGTGTCGAGAGTATTAGAGCGGTTTTGAACGCCTCCACCAACTACATACTGGGGTTCGTGGAGAAAGGACTCAGCTTTGAGGAGGCTATTAGGGAATCAATTAAGGCTAAGCTAGCTGAGCCGGATCCAAGTATAGATACGCATGGTTGGGATCCTGCGGCTAAACTCGTCATACTATCCAACACCTTAGGTGCGGACGTGAAACTGGACCTTATTGAGAGGACGCCAGTGGACTCGATAGGAGAGGATGTAGTTAGGAACAGCTTACGTGAGGGTAAGAGAGTAAAGTATATTGCTTATGCGGACTTCAACGAAGGCGTGTATAGGGTTAGGCCAGAGGTTATTCCCCGAGATGATCCGCTGGCTATGGCTGAAGGCGAGGAAAATGTTATTGTATTCACTCTTGAGGGAACGGAGATAGTCCTTAAGGGTCCCGCTGGGCCGGCTTGGAGGACGGCTAAAGTAATGGTAACCGATATATTGGACTACATTAGATGGAGGAATCTAGTGGAAGAACATTGACGTGACGAAGGTGCGTTAATGTGCAGATAAACCCTGTATGGGGCTTCATAGCAGCATATGCCGTACTTGTCCTTCTCGCTTCTAAGATAAGGAAAGTCTACATTGTAATTGCCGCGATGATAGCAATATATGCAGTGCTAAGCGCCACACCATCGCAAGTCTATAACTCCGCTACTAGGCTAATGGAATGGAACGATATCAGAGTGTTCGTATACATATTCTTCTCAATGCTACTGGCAGGCCTCATGAAAGAGACAGGATTGCTCGAAAAGATGGTTGATTCACTTGCATCATCGAGTTGTAAGCTAGCACTCACAGGCGTTCCCGCACTAATAGGGCTAATGCCAATGCCAGGTGGAGCACTCGTTTCTGCTATAGCCTTGAGGAACAAGTATCTCAATGAGGCGAAGTTGTCTCGAGACGATTCAACATATCTAAACTACTGGTTTAGACACTTATGGGTCCCTTCATGGCCACTCTTCCAAAGCGTCGTAATCACCGCGAGCGTGCTCTACATAAGCCCAATCGACGTTGTGAGCCACGCATGGGTAGGAACGCTTGCAGCAATACTTGCTGGGATTATTGTTTCATACCCGATCCTCAGAAGAATATTCTGCCCCTCAACCGGCGCTACTATGGGACTGTTCTTTGCTTCAATATCACCACTACTGGCACTAGTGATACTCTTCTTCTCAGGGACCCCAATGCTATACTCACTAGTAATAGTGGTAGCATTGTTCATCGCTTTATGGAGGCCCAACAAAACCCAACTAGCCAACGCTTTGAAACTAGCTGTTAAACCAACAATCCACCTAGTACTACTAGAGAGTCTCTACTTCAAAAACCTGCTGCTCGAAACCAATATGGGCCTTGCAATGGAGAATTTCGCAAATAGTCTAGGAATTAATGAATTAATACTTGTATTCATGGTACCATTTATATTGGGATTAGCTGCTGGCGGCGAGAACTTCTTCGCCTCCACCGCCATGCCGGCTTTAACACCTTACTTATTGACCGGTAGTGGTGTGGCGTGGGGGCTACTAGCAATTGCATACCTAGGTGGCTTTATGGGAGTGATGGGAAGCCCAGTACACCTATGCCTAGCTTTGACAGTAGATTATTTTGAATCGAGCATGGGTAAAGTACTTATGAAGACTTACGCATCAATCATATTGTCTGTTATGATTGGTTCAGTCCTTATTTTCTTAATCTATTTCTAAACTATACCAAACATACAAAAAAGCTATCAAAGCGATAATCTCCCCTTTCGTTATAACGTACACACCAGGAATAATGCAACATCTGGCAGAATAGTTGAATTTATTCATGATAGTATGAACAAACATATCTACTAGTACATGGAAAATCACTCAAATAGTTGGAGTAATAGGATTAATGTTTAGAGGCCTAGGTAAGCCTCTTTAATCTTTTGATTCGCTTGCAATTCTTCAGGTGTACCTTCTAGGACGACCCTACCGTTTTCAAGAAGATACCCGTAGTCGGCTATGGTTAGGGCTATGTGTATATTTTGTTCTACTAAGAAGATAGTCTTACCTTCTTCGTCTCGGAGTCTCTTTACGATCCCTGCAATCTCTTGCACTAGCTTTGGAGCGAGTCCTAGACTTGGTTCATCCAGCATTAGGATTTCGGGGTTCAACATGAGTCCTCTAGCTATTGCTAGCATTTGTTGCTCTCCACCGCTTAGGGTTCCTGCTAGCTGGTTTCTCCTCTCCTTTAGCCTTGGGAAGTAGTTATAGACGAGTTCGAGGTTCTCATGCATTTTATCTTTTGCCCTAGGTATCATTGCTGCCAATGTAAGGTTTTCTTCGACTGTGAGATCTGGCCAGAGTCTTCTCCCTTCTGGCACGAGGACTATTCCTAGGTGGACTTTCTTATGAGTAGGTAGGAATGTAATGTCATTACCTTCTAATATTATCTTACCGCCCCATGGTTTGACAACGCTCATTATCGTCCATAGGGTTGTACTTTTCCCCGCTCCGTTCGATCCGAGGAGAGTCGTTATAGTTCCCTTCTCGACTGCCAAGTTAACACCGAATAATATTTGGGTTTCACCATAACCGGATATGAGGTCCTTTACTTCGAGTATCCTTGCTCCTCCCACTGCTAACCACCCTTCTCTTTCAACCTCTTTACAAATCTTAGGGCTAGTGTTGGATCACCTAGGTATGCCGTTATGACCTCCTGGTTGTTCGCCACCTCTTCTGGTGTGCCCTCTGCAAGTTTTCTTCCAAAGTGTAATACTACTATCCTGTCAGCGATGTTCATTACAGCGTGCATTACGTGCTCTATCATAATTATTGTAATTCCCTTTTCACTCCTTATCTTACCTAGAAGACTTAGCATTCGTTCAACTTCAGTGGGTGTTAAGCCTGCGAGGACCTCGTCAAGTAGTAGCAGGTCTGGCTCACTTGCTAGTGCCCTCGCTAGTTCTAACCTCTTCTTTTCTTGAACGTTCAAGACTCTGGCCGGTAAGTCCTTCTTATCGCTCAAACCAATGAATTCTAACACGTCTTCTGCTATCTTTCGTGCCTCCTCCTCAGTTATGGTATCGGCTTTCTTACCAAAGAGTGCGCCGACCATGGTATTTTCAAGGACTGAGAGGTCTCCGAAGGGTTTCACGATCTGGTGTGTTCGCGCAATCCCTAGTCTTGCCACCTTGTGCGGCTTCCATCCTGTTATATCCTGGCCTTTGAACACTACTCTTCCCTCTTCAGGCTTATACACTCCTGAAATTACGTTGAACAGTGTCGTCTTGCCTGCACCGTTCGGCCCGATTAAGCCTAGTATTTCCCCTTCGTAGACTTGGAATGAAACGTCTGAGAGGGCCACTAGGCCCCCGAATCTTTTTGTCACGCCTTCTATGCTTAAGATCACATTCCTCTCCATCATTCTCACCCCCTTCATGTTACTCTAGGTATTTTCTGAGTCTTGGGAACCTGCTTCGAAGTATGCCGACTATCCCATTTGGAGCGAAGCTGACGACGACGATTATGAGTACTCCTAGGATTACGAGTGCGAAGACGCCAGCAATAGTCTGTGTGTACCACTTTAGTGGATAGTAGATTAGGCTTCCAATTATTGGGCCTGTGAATGTGCCTAGTCCTCCGATTGCATTCTCAAGTATCATGATGACGCTGTTTAGTAAGCTGAAGTCTACTGGTGCTACGAATGAGCCTCTGAATTCTCTAGCTACTCCCCATAGGCTTGCCAGCCAGCCTGCTATTGCAAAGGCTATGACCTTATAGCGGAAAGTGTCAACTCCTACGACTTCTGCTGCGTCCTCGTCTTCTCTTATCGCTGCCAGTCCATATCCTAACTTGCTGACTCTTACATAGTACGCGACCAACACTGTTATTATGAAGACGATATAGTGCATCCAGTAGAAGTCAATGTTTGTTAGTCCCATCGAAGGGTTGCCTAGTTCTTGGCCTTCTACGCTTCCTATATAGTTTTTGAGGATAAATATTACAATATACATTACTACGTAGTTCAGGCCTATTGTTGCGATTGCGAAGAAGGCTCCTCTAAGCCTTAATACAGCGTATCCTACTAGGACTGCTACTGCCACAGCCATTATGCTTGCTAGTATTATGCTGGTTACGAAGAGTTTCGCTACTTCTCCTGTTGGGAGTGATACTGAGCTTGG
>WAKH01000049.1 GCA_015523485.1 Thermodiscus sp. | reverse complement strand
ATAGAACCCCGTCCATGCTCCAATCTATCCGCAGCCTATCGGCGAGTAGGTCGCTACCCTCTAGTGCCACCAGCTCTACGATAATGCTAGGCTCAGCCGGGTTGAACTCCAGCATTTCAAGCTCAAAGCGACCCTTCGCCTTCAGCCTGTCGAGGATCTTCGATACGAGGCCCCTCCAAGCTTCTACTGCGTAGAAATAGACTTCGTCGAAGAGGCTCTGAACCCTGTTCTCTTTCTTTACCTTTAGTTCAAGCCCCCACCTAGCCAGCTCGCCACTATAGTCTGACATTGAGGCTAGAGAGCTTTCTACTAGCTGGTTAACATCAACCTTAAGCCTATCCGCTAGCTTTTTGAGACCTTCAAGCGTCTTCTCGTCAACGTTTATCGTGATTTCCACTTCCACCACCGGAGTCTGATAGTATCTTGCGAGCATATTATCCTCAATTTATACTAGTTGGGAGTCCTACTCGTATTCCCTCCACCTTTATAAACCTGTGGCGAGCAATCCATTGGTTTTCAAGGTGGCTAGAGTGCTAGACAGTACACAACTGATAGGCGTGATAGGTATGCTACTCGTGTTTACAAGCTTCACAATTAGAAACTGGATATGGCTCTACATGTTTAACTTACTAGGTACACTACTCCTCGACGTCTACGCAATAATTAGGCGCGACGCGGTTTTCGCGGCATTGGAGACTGGAATAGCTATCTTCCTAGCGTATCGCTTAGTAGATGAGTACCGCAAATCAAGGAGGGAATCCTCGATCTGATTCTAGCACTCGTCTCTCTGGATTGTTAAGGGTATTTGGTGGCTAGAGCCTCGGGTTCGCTCGTCATCCCGACTCTATGGTCAGCAGCGGTCAAGCTTCTCCATCGCCACCTCATCCTGTCTAAATATAGCCGCCCTAGGATTAATTCCCTTAATTCCAACCCGCCAGGACCCATTATAATATCAATACCCTTGATAACAACTACATGTGGATTGAGGCTACATAAATCTGGGTGTAATAGTGTTGGATGGTAGAAGCACTGATCGCCCATATATTGAGATCGCTTCTATAATCTTAGCCTTGCTGAGCATACTAAACGTGATCGGTGGATCAGCATTATTGTTACTCTCGTTAACCCTCGGTGCGTCAGTAGGTGGAGGGACCCATGTTAATCTGGAGGCAAGGCTTGCTGCCTTTAGTGTTCTCGGGATAACTCTTGGGGTATTAGGTTTACTTGCATCACACCTATTGTGGCGATCGAGGAAGCTGGGAGGTTATATAGCGATAGGCGTAGTGGTAGTTGGAATTCTTAGTGGCTTTCTTAGCTATGGGATGATTCCTGGACCTACATGGTTATTCTTACTAGTTACCGGATCGATACTAAACATCATGATAATTGTATTGATAGTTTTGGGTTGGAACAGTCTACAATAACCTTATGAGTTCATGGGTATTGGCGAGTCCACGGGCATATTTTATTGTAGACGCATTTCTGACATTTATTTGAATGAGGTAGTCGAGGAGTTTCCCTTCCCACGATCACGTTAATGGCCCCTTTTAACTCCTCCAACTCTTGGATACCACTGTATATTCTCGTTACAACCTTCCAACCATTGCCCAATGAAGGTTTCACGCCTCCAGACTTGATTAAGGAAAGCGCTTGCATAAGCCTTGTTTTATCCACGGCTAATACTAACGCCATTGTTAATGTGTCAATGTTGTACCGTTCTGATAGAATGTGTGAGGCTAACATTAGGCTAGCCCAGTCACTTCGATAGTGTCTCTGGGTTTTTCGGATTTTTGATCTTATCACTGCCTTGGGTATACCATCTACGAAGTATATTGCGTCGGGGCTAACGATGACTGGGTATCCTTCTAACTCGCCCACCAACACTGATTTAACGAAGCTACGTCCATTCTTCTTTACATTATTGAGGGTCTTCAGCATCCACCGAGTAAGTTTTCTTGCTTCTCCTGGAGTGATTTTTCTAGAGTTTCTCGCGTCTAAGAGTGATTTGTAGTTGCAGTAGAGTGCAGATTCCACTAAGTAGCCCGTGATAGCGCCTGTGTATGCTATTGGTGGCTCCCACACCAATTATTCCCTCAACGTAGTCGGTGGATTGGTGTTACTTGATATCGTTTAACTATGGAGTTCCTCAAGGATAGTTTCAATTATGCAATGTAGAACTTCGCGTAGGAGCCATCTTGGAATTCCGCCCTCTTCTCCTATCCTCATTGTAGTCTGTGTATCTGGTGGTATATGGATGAATCCCGCTGGCTTAGACGTTTTGCTACTCCAGTAGTGGAGTATGTAGGCCATCGTGTTGCATAGATATGTCCCGGTACCTAGTCCTATCCTGAGTGGTAAATTTCTATCCTTGCATCTCTTGTAGATTTTTCCGTATGGAAGGCCGGTTGGCAGAGTTAATGGCTCTCCCGGGAGGATCTCTTCTACCTCTACCCTGTTGCCCGAAACATCTGGGATGACGAAGTGCGCTATGTTAACAGCCGCAGTCTCAAGTCTCGGTATCGTAGCCTTGGGATCAAGGCCCACGCCTAAGGCAATCGTTGCATCCTTGAGCATTTTGGGAAGGCCAACCTTGACTTCGTCCAGGGAGACTGGAAGAGTCTGGCTCTCAACTGTGCAGCCTAGAATGTTCTCGCCGTCTAAATCCATGACTAGTTCTCCGGCGGGATTCGGCCAATACCTTGAGAATCCCTCGTAGCCCACCAATAGAACCTTACAGTTGCCCGACACCGTATATTCCACCAAGCTATGTTAGCCTGCATTACCAACTTATTTTGAAGGATATAAAGTATACATTCCAGTTGGATCCTGCGATAATTGTAGAGGTGGCTGAGTATAGTCTGGGTCACATGACGGTTGAAGTATTACATGGATACCCCATCTTACATGCACAAGCATCGAGTAAATCGCCTCGCTATAATCTTGAACAAATTCAACAACGTTCACGTCCAAACCCGCCTTGACACCTTGTATCAAGTAGCTTTCCTGGTTCCACCAATCCGATGGGGGTACTCTCTTGTTAACGCATTTAGCCTGACTGTAGAAGATCACTTCCTCCCTAAGGTAGCCATCTATGTAATCTGCTAGTATCGTTCCACCTTCAAGATCTTCAAGAGCCCCTCCAATATTCACGTATACAAGAGCTTGATTTCCCGTTAGATTCTTCGCTATAGTGGATAGTTTGGCAATAAGCTGAATCATTTCCTCCCTCAAGTTTATTCCTTGAATCCAGGTGTAGTTGGATTCGTTTAAGACAATGTATGCATCTATATTGTCCAGGTAGATGCCGTCGTAGCCATTGTTTAGGTACGCTTCGACATAGTTGGTTACTGTTTGAAGCCAGAGAGAATTCCAGTACTCGACATAGTATTCGCCTTCATATTCTGTCTCATTATGTATTATTTTTTGTAGCAGAGTATTGTTCCAGTACTGTCTCCAGTCTTCAGCATAGCCTACATTTATGTAGGCAAGAACCGTTCTTCCCATTTCCTTATACTGTGAGAGTAGCGACTCAGGAGTTTCATCTGGATCCACTATAAGGATTTGGAATTTTGATGCTGTGTTTGGATCTGGAGGGGATCCTATACAATAGCATATGTGCTGTATATAGTTTGTGATGATAGGACTGCCGAGTATCGAGTGAAGTAGCATCAGTAATAGTATTGTACCCTCTAGTTGAGCCACTAACCCCACCATCGGTCGTCTTAATACTTGGTTATTTGGGGTTAGTGTTTTATCTTAATAGGCTGGCGTTTACTGCGACTATAACGGTGCTGACCGTCATAAACAGTGCACCGACAGCTGGAGGTAGAAGTATGCCTATATTGTATGCAACTCCAGCCGCTAGTGGTAAGGTTACAGCGTTATAGCCTGTTGCCCACAGGAGATTCTGCACTATTTTCTTATACGTCCTCTTAGCCAGGTCAATGATTGTCGGTACCTCTCTGGGATCATTTCTTACTAAGACTATATCCGCGGATTCTATTGCTACATCTGTGCCTGCACCTATAGCGATACCCACGTCAGCTTCCATTAATGCTGGTGCATCGTTTATCCCGTCACCTACCATTGCGACGACATGTCCTTTCTCCCGGACACGCCTTACTACCTCCACTTTCTCGTGGGGGAGAACTTCGGCGTAGACTTCTTCGATTCCAAGTTCTCTCGCAACCCACTCGGCGACCTTCTTGTTGTCACCTGTTAACATTATCGCGGTAATCCCCATATCCTTCAACATTTTTATCGCTTCTCGGCTTTCATCCCGAATGATGTCTGCTAGGGCTATGGCACCTGCAACTTCTCCGTCCACGAGCACGAAGACAACAGTCTTGCCTTCTTCAGATAATTTCTCAATCCTAGGATCCTGCACCTCGATATTTTTCTCTCTAAGATAGCCTGGACTAACTACTTTAACGATTCTACCATTCACCTTGCCTTCTACTCCACGGCCTGGTAGAGACTTGAACTCTTCGACATCAACAAGCTCTACGCCGATCTTCTTTGCATGGTCTACAATGCTTTGTGCTATAGGATGCTCACTATGTAGTTCGAGCGAGGCAGCTATACGTAGGAGGTCCTCTTCTTCAAATGCTTGGTTCAGGACTATGATATCTGTTACACCAAACTCTCCTAGGGTTAGGGTCCCTGTCTTGTCGAATATTACTGCCGTTACATCCTTGGCCTTCTCAAACCCGATACGGTCACGGATGAGTAAACCGTTCATAGCGGCTATTGATGTTGACCTGGCAATCACTAATGGCACTGCGAGTCCCAATGCATGTGGACAAGCTATAACCATAACTGTTACAGCTCTCTCTAACGCGAATGCAGGATCATATCCTAAGAGAAGCCATGCTCCTGCTGTCAATGCACCGCCCGATAGTGCAATGTAAGTCAGCCATTTTGCGGCCCTGTTCGCTAAGTCTTGAGCTCTTGATTTGCTTTCCTGAATGCTCTTTATGAGCTCTATTACTTGCGAGATATACGTCTCCTTCCCTGTTTTCTCAGCTTCGATTACTAGTGATCCATCGATGTTTATAGTAGCCGCTATAACCTTGTCTCCCGGCTTCTTTGACACAGGCTTCGACTCTCCCGTTACTAAGGCTTCATTAACATTACTGGTCCCATCAACTACAACTCCATCAACAGGTATCTTCTCGCCAGGCCTCACTAGTACCTTATCGCCAGGCTTAATCTCGGAAACTGGTACTTCTTCAACGGATCCATCTTCCTTTAATAGGTGTGCCGTTGTAGGCATGGACTTTGCAAGGATCTCTAATGCCCTTGATGCGCCTGCTATGGTCTTCATTTCTATAAGGTGGCCGAGTAGCATAACGTCTATTAGAGTGGCTAATTCCCAGTAGAAGGTCTGCCCTCTGAGTACAAAGGTTACTGCTGTGCTATAGAAGTAGGCTACACTTATTGCCACTCCTATCAGGGTCATCATTCCCGGTAATCTCTTCTTTACTTCATCGATAAGGCCTTTTAGGAATGGTTGCCCGCCATAGATGTATATTATCGATGAGAGTATCCAGAGAACTAGTTGATTTCCAGGGAACGTGATTTTGTATCCAAGCGCTGATTGTATTGACGGTGATAATAGGAGTACTGGTATCGTTAAAGTACCTGAGACCATTAGCCTTTTCTTGTAGTCTTTAACCATTAAACTATGGTCGAGTCCTCCATGATCGTGAGTTTGTGGTTTTCCACTTTCTTCCGGTAAGTGATCGTGGTGTGAGTGGTGATTGTGGATGTGAGTCAATTTAATCACTCCGAAGTATATTATGATATTTATGAAGTTATTATGTATGTGTCCATAAACCATTATATTAATTCTAAAGTTATATAATATAATTTATCGCTACTCCTATAATTAAGCCGGCCAAATATAGTATCGCGAACTTTTGTACAACCATTGCCGTTCTCGGATCCGCATCAGGTGGCGCTTTTCCTTGGTCGAACATGGCCGCCACTTTGGATGCCTCGTTTATAGTTAGTAGAGCTAGTAGGGGTGCGATAACAAGAGTCTTATTCAATACAACTACCAGGAATGATGCGATATAGGCCGCGTAAATTAACCCTTTGAATAATATCGTTGAGCCCTTGTAGCCCAGAACTGTTGCTAGCGTGGTTATTCCCGCGGATTCATCCGCTTCTATGTCGCGTATGTTATTGGCTAGGAGAACATCCACTATGAGGATAGATAAAGGAAGTGCAACTAGAACTGGGTAGATGCTTAGTTCCCCTGTAACAAGATAGTAGGATCCTAATGGTATGAGGACGCCCCATGCTATGTATACTCCGAGTTCACCTAGGGCGTTATATTTGAGCGGGAACGGTGGCCCCGTGTAGAGGAAGGCTACTATGAAGCCAAGTACCCCTAGTGTCAGGGCATAAGGTCTCCCCATAGCCGCGGCTATTCCTGCTAGAATTAGGCCTACTATTCCGAATCCTATTCCAAGTGTAAGTGTTCCTCTAGGTGTTAGTATGCCGTGTAAGATAGGGTGGGGTCTGTATTCGACAGTCCCCGTTCCTGGCCTATCAATACCTCTTTTATAGTCGAAATAATCGTTTAGTACGTTGACCATTGCATGTAGAAGAACTGAACCCACGACTGCAATTATCAAGAGTAGCCAGTTGATGGTTAATCCTACTGCTGGCGTGATTAGGGTTGCAGTTAGTACTACTAAGATCGTCATCGGGAAGCTCCAAGGTCTAGTTGCAATGAATACCTTCTTTAGTGGAGCCATTAACCTGCACCATGATTTGATAGCTAGTACTGGGTTCAAATTATTGTCTAATTAACCTATTTATACAACCACTACTTGGTGGTTGAAAAAGTAGGGTAAGGTTCCTCTAAGAACCTCCGAGGTACGGTGCGCATATAGATTCTACATCGGCTGGAACAGGGTGTGTTTGAGAGGCTTCTTCCCTACCGGTTGTAAAGAATCCTTGGACTATATCGGCGTGTAGCTTGATGACCTCGTATGCACAGTCATTAGCAGCGACTTTCACCACCTTGATCGTCGTTTGGTTAACCCATATTATGTTGGTTTCTACGTAGTCCTTCGTTATCTTCGCATCCACCTGGAATACTGGATCATTTGGTCTTGGGGTGCCTCCGTTTTCAATTACGCATTCCATTTGTTTGATATGGTTCGCTAGTATCTTTGCACTTGTCTGGTTAGGAGCTGTTATAATCCATATTATCGTCTTATTATTTGGGTACTCTTTGTAAGAGAACTTGAATATACTGTGGTGGTCTAGGAGCCACTTAATGCTTTGTCCTATCGTCATATCGCCTAGCTCATTACAGGTAGATGCATTCATCATTCCGCCTTCTCCGTGACCCATACCTCCAACAGTAGCAGTGGTCTGCGTTGTCGTATTGGTACCTGGCCCTTTGGTCGTGTATACGTAGACAGCGCCCGCCGCTATTATCGCCAGTACGACTACTAATACAGCTATTAATGCCCTCTCCACTTCTACCACCTTTAAATTAGGGCATAATTATGTATATTATGGCAAAGTCTATAAAATATATGGCTAGAAAATATAAAGAAAAAGTATAGTTAACTCTTAAACTAGACTCTCCTTGATCTCTATCTTTCTGTGAATCATCACAGAATATAGGATAGACATTATAATACCAAGTGAGCCTAGCATAATAGCTCCCGTCCATACAAGATTGACTCCGGGGACCTCCTTCACCTTAATACTTAGTCCATTGAAGTTTATGCTCGAATTTGCTGGGTCGAAGCGCTCCGCTAGCATATAGAGGTCTACTATTCCTTTCTCCATTGTTACTCCTAATTGGTCGGGTGGCTGCTGGGATATTTCGGCGATATTGTAGCCAGCTGCCATAATCGCAGTAAGTGCCAGTGATTCTGTTGGCGATAGTTTTTGTTGGGCCACTTTCAGATAATAAATTAAGGGCTCATGATAAAGGCCAAAGTATCCGTGCTGGTAGGGCTGAACAACTGATACATACATGTCGCTGAGGCCCATGTGGATTGGCACTACAGGTGCTACTAAACCATGAATTCCTATCGCCTCTCCATTGGCTTCAAATCTCATTTTAGCAATTACTTCTTGGGATTCACCATTTTCGCCGATTATCTTAAACTTTAAGTAGAGCGTTATTCCACTCGGCACATTCCTAGGTACTCCTAGTTCACCGTGGATTTGTCCTGCGATTTCTTGTAGGGCGGTCTCGTTTGTCGCGAGATCTTTTAGTTTACTATTAATTGCCTCTTTGAGTAGTGGGAGGTCCCCCCTTTCGGCCAACGTGTATAAGAGTATCTCTCTAGGTAGCTGATAAGGTATGGGATACGTCGTGCTATTTACTCTGTATTCTCCACTTGCAATGCGTATGTATGCGTTTTCCATGATAAGCGTATTGTTGGCTACTGTTACGTTGGTAGCGTTTGTTCCAGAGATTGATGGGTATAGTTCAAGCTCAGTTATTGAGAGATAGATTCGGTCGCGTAGAGTTAGGTTTATGGGTTCATCAAAGTGTATCCTGTAATATGAGTGTACGTCTAAGCTGAACTTATTCCAATCGACGGGGGCCTTGATAGATACCTCTTGGGATTTCAGGACAAATGTTAGTCGGCCAGCTTCTAAACCTCCTTGATCGTTGTAGACTGGCTCTGGGTTTAGGATAATGGTTGGATTCTCTATTGTTATCCTGACTGGCTCATTACTGACTATTGTTTCCGTACCTCCTCTGACGTTCACTAGTTGTACTAGTGCTGTCGAGTTGTGGAGTACGAGTTCTGGTCCTGTATAGCTCTCGTTACTTATGATTTTGTCCACTATTAATGATAGGGTATCGTTGGTTTGCACTAGTTTTTCTGCAGTATTGACTTCTTGGAGCACATTTGCTAGGTCGAGTTGGAATACTTTGAGACCGTACCAGGCTGCTAGTTCAACGAAGGAGCCGTTGATGTGTGCTAGGTCGATCGTCCCATTGTGTGGTACGAACCAATAGTCTTCTAGTATTATGTTGTAAGGACCGATTTTCGTCGGTGTCCCCAGAGTTAATTGGTAGTTTTCGAAGTATACATCGTTGAATGAGTATGTTCCACTTATCAGCACGCCTATGAAGGTGATTACCATGGCCAGGTGGATTAGTTTCATGAAGAATTCTCTCATAGTCGTCGCTATCCCGGATTTCTCAGCGTTCCTCTTAAATCTCCTTATAATGATGTAGAGCGATACTATTAGTGCTCCGCCTACAAGTGTTGAGACTGCTAAGCCTATTCCGGCCTCTAAATTAGTCTTTAGCGGCGCATTCGGTAGTATTTCTATTGTCCCCGACTTTATCCCGATCGCTATGACGCCTGCTGCTACTATAATGGTTGCAAGGAAGCCTGCAAGACCCCTCTTATCTATTTGTCGCCCTAATACAAATCCGGGTAGGAATGCGAGGGCTATGAGGAAGAGTGGGTATAGGACTGGGTGGTAAAAGTGAACTCCTTCCTGCATTGTGGGGATTTGTACATCCCGACCTAGGGCTACAAGGAATGATGGTACGGCGATGCTTGCATACACGAATATTGCCATTATTATGATGGAGATTCCGGCTATGGTTACTGATAGGTCTACGGCTGAGGCTGATTTTATTTTCTCCTTGAGGTAGGAGATTCCCAGGTTCATAGTCTGAGATATATCCATTATTGTTTTGACGGTAATGCCTAGAAATCCTAGGGCTCCTAGCAATAGTAGAAGATTTCCTAGCTCGGCGGATGCGAAGCTGTGTAGAGGGCTCAGACCGCTTCGTGTCACGAATGGGGCCAGGAGTGTTGAGCTTGCAGTTAATGCAACCATGGCCCGCTTGAACTTAGATATGGGTCCTACTGAATGTAGATAGGCTGTTGCTGCAAGCCAGACCGTTAACTCAGAGACCTCGACCGGGTCCCATGCCCAGTAGCCCCCCCAGCCTAGTGTTTCATAGCTCCATAGAGCTCCGAATGTTATGCCCAGTGAGAGGAATCCCCATCCCGCTAGGAATACAGCTCTGCCCCTAGCCCTATCTTCAGTGAATAACAGGATAAGGCTCGCTCCTAGAAGAAGAGCATATCCTCCGAAGGTTGTTAGTGGGTGGGGGATTATCCAGTAGCTTTTTAGTAGAGGGTTTATGCCGAATCCTCCTATACCTTCAATAACGTCGAAGGCTCCGTTAAGCATTGCACTAATGAAGCCCACTAGTAGTACTAGTGCTGATGCTATCCTGAATCGCTTATTGTCTCCTCCTGAGCGTACAATGTATAATATTGATAGGGCTATTAATGAAGTGTAGAGGTAAAGGCTGCCGCCGCCTCCAGCCCATGAAGCAGCTATTCTTAAGGGGAGGTTTAGGTCGTCGCTAGCTGTGTTGGCGACCTCAGCTAACCTGTAGTCTAGTCTTATAAACGGTATCATGTAAATGAACCATCCAACAATTAATGCAATTAAACCATACTTGAGTAGTTTCTTTGAATTTGACTCATTTCCTATTAGTTCGTAGATGAGACTGGCTAGGACTAGGACAGCGCCGATAAAGGGCAACACTACAGCATAATGGAATCCTAACTCCACCTCCATTCACCTCCATTAACAAGAATATAAAATATTAAATAGATTAATTTTTCCATTATCCATACCTCCAATGTAACTTCTCACCTTAGATCGAGAACTTAAATATAGATATGACAAAGTTACAAATATAAAAAACACATTAAGAGCAATATAAATATAGAAATCCAAATAACAATTTAATATAGAATAAATCTTCATCACTGCATACCCTCCCTTAAACCAGTTTTCCACTCTTTTGAGTTCTGTTAACCTTTATTATATAAATAGAAATCATTATTAATAGCAAAGCGAGAACCGTGGCAAACCCATAGGACAATCTTGAAGTGGACAAAATCGGTCTTGTGCTATCAGATGACGATATACTGTTTGAAGATGGATGTACACTGATAGCTCCTAGCTCGAGGGATTCCTGGCTACCGCTCGATATTATCAATTTAATGTATGTAATATACAATTCGTTTAAATATACTTTATCTGCTGTGCTATTGTGTTGAATTGCATAATTGAAGTACGATATGAAGCTGGGATAACCAATTTTCTCAAGTAGGTAAGATAAGATGATGCTTGAAGCGTTATACCTTAAATCCTCTATATCGACAAATCCCGGGTGAAGAGCAAAATATGTTGAGTACAACGTGATTGCTCTAATCATATAACCCATGGCTACCATCTTTTCCAAAATACCGGTTTCATTTTTCTCCATCAACTTATACGAGAGCCACAAGTAACCGTTAGCTAGAAAGATCATATCTGATCTCACGCGGGAAACGCCTACATAGGAGGTAGCATACTCTTTAAGATGTTCGCCATACTTTAGGAACCGTTCGGCAACTTCGCCAATTTTCGCCTCCAGGATAATGGGTCCCTCTTGCACCATCGCCTCTGAAGCTAATATAGCGGATCGATACATCAGATTGGTGGCTTCAGCCATTCCTCTGGCTACGCTACTGGCTAGCGCGACTGAGTTACCCATACCATTAAGATATGCCAAAGCTAATGGCATTGTTTGATTATACTCTTTGGATGCACTCCAGTAAAGGTATGATGCTTCGATTGCGTAGGGAAGACCGTATAGGGGGACTCCTAACTCTAAGTCATTTAATATTTGCCCAGCGATGCTCTTTGCTAACTGGTATTCAGCGATTACATCAGAGGCCTTGTTTTGAAGCAACAACACGGAATAATATAGTTCAGAAGATATCCTATAAGCCTCAAGAAGCGATAACACGTCCTTCCAGTAGAGATCACCACTAGGAGCTCCTTCGGATTTCACTAGTTTGAGGACATAGCTAAGGCCTTCTCCAACAGTTTCGAGTCTATCAGTTATCTGGTTCTCACGAGACAATTGATATGTTCGATTAACATAATCAAGATAGATCAATGTTCTATTATAAATTAGATTAATTATTCTTACTGCGTCTTTTGACTTGATTGGCTCTCCAGGCATCATCGATATATTATTTTTATTAATTTTTATTAGTTTAGGTGATACAAAATTTACCAGTTCAATAACATTGCTAACCGGCCTTTTAGTCGAAGCAATGTTGTGGAGTATTCCCTTCCTTATTATAACCGCTTTTGTTGAAAAACCATAGGCACCTATATGTGTAGTCTGCTCTCTTATATCATATTCATTCTCCTGGAGAGCCGGATATATATAATAGGGTAGTCGTAACTTATCGGCTAGCTCTCCTTTTAGATCTACATATGAGACGAATCCAACGGTGCCATCTGGATTTACCATACCGGTCACTAGAAAGTCATTGTTGATTGTTGAATTTGTTAATGCTGATGCTGCAGCTAGAAATATGGCTAGGGAGAGACTTGTTCCCGCCAGATACGTTGTATTAAGGTGACCTAAGTCAATCGAGATGTTGTAGTTGAATGACCATGGATCATAACCGTTGAGCCATGCAGCGAGGTAGCAAGCTTCCCGAGCTGATTCGTGGAATAGTGTGTCCCCGGAGGCTCCTGATATTATTATAGTACCATTCCCATGCTCGACGCTGACCCGGACTCTTAGAAGGTAGGGCTTATCATGGTATATCGCCACTCCATTAATGTCGCTAGGTGTATAGGCGTATGATACATTGGCTGTGATTATGAAGCTAATTAATAGTATTAGTCCTATTCTTCGCATAATTAATCACCATCATTGATAAAAATGTTATTATTATCATGATAGCAATTAGTAGACCTGGTAATCTATCTGTCCTCTCAGAGGGTAATTCTATCTGAGCAACGTTTGAGCTGCCTTTAATTGAATGTGGGTCGCTAAACCCAGACATGTTCCACCCAGAATTATAGGCTGCAACTACGGGGTCATACCAGCCTACGAAATGACAATTAAAGCATGTTATATTATTATTGTTATATTGTATTATTGGTGAAGCATCCCATCTTAGCGTATAAACTGGCAACACTAATGTATATCCCCCACCAGTATCAACTGGCCTTACAGGCAAGTTATACACGCTAGAGTTATCGGCGGTATAGAGGAATATTCTCCTTCCTTCCAATACTTGAGTGATGGTTGGAACGTTTATCGGCCCGGACTCAGGATAGTATATAGTTAGCCATGAGGCTGTTTGATTGAATCCTGCAATATGAAGGGTTGCATGACAATTACTGCATTGTAGTCCCGAATGGATACTGTTAGCTACTTCCGATGCCACACTAGTGTGGCATCTTGAACAGTAGATTCCGGTTCCATTTGATGTCTCAGTGATGGAATGGGGCGCCATATTGTAGGGGTTGTTCGATAAGTTGTAGGCATGACATTGATAGCATACATCGGTGTGTGTATTACTGTAACTAGTCGTTCCGGTTTGTTCGCTGCCTGGGTTAGTGAAGTGGCATTTGAGGCATGCCTTGTATAGGTTGTTTTGAGTAGGTGTTGTTAGGTCCCCGTTATAGGGATTAATGAACGTATACGGATATATTCTATATTGATCATTAATGTTAATAATCCACAGACTATTTATGATTTGCCATGTTATATAGGCTGTAACATTAGAATGATAGGAATTGACCCAGCGGGTAAAGGATTGTGAGGCAGGTGGATTTAAGCGATCTGCAACTACTTGGTGACACCTGCTACCATAGCAACCATATAGCTCCTGTGACGGACTTACAGTGTAATAGCCCATTTGTTTCGTGTGGCCTGCGTGTGTTACATCGTGGCAATTCGTGCAGAGAAGACTTCTGTGAATGCTATTTTCTGTAGTATTGGTTAGATTATGCGTTGATGAGATTGAATAGTGGCATGCGAGGCACCTGTATCCTTCAAATATGAAGTTTGTAGCTGTTGCTCCTTCGTTAGGGAATCCTTGATGGCATTGTCTACATGAATAATAGTCGCCGCTCGACTGGAAGATTTTGTTGGTATGAGGTACGTTTGTATTTATGTATGCGCTAGCTATAATCATATTAGATATCATTATTATGAATAGAAGTATTATAATGTATCTACCAGTCAAAACAAATCACCCCCTGATAGGCTATTGCTACTATTTCGATCACGCCGTCTCCATCCACGTCACCCGCAGATAAACTGGGCCATGAGAATATCCAGCTATTCGCTGATCCAATTCCAAGATCTCCGTATGTTATGGTGAGTTCTCCTGCGACATTGAGATTGCTATCAATTATGTAGAGAGTGTAGTCAAGCCGGCCTCCGACGTTTCTGTCATCAGTCGAAAACGCTATGATTTCCCACTTGTTGTCTCTGTTAACATCAAGTAGCAATACACTTGATGATACTGGGGGAGCGTCTTTATCAGTATACTGAGACCATTTAGTGTCGAGAATAACTGGTTTCAATACGTTGTATCCATTACCATTATAGTCTATAAGGTACAACCACCCATCACCGCTTCCTAAGATAATTTCCTTTACTCCATCTGCATCAATATCGCCTAAGGCCATTGAGGGTTGTGAAAACCATGCAAATAATGCACCATTATTATAAGTTATTTTTGCTTCAATAACGCCAGAATGGACATCCAGTATAACAATACTCCCTTCAACACCTCTTTTTGCAACCTTTTCCCCGGTAGACGTTTGACCAGACTTCGTCCCAGGAATCCAATCAAATACCTCCAAACCCATGGAGATTACTACTTCACCAGACCCATCACCGTCAACGTCACCAACAGCTGGTGAATGAATGATAAACCCCTTCAAAGATTTACTCAAATCAGTAGTCCACTGTACATTCCCATAGATAGGATCTACTAGCATTACAAGTCCGTAAGAGTCAGCCAAAACAACCTCGCTAACTCCATCATTATCAACGTCTCCTGCTAAAGTTATTGATGTACCTAACACCAAAAACTCATGTTTTACAAACGTTACAATAGATCCGTCTAGAGAATTCAAGGTGTAAAATCCAGAAGGTGATACTACCATCACCTCATATGTGCCGTCACCGTTTACATCATAAACTAATGGGGAACTTGGTAGCATTTGTCCAAGTACCCCGGACTCCCATCTTTTAGTTATAGTCCAACCATTAGGGTTAATCTCATAGCATATGATTGTGCCACGTTGTGTCGAGATAAAGATTTCGTATGTTTGGTCATTATCAACGTCGATAATGTACGGCGTCGAAAATGGTGATGCGTTGACATTGGTTCTTAGGAGCAAGTTGCCGTTTTTCCCTGAAATTATCATTAATTCACCCGCATCGTCTGTTATTATAACCTCATTCGCGCCGTCGCCGTCCAGATCCACGACCAGTGGGTTCGAGGATATCGAGAAGCCTACTGCTGATTGAGTGTTATACATGGTATACGTCCACTTAACTATTATGTTGTTATTATATCCTCCTTTATATGATAAAGGAACTAGGGAATCTCTATATTCTGATCCTGCAAGTGTCTGCCACTGATAGTTAGCCCCTTGAGAAAACGACAGGCTGGAATAGAATAAGGATACAGCTACCGCTAATACGATTACCACAGCGATCGTTGCATATCTGTTCATTGAATTAGTCATAGAGAATACCCTCACTTATGGCACTCTGTACAAGCCCGCCTGGATATATCGGGCGCATCTATTCTAGACGTGTGGCATGTGAAGCATCCTTTGCCCTCGACCCCTCCTTTTGTACAACTCGGTGATAGGGGAATTTCCCATTTCGCGGTCGAGGAATGGCATTGGTTGCATACCGAGGTATCGCCAGAATCAAGCTTATAGAGTGCTTCATTGTGGAAGTCCGCATGCAGCTGGATCATACTTGCTTCGTCGT
>WAKH01000048.1 GCA_015523485.1 Thermodiscus sp. | reverse complement strand
TCGTAGGACCAAACGGTGCAGGCAAAACAACCCTACTAAAATCTATCGCGGGTATAATAGACTACGAAGGAGAGATACTCTACAATGGAAAGGTGCTTGATTCGCTCAATGTCGCTTATTCACCAGCAACGCCAATAGTCGATCCACTTGCCCTCGTAAGCGATATTCTGAAGGCAGGCGTATATAACTCCAGAGGAGATTATCAAACAGCTCTACGCTATCTACAACAACTCGGACTCTCCAACTATCTCGACAGACGATATAGTTCACTGAGCAGTGGAGAGCAGAGACTAGTATGGATAGCCAGGACACTGGGACGAAAAGCCAGAGTAGTGTTACTGGATGAACCTTTATCCTTCCTCGATGTTAGAAATCAGTCCCTTCTACTGGAAACACTAAAAAGGTACGTCAAAGAGCACTATGCCATAATAATCCTAACCACACACGAGATACATTACGTTTGGTATTTCGATAGTGTCAGTGTGGTAAATAAAGGAGTATTAGTGTATTCTGGAGAGCCCTCGAAGTTAACGAAGGAGATTCTTGAGGATACTTACAATGTACAATTGTATGAAGTAAGATCGGATGAAGGTATTATCATGTATATTCCTAGGGTTAAAAGATAGTTTCATTATTCTGAGAGTATCCCTTTCTTGATCATTGAGGAGACTGTTAACCAGCATGCGAGCATACTAGCTGTATTGTCGAGCAGTTTTAGGAAGTCTTGAGCTTTTGCTAGTATATACAGGGACTCGTCCTTCGACTTCTTGATCTTACTTAGTATCTCCTTGTCTAGCTTGCTTATCTTAGTTGTCGCCTCCTTTAGCACTTCAACGTCTCCACCTCTAAGCGAGTTTCCTATCTTGTCTAGTACCTCTATGAGGTTCTCCGTGAGTTCAATCGTTAACTTGGAGATTTTCCTTGTATCCATCACGCTTAGTGTCTGCACGGTTTCTAGGGCTATTGAGCTCATCATGTGGGCCATTTGTGATACGGATGGTGCAACGAAGACTTGGACTAGGTGGTCTCCGCCTCCTGTTAGGGCATAAGACTTTCTATAGGTGAGTCTTGCAATGGCGTAGTGGTTCTTGTATATTTCATTGCTTAGCATTTTCGCATCGTTAAGCAATTCGTCCAGTTTATTCTTATTTTCTATTACTCCTATTATGGTTCTGAGGAGTAGTACTAGGTTTCTAAACACAGATCTGAGCATTGAGATAACGTCTTCATCAACATCCACTAAGACCTTCATCTCTATCATGTTATTACCCAGGCATGTCGCCTTAGCACCGAGAAGGTTAGAAGCCCTCGTGATGACCTTGTTGATAGTTGATATATCTAGTCCTTTCGCATCGATAATTGCCTCCCTCAAACCCAGTATGTACAGACATAATGGGATCTCTGTCATGAGGAGCTCGTTCTCTATCTCGCCTAGTTTAACCAAGTATTTCTCCTTCTGGGGGAGCGTTTTTGACGGTGGTAGTATCCGTACTTCGTCATCCTCGACTAGGACAACGACTTTGTCGCCTGGCTTCAGGTTTACCTTTCTTACCCATTTTTTGGGAAGGGTTACGATTAGCGAACTCGTGCCTAGTCTCTGAACTCTCCTCTCTTCGATGTTTGACGCCACTTATACTTCCCCCTATCCTGGGTATAATGTATATACAATAGGCTATATATGTACATGAGTGGGTTCTGTATATTCGATTATGGGAAACATAAATATAGACTATATTATTAAATAACACCAGATTATACTCATATTACCTATAAAAGCTTCTCCCAGATAAAAACCCTTTCGGTGTATAGGTCTGCTGGGAGATAAAAACAAGGCACTACTGTCAAAGCCAGGAATGGCGAAGGGATGCAACCTCTGCTTTGCAGGGACAAAAGCAGTCATATTCATAACAGGGCTTTGCGACGATAACTGCTACTACTGCCCAGTCAATAGGAACAAGCTGGGCCACGACGTTTTCTACGTTAATGAGACTCCAGTTACCTCTATAGAAGAGGCTATACTCGAAATAATGAGGAGTGGAGCTACCAGTGCAAGCATAACAGGAGGCGATCCTCTGACAAGATTCAATAGGACAATTGAGATGATTAGATCATTAAAGGAGACGTTTGGCCAGAAGTTCCACATTCACCTCTACACAAGTGGTAGATATGCTACACGAGAGGTGCTCCAATCGCTTGATAGGTCAGGTCTCGATGAGATAAGGTTCCACCCGACGATTGAGTCCCTCGTAAAAAGGGTTGGTGTAGCTAAAAGATACACGTCGATGGACGTAGGAATAGAGATACCTATTGCGCCCACCTTAATAGATTGGGCAAAGAGGATCATATTGGAAGCCGATAGGCATCGTGTTGACTTCATAAACCTAAACGAGATGGAATTTGTAGAACCGAACGCCAGACTCTTACTACAAAGAGGTTTGAGGGAATCTAAGAGAAGACCCTTCACGGTCGAAGGAGCCTTTGAAGCTGCGATAGAGATTATCAAGTGGGCCGAAGATAATGTAAAAGCACCCGTGCACTTCTGCCCAGCAACGTTCAAAGACGCCATTCAGACTAGAAACAGACTAATCAATACTGCAAGAGTGGATAGGAGATGGAACGAAACAGTAACTCGAAGCGGCACAGTTATATTCTTAAGGAAAATTAAGGATAGGGAAGGATTATGTGAGCAAGTAGAAGCCTATCCTACCCCTACTAGGAAACCAATCGTTAGTATAACGACTGTTGAGTGCGACTAACCAACACAGATTAAGCTATCTCGATATTAGACAATCAAGCTGGAGGAGTAAGATTATGAAAGTACCAAGGCCGCCACGAGGATTCAGAGACTTCCCACCCGATCGAATGATCCTAAGAAAGAGATTATTCTCCGTACTCGAAGAGACCTTCCAGAAATACGGCTTTGATCCAATAGATACGCCAGCCGTAGAGTATTGGGAAACTCTCGCCGGAAAATACGGTGAAGAGGCTGAGAACCGGTTAATCTGGAGATTCCAAGACCCTTGGAGTGGCAGGGAATACGCACTACGATACGACCTCACCGTACCTCTGGCTCGATTTATAGCAAATCACAGAGATCTGCCAATGCCGTTCAAGAGGTACCACATAGGTCCTGTGTGGCGCCATGAAGAGCCGCAGAGGGGCAGGTATAGGGAGTTCTATCAATGTGATGCAGACATAGTTGGTAGCCCATATCCGGAGGCTGATGCCGAGATAATAGAGCTGACAATTGACGCATTGAAGGCGTTGGGGTTCAAAACAGGATTCAAGGTTAGATTGAATGATAGGAGATTACTGAGGGGGATCTTCGAGCAGGAGCTTGAACTGTCTAATCCCCTCCCTGTTTACCGCGCTATTGATAAGCTTGATAAGATAGGATTGGATGGTGTTGTGGGGGAGCTGCGTAAGATTAATCTTGAAGAAAATAAGATAGAAAAGATTAAGAATATTATTAGTATAAAGGGGACGTCCGACGAGATATTAGATTCAGTACTAAGTAAATATAAAAATAATAAACTTATTGTGGAAGCCGTCGACCACCTGAGAACTATAGTCGAACTAGTGGATATGGATGAGTATGTTGAAATCGACATGAGTCTAGTCCGGGGACTCGATTATTATACGGGGCCGATAGTTGAAGTTGTTCTCGAGAGGCCTAGGATCGGTAGCGTGGCTGGTGGAGGAAGGTATGATACACTAATTGGAATGTTCATAGGGCAAGACATACCAGCTACCGGAGTAAGTATTGGTATTGAGAGGATAATTGATGCTGGAATAGAGCTTGGAATATACTCACTATCCAAAAAGACGCTTACCGAGGCTCAAGTGATAGTTCTAGACCGTAATCACTATGATTATGCTTGGCAGGTTACACGTCGTCTGAGGAAAGCGGGCCTCAATACGAGGATTGACCTTTCGAGGGCTAGCCACAGGGTCCAGAGAAGAAAAGCCCAACGGTTGGGTATCAAGTATCTGGTTTTCATAGGAGAAAAGGAGGCGGTTAATAGAAAAGTGACTATCTATGATACAGAGACCGGGGACAGGTGGGAGGTCGAACTAGATCACATCGATAAAATATTCCATAAGTAAACTAGACTAATGGTAAACTCATCCTCAAAACTATAATATTATTGTTATGGCTTAATAATTCTCATATTAGAAATGGGAATCTTAAATATTCTTATCCATACTAACGTCAACGGTGACGCTCTGGTGGCAAAGAAGAATTACGTTCTATGGCTGGACGAAATCGACAAATCCCTTCACGAGAAGGTCGGTGGCAAAGCAGTAGGACTAGGAGAGATGATAAAGGCAGGTATCCCGGTGCCTCCAGGCTTCGTGATAACAGCAGACGCATACAAAGATTTCATACTCGAGACGGGCATCGCGGGTTTCATCAAGCACGTCCTAGAAGAAACAATAGTTAGTGGAAAGCCAGAGGAGTACGAGAAAGCTAGTGAACTAATTAGATCGAAGTTCATGAGGACACCGATGCCCCATAAGATAAGGGACGCCATAATCAAAGCATACATAGAGCTTGCAAGGAAGGTTGGTGTGGAGACTCCACGAGTAGCGGTTAGAAGTAGTGCCACCGTAGAAGACCTGCCGGAAGCAAGCTTCGCTGGGCAGCAGGACACTTATCTCAACGTGGAGGGTGCAGAGGAAGTAGTAGAGCATGTAAAGAGGGCTTGGGGTAGCTTATGGACTGCTAGGGCACTCAGTTACAGAGACTCACTCAACGTCTCCCATGAACAAGCATACATGGCGGTCATCGTGCAAAAGATGGTTAACAGTAGGAGTAGCGGTGTAGCTTTCACAATCCATCCAGTAACTGGCGACGAAGACAAGATCGTAATAGAATCGGCATGGGGACTAGGCGAGTTTATAGTACAGGGTACAGTCACCCCCGATTCATTCACAGTAGATAAGGAAACACTAGAAATCATTGAGAAGAGGATCTCCAGGAAGGAGAAAGCCCTCTTCTTCGATCCAAAGACTAGAACGAACGTCGAGATTAAACTACCCGAAAACGATGACGAGCTAGAGGCATTAAAGGAAAGGTATCCTGAGATAGCTGAAATGATCGAGAAGTACGCAATGTTCCCGGAGACCCAATCCCTAACAGAGGATGAGGTCAAGAAAATAGCTGAGCTTGCAAAGAAAGTTGAGGACCACTTCGGAAGACACATGGATATCGAGTGGGCTATAGACGCTGACATCGGCTCACCAGAAGGAATCTTCCTGGTACAGGCGAGACCAGAGACTGTGTGGAGCAGGAGAAAAGATTCAGAGACTTCCACCGAGGAAGTAGAGGCAGTAAAGGAAGGCGAGGTACTTGTTAGAGGCGTTCCAGCAAGCCCTGGGGTCGCTGTTGGTAAAGTAAAGGTTGCCCTCACCGTAGAAGAAGCAGCTAGGAAAATGGAGAAGGGAGACATACTCGTCACAAAAATGACGGACCCCGACTGGGTACCATACATGAAGATTGCCGCCGCGATAGTCACCGACGAAGGAGGAATGACTGCCCACGCTGCAATCGTAGCAAGAGAGCTAGGAATACCAGCCGTTGTTGGTACTGGTAACGCGACCAAAGTCCTACAAGACAACCAGCTAGTAACCGTTGATGGATCAAGAGGAGTCGTATATAGTGGAAAAGTAGTTGAAGAGAAGGCCGAGAAACCAGCTGCACCAGCTGCGTTCCCAGCCGAGATCCTAGTGAATCTATACCCCGTAACAGCCACTAAGATCTACATGAACTTAGGGCAACCCGACGAGATCGACAGGTACAAGGATCTACCATTTGACGGAATAGGCCTGATGAGGATAGAATTCATAATATCAAGCTGGATAAGATACCACCCACTCTACCTAATAGAACAGGGCAGGGGAGTATACTTCGTAGACAAGCTAGCCGAGGGAATAGCGAAGGTAGCATCAGCGATATACCCCAGACCAGTAGTGGTAAGATTCAGCGACTTCAAGACCAACGAGTATAAGAGACTCATAGGAGGCGAGAAATACGAAGACCTAGACGAGAGAAACCCAATGATCGGATGGAGAGGAGTATCCCGCTACATAACGCCAAAGTTTGAACCCGCATTCAGACTAGAAGTAAGGGCAATCAAGAAGGTCAGAGAAGAGTGGAACCTCAAAAACGTATGGGTGATGTTCCCATTCGTTAGAACCACATGGGAGCTAGAAAAGGCCCTGAAGATCCTAGAAGACGAAGGCCTCTACAGGGACAGAGACTTCAAAGTGTGGATAATGGTAGAGGTCCCCAGCACCGTCCTGCTAGCCGATGAGTTCGCCAAGATGGTAGACGGCTTCAGCATAGGCAGCAACGACCTTACACAGCTAGTACTCGGAGCAGACAGAGACAGCGCCCTACTAGCAAAACTAGGCTACTTCGACGAGAGGGATCCCGCCGTACTAAAAGCCATCAAGATGATAATAGACGCAGCCCACAGGAACGGTATAACAGCAAGCATATGCGGCCAAGCACCAAGCGTATACCCAGAGCTAGTCGAGTTCCTAGTGAGAAACGGCATTGACAGCATAAGTGTAAACCCTGACGCAGTAATAAGAACAAGGAGGCTAGTCGCGGGCATCGAGAAGAAGATCATCCTAGAAAGGCTACACGACAGAAAATAACCCTACATTATTTTTACATAATCATCCTCTCTCGGGACAAACTCCCCCTTTTCCCGGAGACTCTCCAAGACCTCCAAGATCTCCTCAGGACCGCCATTCACGAATAGTATCCCAATTTTATGTTTCTCGATTAAATGACCTAGGAAGAGGTATGCTGAAGTCAACAATCTACCACCGGGCGTATAGTAGATCACCACGTTCTTCTTTTCCTCGTTTATATAGTCTGATAAGTTCTCTAGAATCCTCCTACTATCAGAGCCCGTTAGAATCCTTTTCTCACCCATTGGAATGATGAGTACATTAAATTTATCAAGAATAATCTTAATTATTATTAATCCTTCTGAATGAACAATTTCGAAATCATAAACAAGTAGGAAATCGATTAGTCGTTTAGCAATCTCGCTCGAAGAGTCTTTATCGACACCGACCCTATTCATCTCTTCTAACTGTATCTCCCCGCTATCCACTTTGTCAACTATAGTGGCATCAACATGCCCACTCTCCATTCCCAACCAACCCACTGGAATGTGGGGACCCCCAAGAATAATGAATAATACACCTAGAATAGAAAACAGCCGCCACAGGGTCCCTCTCCTACACAAAAGATATTGTCAATTCAATAGTGGGAGACAGTGAAAAGGAGAGGATTAAGCGAAATAGTAGGAGGAATAATCATACTCATAGCACTAGTAGCCGCATCCTTCGCAATAACATCTACAATAACCACATCAGTCAACAAAGTCAATAACAGATTCACTCAAAACATAGACACTATTCTAGACCAAACTACCCCTCCGGTTATAATCCCCTACATTACTGAAACTAACGGAACCAAGAGCCTTAGAGTCTATGTATCTCCAATAGAGCCTGGAGAGGAAATAACACTCTTCGCGATAACCCATAACCAGACGATTATAAGAAAAGTTGTTGCTGAAGGAACAGTCGTTAACACGACAATAATCAGCGGATACAGATGCGAGCCGACTTACATTCTAGTAGAAAGAGAATCTGGAGCAATCCACACGTATAACTCGCTAAGTGACCCAAGAATCCGGAACCAAATTAACATCAAGGATCCAAGACTCTTCAGCTGTCAGTTGTTAAATGAGGTAAACATTACCAGTCCTCTAAGAGATCTTGTTACGGGGTATCCATTACTGGGATTAGAGCCGCCCTTCATACAAGATAATACCACCATAAACATAAATTCACTGTATAAAATAGTGTTGAGCGGCATAATTCAAATACTAGATAATGGTAGCAAGCTATGTAGTCTAAAGATAACATGGAATAATACGACAGCAAAGACGGAGTCCTGCACATACACGGCAACGATTGGTTACTCACCATATTATACTCTACTATTAAGGATAAACGAAACGAAGAGAACAGTGTATGGATATTTGGAAATCAAGCCTATTGTGAAAGGAAGCATTATCGCTGCAAGTTTGTCAACCACGTTAAACGCATTGAAGACCTATTATACGAATGTCCCCTACTACGACACGTTTGGTTCCATAACAAATACATACTTGCCAATCATATACTCTCCAATAGTGACCGGAAAATTATATACCAAATCCACAATTGTATTAGGAAGCTACTCATACACTATTAGACTAATAGGGAACTCTACTGCAGATGTACACACTACAGGACCAATAGTTTTCTTAATATCAACTAATAAATTAAAGAATTATGCTCTGAAGATGACGGTTAAGCTCAACATAACCAAAATTACAATCCCAGATAACATCTCGTATCAGTACCTGATAGGCAAGATGAGGGATCTCATAATCACGACCTCTCCAATAGTAAACGTAGTCCCTTCAGACTATTTAGCAGAAGTCATAAATTCGATTAATCAACAGGATTGGAATCTAGCTAGACCAATATTGATTGTTACAAAAGACGGAGAATCGAGGTCCTATAATATTGAGCAAGGTACCATAATCAAACTCTACAATAACACCCCCTTCTCAGCGAAAATAAAAGTACCTGGAGGCTACAACCTCCCTCATCTCACATCATACCAAATCTACGAGAGCACTTGGTCATCATCAAATAAATACGGATACATTATCGAAGGATACAGTACTCTAAAACCAGTAGTTTCAGCGGCGCACCTACCATATATAATAGAAATATACTATAATAATAGCAAGAAATACTTTATAGTTGGCGGCGACTACAAGGACAGTATTCCATTGGACAGACTCTCATTCCAAAATGTAAGCCAATACTATATCCTATACGAGTTCGGAGCCTCAAAAATTGACTTGGGAGCCCTAACCGTGGATATCGGGTGTATATCGAGTGTGTCAAAGAATACATACGCGTTGGATTCAATGGCCATTAACTCAACAATGGTATGTTCGTCAAGTCAACTGTCCATAAGTTCCCAAAGATTATATCTAATTATATTGATTAAATATAGTAAGAATGGTGATATACCGCATGAAGTGCTATACAGGCTCTTATGGAATAGTTAATTATGATATATTCTTTTGATATTAAATAACCAGAAAAATCCCGGGATATCCCGGGGGAACATATCAAATCGGAGGGTTCATCCTTAAATAGAGTCTGAAAGGAGCGATTAATAACAGCGGCCCAAGCCCAGCTTGGGCTATACGTGTCTAAAGTGAAAAGGGTGAATGAATAGATGAACTGGAAGACGCTGTTCGCGGTCTCGCTCGCGATACTAATGGTCATACCAGTGGTTCCAGTAGCGATACCAGCGGCAGCAGCAACAGGAGGAGTCGTAGTACCACCAGTAGTAGTAGGTCCTGGAGCACCAGTGGCCTTCTACGTAAACCTAACGTATCTAAGGACCACGCTAGGATGGATCGGAAGCCAAGTAGAGTTATACTGGAGCGACAACGGATTCGCAACACTAACCTCTGGAGTAAACATACCAGTCCAGCTGATCGAAAACGGAGTTCCAACCACGGCAATCTACACAGCAGACGTTGACTACGTAGCTGGAACAATAATCGCGCCTTCAGGCACAGACCTAGCAACACTCCTACACAACGCAAGCTCGGGTTACATTTACCTAAAGGTATCCGACGGTAACAACATAGCAGTCTCAGCAAGAATCCTAATAGTAGCCGACACCAAGC